>CALAQA010000038.1:0-22298 GCA_937889065.1 uncultured Alistipes sp.
TTCTGCCTCGGAAAGGGTACGGCCAGCAACCTGAGCGACACACCGCACAACCTGAGTTGTATGGTCTCGCTGATGGAAAAGGATGGCCACTGGGGCCTGAACAACGACTCGATGAAGGACCTGCACTTCCTGGGGTTGGCCATTGCTATGGGTGCCAGCGTGGTGCGTGTGGGCTTCGAGGACAGCTTCTACTACGAAGAGGGCAAGACGGCTCCGACCAACGCCTTCCTGGTCGAAAAGCTCGTTGAGTTGGTGCGTGCGCTGGGTTGCGAGCCTGCAACGCCCGAGGAGGCACGCCACATTCTGGGTATCGACAAACTACGTAACTAAATGACACACAAAACCATAAGTTGGGCCATCGAGCGTTATGGCGAGTCGCTGTCGGGGAGCGAACTGCAACCCCGTATTGCCACCGAGCTAAAGCGTCGCCGCATCCGTATGGTGGTCATCGACGACGACCCGACGGGCATTCAGACCGTACACGGCTGTCTGCTGCTGACCCACTTTACCCCCGAATTGGTCGAGGCGGCCCTCGACGACGAGGCACCCTTCTTCTATCTGTTGGTCAATAGCCGTGCGATGACCGAAGAGGAGGCCTGCCGCGTGGTGCGCGAGGCGGTCGAGGCGGTACTGGCGGCCAACCGCAGCCGAGGCTACAACCTGATTTTTGTGAGCCGAAGCGACTCGACGCTGCGTGGTCACTTCCCGGCCGAAAATCGCACCATTACCGAGGTGTTGAACGAGGCGGGGCTCACCCCGCTGCTGCCGACCCTCTTCTGCCCTGCCTTCTTCGAGGCGGGTCGTATGACCATCGAGGGTATTCACTATATGGCGCAGGGCGAGGAGTTGATTCCCGTCCACGAAACGGAGTTTGCCCGTGACAATGTCTTCGCCTACCACCATTCCGACCTCAAGGAGTATGTCATTGAGAAGGGGCGTGGAACGATTGCAGCCAACAAGGTACAGGAGAACTACCTGCGTGCCATTCGTGCGTTGGATGCCGAAGAGATTGCCCGCCAGCTCCCCGCCTTGGACTACTACGATTACCTCTGCTTCGATGCCCTTTCGTACGAGGATCTGCGTAAGTTGGCCTTGGCCGTCATCCTGCAATTCGACCCCGAGAACAGCCACCAGACGGTGGTCATTCGCTCCTCGTCGTCGCTGCCGAAGGCGTTGAGCGGCATTGCCGAGCAGGGCTACGTCAGCGTAGCCAAAGCGGGTGCCAAAGGGGTTGTCATTGTGGGCTCGCACGTCAAGAAGAGCACCGAGCAGTTGAACGCCCTGCTTCAAATCGAGGGGGTGGCAGGTATCGAAATCGATGTGGAGCGCATCCTCAATGACGACACGACCCAGCAGGCCGAACTCTTGGCCGAGGCCGAGCGTCGCTACCACGAGGGGCTGACCCCCGTGCTCTACACCTCACGGCGTGAGGTGCGGTGCGACGACAAAGCCAAACGGCAGGCATTGGGCACGAAGATCTCTCGCTTCTTGGTCGATTTGGTGCGATCACTCCCCTTCCGTCCCGACTTCCTGGTCTCGAAGGGCGGCATCACCTCGCACGACATCCTGACCCACTCGTTGGAGGTACGCATCGCCCGTGTGGCAGGTCAGGCGGCGGCCGGTATTCCGACCATCCACACCACCGAGGGGCCCTTTTCCAATCTATTGTATGTCATCTTCCCGGGCAATGTCGGCGCCGTCGAGACGCTTGGCGAAGTGGTAAAACAGCTGCGTGATGGTGCAACGAGATAACCTGGAGGAGCGTTTTCCGTTGGTCGATGAGACGGGACAGGTCATCGGCTCGGCCACCCGTGGCGAGTGCCACAACGGCAGTCGGCTGCTGCACCCGGTGGTCCATCTGCATCTGTTCAACTCGAAGGGCGAGTTGTACCTGCAACGCCGCCCGCTGTGGAAGGATATTCAGCCCGGCAAGTGGGATACGGCCGTAGGTGGCCACGTCGATGATGGCGAGACCATCGAGGAGGCGCTGCTGCGTGAGGTGCGCGAGGAGATAGGCATTACGGATTTCGTTCCCGAAAAGATGTGTCACTACCTCTACGACTCGGTGCGGGAGCGGGAGTTGGTCTTTGTCCATCGAGCGACCTACGATGGCGAGGTACACCCCTCGGAGGAGACCGACGGCGGGCGTTTCTGGTCAATCGAGGAGATACGCCAAAACCTCGGAAAAGGGATTTTTACCCCCAACTTCGAGATGGAGGCCGTAAAGGTAGGACTGATATAACAACGAGGCGGACCCATCGGGGGATCCGCCTCGTTTTCTGTTGCACCCACTCGTTAGCAATCCTTGACGAGCTTCTTGGTGGGGTTGATCATCATAAAGAGGATGGAGGCAATGACCAACATCGCCGCAATGACAAACAGGGGCGAATTGTAGTTGCCCGTCGCCTCGATCAGGTAACCGAAGGCCGTAGCGCAGACAAAGCCGCCGATGTTACCAGCCGTATTCATTGCACCCGACACGGCACCCGAATAGCGACCGCTGATGTCGCTACAGATGGCCCACGCCGAGGGTAGCATCAAGTCAATCACACCAAAGGCCAGGGCGAGGAACAAGAAGACCTCCGTCTTGCCATCGATAAAGGCGGCCAGGAACATAAAGATGGCCGACACAGCCAGACCACCTACACCCAGCAGACGACGACCAACCTTGAGGCCATACTTCAGCGAGAGTTTTGACGAGAGATAGCCGCCGGCAATGTTGCCAATCATCGACATCACAAAGGGGATGGCCACCACATAGGTAAGCTCCTCCTTCGTAAAGCCTCGGCCCACCTCCATAAAGCGGGGGAACCACGAGAAGAAGAACCAACTGCCCCACGCATAGAAGAAATACATCGCCAGAATGAGCCAGAATTGGCGATTCTGCATAAAGGCCTTCCAGGGGATGGCCACCTTCTCGGTGGTCTTGGCAGCCGCCTCGGGGAGGGTTGCAAGCTCCTCGTCGGTGATGCCCTTCACCTCTTTGGGCTCGTTACGGTACCAGAGGTACCAACCTAAAGCCCACACCACACCGAGTGCGGCCAAGAGGTAGAAGGCCCAATGCCAACCCAACAGCGACAACACGGGCAGCACAATGAAGGGGGTCAGGGCACCTCCCATACGGCTGGCCGCCCAGATGTAGCCCTGCGCCGTCGAGGTTTCGTGCTGTTTGTACCACTTCACCACCACACCCGTCATACAGGGATAGGAGCCTGCCTCGCCGATACCGAACATAAAGCGGATGACCAACAACGAGCCGAAGCTCCACGCCAGACCCGTCAGGCCCGTGAAGAGCGACCACCACAGCACAATCAGCGCCAGTACCAGACGGTAGCCACGCTTATCGCCCCAGACGCCCAACGGCACCTGCATCAGACCATACGAAATGGTGAAGACCGACAAGACCCAACCCCACTGCGACTCACTCAGCCCCAGCTCGGCCATAATGTCGCCCGAGGCCATCGTGATGTTGATGCGGTCGAGGAAGGTAATGACGCTGATCAGGACAAGCAGCGTCAATACAATACTTCGTTTTTTCATTCTTCTTCGGTTTTACAGCAGCCCCTTCTCCTTGAGCCACTCCTTGACACCCAGTACACCCAGGCGGGGGCTCGAAAGCACCACCTTGCCCGTCATCTCGATGAGCTTCTCCTCCATAGCGGCCATCGAGCCTTGTGCCAAGACAATCACATCGACCTTGTCGGCAATGCGCTTGGCCACCTCCTCGATCAGACGGTCGTGCGTAGCCTTATCGCCACTCTGACCTGCGGCAAAGGCACCATCGGCCAGCCCATCGACAATCTCAATCTCACGACCTGCCTCACGGGCCTTGTTCTGCAACAACTCGACCGTCGGGCCAAGGGTCGTGGGGAGCGTAGCAATCACACCAATGCGCTTGCCCTCACGCACCGCCTTCTCGGCCATTGGCCCGTCGATGCGGAAGACCTTGACGGGGGCTACCGTGTCGCCTACATCGGCCACACCACCCACCGACGAGCAGCAGTTGAAGACCACATCGGCCCCTGCATCGGCTGCGGCCGTATAATACGACAACAGACGACGACGCACGGCGGGCGTCACGGCGTTGTTGGCAATGACCTCCTGGATGAGCGAGTCATCGGCAATGTGGTTGAGTTTTACCTCGGGAAGAAGCTCCTTGAAGAGCTTGTTGAGCTGCTCGACGAGCGCCATAGCCGTATGCACGGCAACAATACGAATCATACTATTTCGGTTTTAGGTTACATTTCGCTAATGTAAAGTTACAACAAAATTCATAAACCACAAAAAAAAGTTGAAGACCAACCCTGTCAGTCTTCAACTTTTTGTCGTTTCCGAAGCCGTTTTACTCGTAGAGCAGCTCGAAATCATCGACCCACATCACACTCTCGGTGCTACCCGTAAAGTAGTCGCCATAGCGTGAGGCGGCGCAGACAATCATAATGTGGGTGGGGATGCGGTCCGTAGCCACATAGTCGAGCGGAAGGGTGAACTCCATCCACTCGCCCACCGACTCGGTGAAGGCCAACTCGCCATAGGCGATGACCGCTTCACTTTTGCTGTCGAAGGCCGTCTCGGCAATGCGGCGGGTTGCCACCTCCACAGGGCAGTCGGCCGAGCCGCCATAGACCTCGGGATCCCAATCGCCCAGCGCCATATAGATCATACCGCAGTCGGGATCGCCCTTCTCGACCGTTTCACCGGGGGGCTGACTCGTCACACGGTCGATGATGCCTCGGTTGTACTTCACCCAGCCACGCAGCGCCACAGGGCGAGCCGTGAAGGGGCGACCGAAGTTGATGATGCCGTGCGTACCATCGTTGCGGACATAGGTACCGATGTAGAGGTTACCCGCCGCAAAGCGACCCACGCCGAAGATGTTGGCAAAAATCGAGCTCAAGCGGGCGGCATAGTTGCCCGTCGAACCGGGACGAACATCCGTCACGCCCTCCGTAACGGTGGCGTTGGCGATGCTGGCACCCACGTTACCCGTAGCCCAATAGGGCTGCTGATCGGCGGCGTAGGGATAGACGATATCCTTCTGCACGCTCCAGAACTCGAATCCACTGTTCTCGACCTGCGCCTCACGTTCGGTGCGACGGCTCTCGACAGCCGAGACATCCTCGCCCGAGTAGGCCACAAACTCGTAGTCGGTCTCGGGCGTAAGGCCCTTCAGGCAGGCCTTGAAGGTACCACCCTGCTGCTCGACTCCCGGCACCTCGTGCCACTCCGACTCGCCCTTCGTGCGGTAGCGGAAGCCCACTCTACTACCCTCCTCGGCCGTACCGTAGAGCCAAGCCACACGGGCCCAGGCATCGGCAGCCGAAAACATCACCTTCACGTCGGTCTCCAAGACATAGAGCTGCCAACGCTCGGTTGCACCCTCCAACGAGGGGTAGTTCAGATAGACATAGCGCACCGAGCCGAAGTCGGTCAGCTCCTCCATCCGAGGGGTCATCGTCGTCACCTCGCGGGGACCGAGTTTGAGCGACGTAACGGTAATATAGGCCAAATCGGTCCCCTCGGCCACATAGACCGTAGCGGTGCGGCTCTCGGTATCGATTTCCGTCGGGCCAATCTGTCCGGCTACGGTAAAGTAGCGTTCGATGGGCTGCTGGGCCGTGATGGTCCAACGATAATCCTGGTAGCGCGACAGGGTTACCTCGATGGGGGCCTGCATATTGAAGGTACCGGTGAGCGACATCGAAGCCGTGCCGCCCTCCGTAATCTCCACGTCGGTCACCTTCACCGCCGTGATGTTGGTCTGCTCGTCGAGCGTCGCCGTCACGGTGCGGGTCAGGGGGTCGATGGCAGCACGAAAGCCCTCGCCTTCGTAGCGCAAGATGGCAATCTCCTCCACCGGGTAAGGGATTGTGTTCTTGATGCAGGAGGCGGCGCAAAGGGCGACCAAAAGGGTCAGGGCCAGGTGCTTCATCTTAATCATTTTAATTTTCTATTTAGCGATTTAGTATGCCCAACGGAAGTCATCGACATACATCACATTCTTGTTACAACCATTCATATAGTCGCCATAGCGGCTCGATGCCGAGGCGAGGATGAGGGTGTAGTTCTTCGAAGGCTTCTTCGCCGTATCGTACCATACGATCGGAATCTCGGTCTCGACCATCTCGCTGCCCGAGGTCTGACCCTGCGGGTAGATGATACCGTAGCCGAGCACCTCGCCCTCCGATACGGAGTTCAGACCATTCTCGGGGCTCCAAACACCGGTCGGCGTATCGGCACCCGAGGTGACGTTGTGGCGGCTGTCCCAATCGATGATGCAGACATAGATCGAGGCCTGGTCGGGGCTGCCCTCGGGGATGGCCGACGAATACTTCGTGGTGGTCACATTACCGATGTTGTGCCATACCTTCACCTTGAGCGACGAAGGACGAGCCTCCCACTTGTAGTTCACACCGAAGCCTACCGTACCCGAGAAGCCGCTCATCGTAAAGGTACCCGTGAAGAGGTTACCTGCGGCCAACATACCAAGCGTCTCGCTCGACTCGAGCTTGGCGCAATAGCTGCCCTGCTGACCTGCATAGCTGCTCTGCACGCAAAGGGTCTTCTTGTAGGTGTTGTTACCACTGCCCCAGAAGGGTGCCGAGCTGTTCGACGAGCCCCAGCACGAGAGCGACGTATCCTCCAACGTACCGTAGGGGATGGTCTGCGAAGTGGTGGTGGTCAGCGTTGCCGTGTCACCTGCCACGCCATCTACCACGAGCTGATACTCGTAGGTCGAGTTGGCGAAGATGCTCTTCGTAGTATCGGGGGTATAGACCGTGTGGCCGTTTACGTTCGTAGTGGTGTTCCATACGGCCGTCGTCGAGGCCGTGTAGGTCATCTCGCCGCTCTTTACGGCCGTAGCCTCGGCCCACTCCGATGCGCCCTGCTTGCGGTAGCGGATCGCCACCGTCTGGGCAGCCTCGGGAACTACCGCCTCGAACGAAGCCGTATTGTTCCACAAATCGTAGCCGGTCTTGCTGCTGTCGAGGCCCTGCTTGAGGAACTTCACCTGCTGCGTGTAGTCGCCACCCGTGTCGGTCATACCGAACTGCAACACAGGATAGGCACCCTGCAGGGAGCTAAAGAAGCTGCTGTCGAGCGTGATCACGACCTTCGTGTTCGACTCGGCCACGCAGCTCAAACCTGCGATGGCACCCTCCACAACGGCACCATTCTCGAAGAAGGCAACACCGCCGAGGGTCAGGGTTTGCAGGTCGTTGATCGACTCGCAGGTCAGCACCACCGTATTGCCCGACAGGTAGGTATTCACACCACCCATATCGAGGCCCTCGCCCACCAACTCGGGCTGCGGCTTGAAGTCAAAGTCGTTCTCGATCTCCTCGACCGTATCATCCACAAATACCTCCAAGCCCATCATACCGTTGGGCGTCTTCGAATAGACGAACGACACCTTGTAGCCCTTGCCGCTCTCTACGTTGGCAATCGTACCAACCTTTTCGACCTTGCCATCCTCGGGATGGGTGGCCGAGAAGGCCCACTGAATCGAGTTCACCCCCTCGGGCAAGAGGAAGTAACCCGTGTTCGACCCGTCGAAGCTCAACACCGCAGCCTCGGCCGTGGCGGCATCGGCCTCGAAGCCCTCGACGGTCGTCGAGGTCGAGTTGATGGCGGCCAGCTGAATCTTCACATCCGAAAGCGAGCTGTTCTCGTTCTCGCTCTTCGTGGTATCGAACACCACCGAAGCCTTCACGTTGGTCGTCGGGCACTTCACGGCGATGGTCGTATTGGTGTGGGCGGCAATCGAGAAGGCCTGCTCACCGTAGTAGCAGAGCATCTCGCGCAGCTCCTCGGCCGTAGCGGGGGCTGCGAAGGCCGTATTCTCCTCGTTGCCGGCCTCCACCTTTACCGAGTAGTTACCCGATACGAGGTAGAGGGGGGCGGGAATCTCCTCCATCGAGGTGTAGCGACGAATCAGCGCACCATCCTCGCGGTAGATGCGAACCGTAAGCTCGTCGGGGGTAAAGACACCGCCATTGACCGCACGCGTCTGGGCCGTGAGGTCAATGTCGAACGTGACACCGCCCTCGCCCGTCAGCGACTGCTCCTTCTCGCAGGCCATAGCCATCAGGGCCACGCCTGCCATCAGCATATAACGAAAGATCTTTTTCATCTTGTCATTCTCTTTTTAAGGGTCCAACCTAACTACTCAACATCTACATAGAACTGCAACGACTTCTTGGTCGTACCGTTGGCATCGGCCACGGTGATGTGGAAGTAGCAGTAATCCGACGAGGGGAAGATGCCGTACAACAGGCCCATAAAGCCCGAGATGTCGAACGATGCGCTCTTCTCGCCCTTCAACGAGGTGACACCCTCGCCCAGGAAGCCCAGACCCTGCAACGAGCCAATCTGCTCCTCGGTGGGGTTGATCAGGTCGATGTGGCTGCCCAGACCTACGCCCTGCAACTCCTCATCGGTCAGTACCGAGCTGACGATATCCACCTCCAGGGTCGTGAAGCCCGTCTCCGAGCCCATATCCACCTTGCACTGGAACGACGAAGCGTTGGCCGAGGTCAGCGTGTGTACCTGGTCGATTACGTCCACGCCATTCTGCATCCAAACGATGGTCGGCACGGCGCCACCCGTCGAGCCACCCTCGCTGACGGTGATCGTCAGGTCGGTGTGCTTCATACGGTTCTGGCTATCGACCGTATAGACGCTGATGGTGTGCGTACCTGCATACTTGTACAGACCCGACATACCGGCACCCTTGACGGTGATGGTCGTACCATCGGCGGCCACGTTGCAGTAGTCCGAAACCGAGTTCGTGGGATAGAAGTCGATGCGACCCTTGGCGAACTGAGCCTCGACGGCAGCCAGCAACTCGGCATTGTCCGAAGCCGAAACAAGGGCATAAACCTCCTTGACGGTCGTGTTGTCGTTCGGGGTGATGTTCACCTTGAGGAACGAGGTCCAAGCCTCGGCATCGGCATCGTACATCGAGCTGTCGATGGTGTAGGAAAGCTCCTCCTGACCGTTGATCGTAACGTTGGGGGCAGCGGGGTTCTCCTCATCGTCGGGAATCTCCTCCTCGATGGCGAGCGTCTCGGAAAGGGTCGTTACATCAACGGCAATCTCCTCGTCATAGACGTAGCTCTCGATGGTGAAGGTGAACTTCACGTTACCGGTCGTGTTGGGATCGATGTCGATCGAAATTTTACGCCACTGGGCGGCACGCACGTTGGTCAGAATCTTGGTCATCTTGACCTCCTTCCACTTCGAGGCATCGGGGGTACCGTTGGCCAAATCCTCGGGGTCGCCCGTGTAGTAGTCACCCGACAAGACGATGGTCATCGTGTTGCCCGTAGCACTATTCAGACCGGCCAGGTCCTTGAAGTACATTTTGGGGGCCGAGTGGTTGGCCGAGGCCTCGAAATCGTAGCTGTTCACCAGCGCATCCGTACCCACCGACACGTTGGTCTTCAGGCGCTTGTCGCTCGTCGAGTCGTAGCTCTTGAAGACGGCCTTCAAATCGGCCGACAACTCAACCGTCGTCAGGATGTTGGCCAGCTTACACGTTACGCTCGTCGTGGAGGTCTGCTTCGAATAGACCACTACATCCTCCGACTGACCGGCATAGTAGGGGGCATCCTTCGCTACACCCTCGATAAAACCATCCTCGCTCTGGCGGGCCGAAACCACATAGGTGCCCGGCTCGACCGAAATCTGCTGTGCAGCCTCGGCATAGGTTCCCTGCCATACGGTTGCACCGGTGGTCTTCTCGTTTACGGTAATATAATAGGTACCTGCGGCCTCCGTGACGGCACGGGTGGCCGTAAGGGGCTGCTGGGTCGAAGTGTTGTTCTCCGTATCGGCATTGACGGCCACTTGGCCAATCTGCAGGTAACCCGCCTCCTCGCTCTGCGTGCCATTGTTGGGCGTCGAGAGCTTATCAATCTCGCAGGCCGTCATCGTCAGGGCTGCGGCTGCAAAGAGCAGGCTCTTGATATACTTTTTCATCGCTTTATTGCTTTATTTTTCGTTTCGCATCATTACTCCACATCGGGGTTCAGCTCCACCTCCGTCTCGGCCACCTCGGTGAAGGTGTCGTCGTAGGAGATGGTCAGGCTGCCCGAACCGGCCGTGCCGTGATCAACCACAATGGCATACTTGGTCTCGGCGGCCGTCTTCTTGCCCTGGCCGATGACCGACAGCGGGAACTCGACCGCTACGCCATTCTGACGCTTCGTAGCCGTACCGCTGATCGAGAGGCTCTGATCGGGGTTGATGAAGACCAACTCGGTAGGCTCGGTCGTGGTCAGCGAGTAGCTGAAGGTCGAAGCGGCGGTGTGAATCGTCAGCTCTACATCCTCGTAGTAGTTGAGCAACCACTCGGTGGCCTGCAACGTGAAGCAGCTGTTCGAGAGCTTCACCGTCACGGGATAGGTGGTTGTCTTGTTGGCTTTGATTGCAAAGTCCTGCAACGAAGCGGCAAAGTAGGCCTTACCGACCCCCTCGACGCCCTCATCGCCATAGGCGAAGTCGGCCGAGTAGGTACCTGCCTCGAACTTGGGGTTTTCCAAATTGAAGGCGGCTACCGAGGTCCACGACCCCGTAAAGCTCTGCTGGGCACCATTTTCGTCGGTGTAGCTGCCCGTCATCGACAGACGCAGCTCCTCACCCGAGGGAACCAGCTCGGCGGGCAGTTCGTAGCCCGTCGTTGCACGCGTTACGACCTCCGTAACGAGCGAGGAGGTCTCGGCCTTGAAGGCCACCTGACCCTGACCAACGCTCTGCAGGTCATCCTCCGAGCTGCAAGCCGCAAAGGCCAATGCAAGCATCGGAATCATCCACATACATTTCATTTTCATTCGTTTGTTGATTTTGGTTTGTATTTAATTTTTGTCTTTTTTCTTATTGGGCAATCTGCACCTTGATGTTATCCAGATACATCCAATACATACCGTTACCGGCAAAGCCTGAGGCACGGTTGTTTGTCAGATACCAGCACACACGGGTCGTCGAAGAGCAGCCCGCTGCATCGAACGAGTTGTGGTGGGGCGTCACGCCGTAGTAGGTGCCGTTGGCATTCGGGCCGTCGATCGAGAGCACCACATCGCCCACGATAACCGTCTCGATCTTATCGTCACCGGCCGTGACAACGCTGTTCGACACACCTGCCGAATAGACCGGATAACCACCATCGCCCACCGCCTCGTAACGGTCGCCCGCATAGTCGTAGGCCACCCGAATCGTAGCGTTGGCATTGGCCTTGAGTTTCGACAACACGGGGGTATCGACACGGGCCGTATTCTTGTTCGTAATCCACATACCCATCTCCATACGGGAGCAGATGCGGATATTTTGACCCACAGCACCACCGATACGGGCGCCATACCAATCGTTCAGACCATAGCCGGCCAACGAAATGGCATCGTACTCGCCTGCATCCGAGGTCTTGTGGACCGTACCATTCTCCCACGACGAGGTAATGCCCGAAAAATCCTCCTCCAAGAGGTAGGGAACCACCTTCTGCACAACGGCATACTCACCGGCACGGCACGAGGGCAGCGTCACGGGGTCCGAAAAGAGCGTGTGGACCGACTCGTACTGCAACGGCAGCGTCACGCCACTCATCGACGAGGGCGAGGCCACCACGGCCACTTTGTAGTGTTTCGTTGCGTTGGGGGTAAAGATGTGGGTGGTCGTCGTGGTGTGGGTATAGGGCACCACGAAGTTGAAGCCCGTGAGGGTCATCGTCTGCCAATCCTCACCCAGGTTGCTGCCCAACTCGTTGATGTCGATGTAGGTCAGTTCACCCAACGGCGAGGCGGGAATGGTCAGGGCAATGGGGGTGATGTGTTGGGGCGTAAGCTCCTTATTGACCGAGGTGGAAATCTCGCCCGCCATCACACCGATTTCGTCGTAGGCTTGGAAGGTAATCGTACCGTTCAGCGTCGTGGGACGTACGTGCAGCCAGATGTAGTTCTGCTCCTCATCGGCCATACGGTCGAGGGGCATTTCGACGGTAATTTTGTTCGAGAGATTGCTCCAGGTGATTTGATCGGGCATCGTCACATCGAACGAAGCGGTACCTACGACCTCCTGCGGGAAGGTGATCTCGATGCGCTGAATGGGCACCCCCAGCAGGTTTTTGCCCGAGGGGATGCGGATGCGAATCAGATGAAAGAGATTCGTAAACGAAAGCATCGGCTCCTGCCACTCAATAAGGGTCTCATCCGTAGGGCGTTGGTGCAGGGCATTGCCCGTGCCCTTGGCAACCATCACGTTCAGGTTGCTCTGGTAGCTGCCCGACTGGGTGGCGGGAAGCGTATAGCTCACCTGCGTACCCGACACCGCGTGAGGTTGGGGCGAGAGGGCATAATAAGCATAGGTACCCTCCTCCATCTGCTCGATGGTGGCACGGAAGTCGGCCGACGAATAGAGGTCGTTGAAGGTGGCCATCGTGAAGGGAACACCGTTCAGGGTATAATCGGCAGCACCCTCTTGTTGGGCCCAAAGTGCCAATCGATCGCCGTGAACCCAGCGAATCTCCTGCGTCGAGCCATCGCCGTCGCCCAACACCGTACGGCTCAGGGGCGCATGGGCTACACACAGCGACACCTCGTGCGGTTGGGACGGCGTGGGCGAAATCGGCTCATCGAATCCGATGTCGGCGGTACAGCCAACCCCCGCAAGGGCTAAAATCAGCGTAAATAAGTTTCTCGTTTGCACGGTTATATGTTGTATCGATACTTTTTTCCGGTAGCAAATATACGCGCGTAATGCGAGCGAAGAAAATCTATTCAACCGACCGTGCGTGTTTCATCACCAACAGCGCAATTTTAATCACGAATCCGCATTTGACCAATTTTTTGCCCAATATCACTATTCGTGATAACTTACTGCCTATTCGTTGAATTTATTGTGCGCGAGCGGAACTTTTGCCTATATTTGTCGCTGAAATATAGTCATCAGCCAATGATTTTATCGACAAAACATATCCGTCTGCTGCTTGTGGTATTGCTCGTGGGATGGTTGCTGCCCCTCTCGGCACAGGAGCAAATGTCGCTGCTCGAACGAGGCGATTCGCTGACCCGTGCCCAGCGCATCAGCCAACGAGGCATCACCAATATGCAGAACGTATTTATCCCCAAGGGGCTCTGGGTTACGGGTGCCTCGGTGAGCTACTCGACCCACGCCAACGACAACTACACCTTTATGGTGGTCGAGAATATCGAGAGCGAGGGGTACAACTTCCGTGTCAGCCCGCTGGTGGCCTACGCCATTCGTGACAATATGGCCATCGGTCTGCGAGGCGTCTATTCCCGCTCGAACATCACCATCGACCGTGCCGACCTGAAGTTCGGCGACGAGGAGACGGGCACCCAAATCAAGGTCGAAAACTACAAGGCCGTGCAGCACACCTATACCGTCTCGGCCGTGTGGCGTCAATACATTCCGCTGGGCAAGAGCCGCCGCTTTGCCATCTTCAACGAGATTTCGCTCGGTGCAGGTGGTACGCAGGGCATCTTCGCCGCCGACCAGCCCATCCGAGGCACCTTTGAGGAGGGTTACACCATCTCGCTCGGTGTCTCGCCCGGTCTGATGGCCTTTGCCACCAACGATGTGGCCATCGAGGTCAATGTGGGTGTGATGGGTATCAACTATACCGATGTGGAGCAGGTGCACAACCAGGTTTCGGTGGGCCATCGCCGCTCCAGCAATATGAATTTCAAAGTAAACCTGCTCTCGATTGGCGTGGGCGTATCCTTCTATTTGTAAGCCTATGAAAAAGACGATACTGCTCTGCCTGGTGATGCTCTTCACGCTCGACGGCTTCGCTCAAAGCGACAGCCTGAACTTCTGGCCCCACACCCGCCGTATGGACCGCAAGGTGAAGTCGGGTGCCGTCTTTGGCTACAAAGGCGAGTTGATGCTGGGTCTTACCGCCTCGTATGGCACCATCGCGAGCGAGGACAGCGAACTGTATGTCTATCTGGACAACATCAACCTCGATGGTGCGCTGACCACCGTCAAGCCCTTTGTGGGTTACTTCTATCGCGACAACCGCTGCATCGGCGCCCGCCTGGGCTACCAATACCTCAACGGCGATTTGGGGAGTCTGGATCTGGATTTGGGCCCCGAGAACGATATTGAGATGAACATCAGCGGGATGCAACTCGTGCAGCACAGCTACTCGGTGGGTGTCTTCCATCGTGCCTACTACGCCATCGACCCCAAGGGTCAGTTTGCCGTATTTGCCGAAATCGAAGGCTCGGCCCAATTCGGCACGGGCGAATTCACGAACAATTCGGGCGACGAGGCTAAATACACCGAGAGCCGCAATATGAAGTTCAAGTTGGCCTTCAACCCCGGTATGGCGGTCTATATCTTCCCGTCGGTCTGCGCTTCGGTCTCGATTGGTCTGGGCGGTTTGCAGTATGGCGTGGTGAAGCAGTTTGACGAAAACGGCGAACGCATCGGTACACGTCGTGCCTCGAAGATGCGTTTTCGGTTGAACGTGGCCGACATCAACTTCGGTATGACCTTCCACCTGTGGAACAAAAAGGGGATGGCCAAGAAGTATTAGTTCGCACAAAAAAAGGGGTCGGCTTTCCCCTTTTACATATCCGAGCATTAACCAAAGCCGGAGGCCGCCTTTTTCAGGCGGCCTCACTTTTTTTCAGAGGGGGGGCTATTCGTCGGGCAAAATCACCACCGGCATCCCGACATAGATGTAGCGGACCAACTCTTCGAGGTCCTCGTTTCGCAGGCGGATACACCCCTCGGTGGCACGCTCGCCAATCGACGACGGGAGGTGGGTGCCGTGAATGCCGATGCCTCGGTGGGGAGGCGTAAAGAGGCGGATGAAGTAGCCGCCATAGGCCCCCTCAATCTCGCCCAGACCATCGCCGAAGTCGTGCTTCCAAAGGTGCGAATCGTTGATCTCCTGAATGTAGAAACGCCCCTCGGGGGTGCACATATCGCCCTCTTGCTGCTTCTGACCCCGATTCTTGCCACAGGCGATGGGGAGCGTGAGCTGCACACGACCCGTCGTGTCACGCACCGTGAGGGTCATATCGCGTTTCGAAATCTCGACCTCGCCCGCCAGACGATAACGGGCCACCTCACGAATCACCTCCCGCTCGACAGGCACTTCACGCACCACCTCACGTTCCATCACCCGATAGGCGGTCTTTTGGGTCGTGGCGCACCCCGTCAAAAGGGGAAAAACAAGCAACAGGAAAAATCTTTTCATCGAATCTATCTATAAAAGGGTTAATCGAACAACAAAAATTCGGGGCGGGTCGGGTCGTAGCGGTATTGGCTCAATGCCGGCTCGCTCGAGAGGTGGAAGTAACGGCTATCGACCCAACCGTGACGCCCGAAGGCGACGCCGAGACGAATCTGCACGGTGCGAAATACCAACCGCTCGTTGCGGACACGCACACCCACACCGAACGAGCAGAAGGGGTCGTTGCGGAAGGGGTTGTCGCTCATACCGATCAGACCGCCATCCAGGAAGGTGAAGAGTGCCAGACGGAAGCCCAGCGGCTCGTAGGGGGTAAAGAAGACCGTCTCGCCATTGAAGTAGAGGCGGGAGGTGCCCCACACCTTCTCTTTGAGGGCATTCAGTCCTCGGCGTTTGGTAAAGTGAATCACCTCGTCGGCCCCCTCCAAGCGGTTCCATCCTTGCGTATAGTGGAGCGTGAAGAATTGGCGCACGTTCGTTCGGCGAAAGGCATAGAGGTTTGAGAACCAACGCAATTCGGCCTTCAACGCACTGCGACGAAAGCCACTCCCCTGCTCCAGAAAGCCGCCGGCCGAAAGTTCGCCCATCAGGTAGCCCACATCGGTAAAGTCGCCCGCACGAAAGGTCGTACCCAGGTAGAGGGCATCCTGCCACTCACCCCACTCGTAGCCCGCCGTCAGCGAGGCCAGGTAGCCCGACGAGATATACTCACGACGCCCGTAGCCATAGATTTTGTTGGCCGAGTAGTAGTGTTCACGATAGAGTCCCACCCCCACCAGCGCAGCCTCCCGATCGTGGAGGGCGGGATGGCGGTCGGCCGAGGTATCGTCGGGACGGATGGTGTAGCGACGCTGCAAGGCACGCCCCGTCAGAAAGAGGCTCGAGCGAATCGAGGGCAGGTAGTGGGCATAGCCACCCCACACCTCCCAGGCACGCTCACGAATCAACTCGGTCGTGTCACGGGTGATGTAGTAGTGTTCCCGCTTGTCGTTGTGGTATAAAGCCCCCACCTCATAGTCGGTGGTGCGCAAAAAGGGCTTCTCGACAGCCACCTTCAAGCGGGAGGTGTTGAAGGCTCGGCCTGCCTCCAAATCGAAGCTGAAGAACGAGCCTCGGATGTTGGGGATGTTGTACTCGACCACATTGCCCCCGTAGTCGAAGTTGCGGTAATTGAGGTTGGTTTCGAGGCGCAGGTTGTGACCCCGACCAAAGAGGTTGGCCTCCGAAAGGCCGAACGAAAACTCATCGCCCGAATGGACCGAGGCATCGACATCGATGGTCCAACTGTCACGGGTGCGCAGGACCAAATTCACGAGCGTCGTATCAATCGAATCGGGCTCAACACGAATCACCACCTCCGAGATATAGGGGCGGTCTTGCAAGAGTTGTTTGTTGCGGGCAATGGTGTGGGCATCCAACAAATCGCCCTCCCTAAAGAGCAGGTCACGGCGCAGGATGCTGCCCCGAGTCAGCGTATGGAGGTTGTTGGCCGTGCGTTCGAGCCAATTGCCATCCTTGTCGAAGGGGTGCAGTCGTTCGATGGAGATGCGGCCGATGCGGCGCCCCTCGTAGGGTTTGAGGAGGCTCTCTTCGTTGATGATTTGGGCCACGGTGGTGGTGTCACGGTGGCGGCTGCGACGAAACAGGGTCTTGTAGAGGGCTCGGGTGACGGCTCGACGCTCGGTCTTGACACGAATGCTGTCGTAGAGGCGTTCGGTGCGGGCCTGTTGCAGGCTGTCGGTCACCGCTATGCTGTCGGTCGGGTTGAAGGCCTCGGGCGACCGCTCGGCCTTGGGAGGGTCATCGGCACGCACCATCGGGGCAAGCAACAGCATCCCCGCAAGCAATACGATATGGTACCACCCTCTCATCTACCCAACGAACGAAAAAAACGGCCGAAAAAGTCTTTGCCACGAGGGGCTATTTATCCATTTGGCGCAACCTCTCGACCACTCGGCGGATGGTCGGGAAGGTTTGGTGCAGCGCCTCCTCGACCTGCTCGGCCGAGCACCAGCGCACCTCGGTAATCCCCTCCTCGGTTTGGGGAGTGGTCTGCGCATCCGCCTCGGTGCGCAAAAAGTACCAATGGGTGGTCTTCAACTCCCAACGCTCGGTACGGGGAAAGTAGTAGGCGTGTTGGGTGGTGCAAATCGGGGCAACCACCTCGGCCGAAACGCCCGTCTCCTCTTCGATTTCACGAGCAGCACACACCTCCAACTCCTCGCCGGGCTCCAAATGGCCCTTCGGGAGGTCCCAACGGTTGTTGCGGTGGATGAAGAGCCACTCGCCTCGGCTGTTCTCGACCACGCCGCCCGCCGCCACCACAGGGGTAAAGAGGCTCTCGAGATGCGAATAAAAAGCATCGGGATTGGAAGTTAGGAGCACTACGAAGTTGTAAGTTTCCAAAAATTGCACTATCTTCGCTCTTGACAACGGCTCTGCACCATCGACCGAAACGACAAAAAAGCCTTCGGAAGGTGCTACGTCGCTTACAACGAGCGACTTATCTTGAAAGTAGATAATTCGTTCCATCGCTAACATTTTTGTTATGCAAAAATACAAATAAACAAGATAAACCGCAATGCAAATGAAAAAAATCGTATTGATGCTTACCCTCGCAACTCTTGCGCTGGCAGGCTGCGAAAAGCGACCCGCCCCGCTTTCGATCGACAACTCACTGACGGCCGAAGAGATAGCCGCCGCCCGCCTCACCCCCGAGGTGATGTGGAAGATGAGCCGAGGATCGCAATCCTCGCTTTCGCCCGACGGAGCCACGCTGCTCTATGCCAAGACCGACTACTCGATGGCCGAGAACCGAGGTGTAACGACCCTCTGGAAGATGGATTGTGCCTCGAAAGAGGTGAAACAACTCACCACCTCGGAGTCAAACGCCGCTCCGCAGTGGAGTGCCGATGGCGAGCATATCTACTTCCTCTCGGACCGCTCGGGCTCGATGCAGCTCTGGCAGATGAACACCGAGGGCGAGGAGTTGAAGCAGCTCTCGACCTTTGATTTCGACCTGGAGGGCTATGGCGTAGCCCCCCAAGGCAACAAGGTGTGGTATGTGCGCACCGTGCACGTTGCCGACCGTCGCTCGGCGGAGGTACACCCCGATATGGACAAGTCGAAGGCACGCATCTACGACGATCTGATGGTCCGCCACTGGGACTATTGGGAGGAGGGCGACTTCCGCCACATCTTCGTAGCCGAGTTGGAGAACGGTCACCTTACGGAAGGGGTCGATATCATCGGCCCGGAGGCAGCGTGGGATGCCCCGTTGGCCCCCTACTTCGATATGGCCGAGATTGCCTGGAACAACGCAGGCGATGTGTTGGCCTACACGGGTAAGCCCCTGACGGGTACGGCCTATGCCGTTTCGACCGACTCGGACATCTACCTCTACAACACGACCGACGGCTCGACCCGCAACATCTGCAAGTCGAACGAGGAGGCTCGTGACGAGATGCTCGGCTACGACAAATACCCCGTCTTCTCCCCCTCGGATCGCTACATCGCCTTCCGTTCGATGCGCCGTGCCGGCAACGAGTCGGACAAAGAGCGCCTGTTTGTCTATGACACCCAAAGTGGCGAGATGAGCGACCTGACGGCCGACTTCGACTACAACGCCACCAACCTGGTTTGGAAGGGCGACGATGAGATCTACTTCCTCTCGCCCATCGAGGCCACGCACCAACTCTGCCGCACAGCCCGTGTGGATGGCGAGGTGGAGGTTTTGACCCGTGGCGACCACGACATCAACGCCTTCACGATGGCCTCGGAGCGCATCGCTGCCGAGGTATGCACCATCTCGATGGCCACCGAGTTCTTCTCGATTGACCCCGCCAACGGCTCGATGGAGCAACTTTCGGCCCTCAATCAGCCCATCTACGACCACATCACGATGGGCAAGGTCGAGAAGCGTTGGGTGAAGACCACCGACGGCAAGCAGATGCTTGTCTGGGTCATCCTGCCGCCCGATTTCAACCCTCAGAAGAAGTACCCCACCCTGCTCTACTGCCAGGGCGGTCCGCAGAGTGTCGTTTCGCAGTTCTGGAGCTACCGCTGGAACTTCCAACTGATGGCCGCCCAGGGCTATGTGGTGGTGGCCCCCAACCGCCGAGGCCTGCCCTCGTTTGGTCAGGAGTGGCTCGACCAGATTTCGGGCGACTACTCGGGTCAGAACATTCGTGACTACCTCTCGGCCATCGACGATGTGGCCAAGGAGCCGTGGGCCGATGAGGAGCGTATGGGCTGCGTAGGTGCCTCGTATGGCGGCTACTCGGTCTATTTCCTGGCCGGCTGCCACGAAAAGCGTTTCAAGGCCTTTATCTCGCACTGCGGCATCTTCAACTTCGAGTCGATGTATGGCCACACCGAGGAGCTTTGGTTCGTCAATAACGACTACGGCGGTGCCTACTGGGACAAGAACAATGCCGTAGCTCAGCGTTCGTATGCCAACTCGCCCCACAAGTTTGTCGAGAAGTGGGACACCCCGATGCTCATCATCACGGGCGAGCGTGACTACCGCATCCCCTACACCCAGTCGCTCGAGGCCTTCACGGCTGCCCGCCTGCGTGGCATCCCCTCGCGATTGGTATCGTTCGAGAATGAGGCCCACCAGGTCTTCAAACCACAGAATTCGCTCGTTTGGAATCGTGAGTTCTTCGGCTGGCTCGACAAATACGTAAAGCAGAACTAAACAACCTAAAAACTTCAATATCAACCTAATTACAAAAAAACTATGAAAAAACTATTTGGTATTCTGGCAGCCTTTGCTCTTTTGGTGGGCTGCTCGGAGGAGTACGACGACACGGATGTGCGCAACCAGATTGACGATTTGAACAACAAAGTGACCTCGATCGAGGAGCAAATCGCCTCACTGCGTCAGCAGGCCACCCAGATCAACAACGATCTGGCAGCCATTCAGGCCATTGCCAACGGCATCGCCATCACGAAGGTCGAGTCGGCCTCGGATGGCGGCTACACCATCACCTTCTCGAACGGCAAGAGCTACACGATTGCCAACGGTGCAAAGGGAGACAAGGGCGATAAGGGCGACACGGGTGAGGCCGGTGCCCCCGCAACCCCGATGATGCGCATCGACAGCGAGGGCTTCTGGCAGGTGAGCTACGACGGTGGCTCGACCTGGGAGTACCCCGCAGGCGAGAAGCACTCGGCGCTGGGCGAGACGGGTCCCGCAGGCGACCAGGGTCCCTCGGGCGAGCAGGGCGTTACGCCCCGCTTGAGCGTCGATGAGGAGGGCTACTGGACCGTAAGCTACGACGGTGGCCAGACCTATGAGCGAATGAAGGATGCCCAGGGCAACGAGGTGAAGGCGGTCGTAAGCGACACCGATCAGCCCGTCTATGCTTCGGTCTTTGAGTCGGTAACCCTCTCGGAGGATGGTTCGACGCTGGTGGTGGTATTGGCCGGCACGACCGAGCCGATCGAGATTCCCGTAGGCGGCAAGGCGTTGGCACAGCTCATACTGGGCGAGACGGCCGTAGAGGGGGTACAGACCTTCGCCGCAGGCGAGACGAAGAGCTACACCGTTGTAGCTCCGATGGCCGAGGCGGTAAAGGTGATTGGTGTGCCCGACAACTGGACTGCCACGCTGAAAGAGATGACCCTCGAGGTGACGGCTCCGACGACTGCAGCTGCTGCCACGACCCGTGCCACGGCCGATAGCGCCACCGATATTTCGCTGCTCGTAGTGATGAAGAACGGCCTCTCGACCATCCTCAAGATGGAGGTAGCCCTCTCGACCGAAGGCGGTGGCAACGACGGTGGTGAAGGCGGCGAAGGCGGCGAAGGCGGTGAGGATCCCGTAGTTCCTCCCACGCCGGGCGAAACGAAGACCTTTACGCTCGTAGCCCAGGAGATGTACGATAACGGTACGCTGGGTCTGCCGTCGAACAAGGCAGGTTTGCAGGAGCTGGTGGGCAGCAACACCTGGAGCTGGAACGGCATCGGTTTCACGTCGCGTTTCACGCTCGGCACGAGCGGCAACGCAGCCGGCGACAAGGTGCCCGTCATCTACCTCTACAAGACCTCGACCTTCACCGGTGCGGATACCACGCCCGCCTACCTCACAAACACCACCCCGCTGGGAACGATTAAGCAGGTGACCATCAATCTGATTGACAACGGCGGCAAGAAGGGTAGCATCTTCACGATGACCGAGACCGTAGGCGGTGTATCGCAAACGGTGGCCTCGTCGAATGCCGACACGAAATCGACCGAGCACGTCTATACCTTCTCGGCAGGCAACAACGGTATCTTCAACTTCCAGAATGGTGCCGACGAGGACTGCAAGGTGGTATCGATTGTCGTAGAGTACAACTAACCTTACGCAAAGCCATAAAGCTATGAAACGTCTATTTATAATAGGTATGATGCTCTTGGCGGGTGTGGCTGCGTGGAGTTGCTCGGACGAGTACGACGATGCGCCCCTCAAGAACGAATTGGGCTCGTTGGCCGATCGCATTGCGGCGGCTCAAGCGGCCCTGAACCAACTCAACGGCGACCTGAAGAGCTATGCAGCCCTCATCGAGACGATGCAGGGGGTGCGCTACATCACTGCAGTAAGCCAGACCGATGGCAGCGTGACCATCACCTACAACGATGGCACATCGACCACCCTCACCCCCGGCACGAAGGGCGACAAGGGCGATAAGGGCGACACGGGCGACGTAGGCCCGATGGGTCAGGTCGAGATGCCGCTCATAAAAATCGACAGCGAGACGGGCCATTGGCTCATCTCCTACGACAAGGGTGCCTCGTGGGCCGAGATACTCGACGAAGCGGGCAACCCGATTGTAGGTGTCGGCACAGCCGGCGAGCCGGGTGGCTCGGGCGAGGCCGGTGCAGCCGGTACGGCACCCGTGCTAGGTATCAACGAGCAGGGCTTCTGGACCATCGATTTGCAGGATGGCAACGGTCCCCAACCGCTGACCGACAGCAACGGCAAGTGGGTCGTAGCCGACCCCTCGAAGGTGCCTTCGGGCTTCTTCCTATCGGCCGAAGTCGAGGGTGAGTGGCTCGTGGTGGAGTTGCTGACGGGCGAGAAGCTCGAAAT
>CALAQA010000039.1:0-1297 GCA_937889065.1 uncultured Alistipes sp.
GACGCAAGGAGGAGAAGAGCTACAAGACCCAGGCCGACCCCCTCTACCCCGACCTGAAGTTGGCCGTGCTGGTCAATGGCTCGTCGGCCTCGGCCGCCGAGATTGTGGCAGGTTCGTTGCAGGATTTGGATCGTGCCGTGTTGGTCGGTCAGCGTACCTATGGTAAGGGATTGGTCCAGACCACCCTCCCCATCGGCTACAACTCGATGGCCAAAATCACCACCTCGAAATACCACATCCCCTCGGGACGTTGCATCCAAGCCATCGACTACTCCAACTCGCAGCAGGGCGATGTGCACCAAGTGCCCGACTCGCTCATCACCGAGTTCACGACCCGAGGCGGCCGCAAGGTCTATGACGGCGGTGGCGTGATGCCCGACATCCGCCTCGAACCGGAGTACATCAGCCGCTTTGCCATGACCCTCTACGGATTGGGCTACATCGAGGATTTCGGCGACGACTACATCCGCCGCAAAGGCTACCAGCCCATCGATCCCCGCACCTTCAACATCACCGAGGCCGATTTTCAGGATTTCAAGGCCTTCTTGAAGGACAAGGAGATTCCCTATGAGTCGGAGAGTCGTCAGGCGCTGCGTCTGATTAAGGAGGCGGCCAAGAACGACCGTTTCAAGGAGCTGGAGGAGGAGTTGGCCCGCCTCGAAAGCGAGGTGAAGGATGACACGCAGACCAACCTCGAAACCTACCGTGAGGAGGTCGAGGAGCAGCTGCGCCACGACATCATCCAACGCCACGCCTACACCCGAGGTGTGACCGAAAATGTCATTCCGCGTGATAAGGCCCTCAAGCGTGCCATCGAGACGCTGCAACAAGGCGAAGAGTACGCACGCATCTTGCGGGAGCAGGACACGGAGCGCAAATAACTCACAAAGAATAGGTTAAACCAATGAAGGTCAGCAAGATACTTTCGTTTCGCAAACGTGTGGTGGTCATCGTTATCGGTGCCCTGCTGGGTGGCTTGTCGCTGCTCTATACGAACAACCTGGCCTTCCGCCTCAAGGAGAAAGAGCAACACGACGTGGCCTTGTGGGCCCACGCCATGGAGCGTCTGAATCGGGATGTGCTGGGTGGCACCATTCAGGTCGAGGATCCGCTGGTCGATGACCTGATTTCGAGCAACAACAACATCCCCTTCATCATCACGAACGAAAATCTGGAGGTCATCAGTTCGCACCTCATCCCCGATAAAATCATCGACCACCCCGACCGTCTGCGTCGCCAAATCGACAAATTTACCGAGGAGAACACCCCCCGCCAGGTGCGCTTCTGGTGGACCGAC
>CALAQA010000040.1:0-11679 GCA_937889065.1 uncultured Alistipes sp.
TTATAGCAGTGAGGTTCCACCTCTTCCCATTCCGAACAGAGAAGTTAAGCTCACTCACGCCGATGGTACTGCGGTTTTCCCGTGGGAGAGTAGGTAGCCGCCTCTTCAATCCATACTCGCAAGGGTATGGATTTTTTTTATCCATACCCCCTTGCGAGTATGGATTGAGGGCGGCTGTATTCCTTGGGAGTACGGCCGTTACCATTGGTGTAGGTGAGCTTAATTGCTCTGTGTAACAGAGGACGGTCGTGCCAGGCGAGCGCAGAGCCGCTCGCGAGCTATGCCGAGCCGCCGCCGACCGAAGACCGAATGCGCAAGATGCGCATCGGTCAAGTTAAGCTCACCTACATCGACGGTCGAATGGCTAATGATGGTTGTTAATGCCGCCCACCTTGTGTTACCCACCCCCTAAATCCCCCTCCTGTGAGGGGGACTTGGTGAAGGTGGTGCTTAGTAAGGTTGGGTTTGAGTATGCCGACATAAAAGGGTGTTCTTAACACCCCCGAACCGCCACCAGCCAGAGGGTTGCACGAAATGCAAGCCAAGTTAAGCTCCCATAACGCTATACCTATATAATATATAACTTTCTACTGAGGGGAACTTTTAATGGGCTGATAGATAGGGAAGATTAAGGAAATTAAGGAAATTAAGGAGTTTAAGGAGTTTAACGATTTTGCGTCAATCCTTATAACGACCTATTGGACCTATAAGACCTATAGCGACCTACAGGTGCGGGTTACAAAAATGTAACCCGGGCTGTAAATGTGGAGACTTTAAGGAGCTTACTACCTTATCCAATTGCGCAACTCTATTCTCAATCTTTGAGCTGATGTATGCCTACTCGAATAGCGTACGAATGAAGAGTGATTGTTGCTCTTCCTCAATGCCGAGCAGTGTGAATACCTCATCGTATGTTGTGGCTTCAAAGAGTTGCAGCACATTCTTTTCTGTGCCCTTTTTTAAGGTGAACTCGATGATTGCAGCAGCTACAACGTTTGATAATTGTATCTCGTTTCCTAATGTGACGTTAAGAGATTCTTCGCTGCTTAAATCGTTATTCTGCTCTTCGACGTAACTTTTTGCGATAGATTTTATCTCCTTGTACGTTTGTTCGGCCATTCCGCCGTAATAGGTTGCTATTCCTTCGTGCATAAATAAAGTGGCATTGGGATAGCGTGGCAACATCATAGCATGTACGATTTCATGAATATGGTTCAACCGTGTAGAGAGAATCAGGTTATTGATTGTTCGACCTGCAAATGGCTTATGTGACCGCATTGGCGTATAGATCAGCCCAATCATCGCCGAACACTCGTCGATACTTCCTGCTGCAACATAGGTGATACGAGTTTCCTTGTCCAAATCGTAGTTGCGAATAAATGAATCTGCAAATCGAGCCGCCTCTTTCATCTTTTTTTGGTCGGCCACAACGCCGTGACCGATATAAAAATCTACACTTCCAACAAGGTACGACGCATAGCGGCTTTTCGTGGCGTCGAAATAGTTCATTAAACGCCATCCATTATCGGTCTTTTGTGCGCAAACTTTATAAATAGAGTTGATCAATCCCCCTTTTATGGCTTGGTGAGGGTAATAGGCGATCGTGTTAATCTCGTAGATTTCATCCGTAAGGCGGCGGATATTGTAGGTGTTTAGCAGCCCGTCCTTATGCGTTCCAAGCAGAATGTCGCTACTTTCCTTTATCCAAAATGGAGTAGTGTCATCCTCTGCGGCTACTGCGTTTATGTAGCTTGCCCACATCTTCTTGATTGAGTTGATGTTTTCATCGTTGCTAAAATAGCCCAATTCGGAGGAAAAAGTCAGCCGTTGAGCATTCGTAGTCAGGGAGAAGAACAGCAGTAAGAATAGTAAAATGCGTTTCATCATAATCAACCTTTATTATATAACGGCGCAACCCTCCCTTTTGTTGCACTTTCCACTCCTAAATTCCCTCTGGCACGCCGTGCTGATGGAGATTCTTCACTGTCGTTCAGAATGACACACTTCAATCGTGACCTGAAATGACCTATAGTGACTTATTGTGACCTTATAAGTGTGGGTTACAAAAATGTAACCCGGGCTGCGACGAAGGTGGTTGATGGGTATGATGTGAATTATGGGAGTAATGGGAATAATGTGATAGTCTTTTCGTTATTCCCATCACTCATATTATTCTTATTATTCACATAACGACCTTAACCGACCCATAGCGACACATAGTGACCTTATCAGCAAAACTAATCTTTAATCTTTAATTTTTAATTAGCGATAATATCCTCGCTTTTCGTATCTTTGTTGTATGGATATTGTTGAATTTCGTGAGTTTTGTCTATCGCTGCCCGAGGTCGAGGAGTCGTTTCCGTTCGATGAGGTGACGCTCGTCTTTAAGGTGGCGGGGCGGATGTTTACCATTGTGGGGCTGGATAATCCCATCGGTTTTGTGGTGAAGTGTGACCCGGATCGGGCCATCGATTTGCGAGATCGCTATCAGCAGGTGTTGCCCGCCTTTCACTTCAACAAGCGCCATTGGAACTCGATTCGTTTCGTGGGGGCAATGACTGATGAGCAGCTGCGTGCCGAGATTCGACACTCCTATCTGTTGGTTATCCAACAGAATGTCAGCCCCAAAGCCCGTCGTTTGGAACTGTTGCAGTTGGCCGACGAAACGGGTGTGAAAGATGATGCGGAGCGTTTCTGACGCCCCGCATCTTGCTTTCTAAAACTCCGTCACGACCTCTTTGCCATCCAACCAGGCGGCCATATTGAGCACCAACAGATTCCAATTCTGAAATCCCTTGTTCAGCACCGGCTCGCCATTTTCGGGGAGGTAGTATTCGTGCAGGGCACCGTGACGTTCGTAGTCTCGCCCCAGCAGTAGGATGGTCTTCTCGGCCAATTCACGGGCCTCGTCGTTGAAGCCGTAGCGTATCAACCCTCGGAAGACCAGATAATTGACATTGATCCAGATGGGTCCCTGCCACGACGAGGGGTTGCCGCTTGCCCTCAGATCGTACATCTTCTCGAGGGGCGAGAGGGTACGTACTCCGGCCGGCGCATTGAACGAGCGGGTGTCGTGGTATTGGCGCTTGACCATCTCGGCGGCCTCCTCTTCGGAGGCGATGCCTGCCCACATCGCCAGGAAACCGCTCCAGACGCTGAAACGTTGGATCAGGCAGTCGTAGGTGCGGGGCTGCCCGACGTGGAGGTACAAATCGCCCGGCTGCAGCCCCTCAATTTCGGGCTTCTCGACGGGCAGCAGATTCAGATCGACGCTGTAATAGAAGCCATCACGAGGATCCCAGCAATGCGTTCGGATGCACTGCTTCAGCTCCTCGGCCTCCCGAGCATAGCGGTCGGCAATCTCGGGCATTGAGAGGCAGTCGGCCAGGTACTCCATCGCAAGCAACTCACGATACATCAGCGCATTGAGGTAAATTGAGCCTGACGATCCGTGCGGACGGTAGAAGGTGCTGGGGTCGTTATCGACACCGATGGCCTCGTCGGTCTGCCAATACATCAGCCCCGTCGGGCGGTGGCGATGGTGGTTCAGGTAGCACGACACGAAGGCCTGGAGGTGGTAGAACTTCTCACGCAGCCACTCGGCATCGCCCTCCATCGTGCGCACAATGAAGGCGGCGTGCTGGGCGATGGTCGGCTTGTGCATATTGCTCTTCCAAGGGTTGCGTGTGCGGAGCATCTCCTCGCGCGAGGGGGCGTTGCGCTCGATCCAGATGGGAATCCACCCCTCCATACCGCCGTAGTGGAGGGCATTGAGTACGCACCCCTGCTCGTATTTGAGGGCCTCTTGGCGGTCCGCTTTCGAGCCGTTTTCCAGCAGGATTTGGCGCAGGGCGATGTTGCTCAGCCACGAATCCCAATCCCACAACATATCGAGGTATTGGTTGCTGCCCGGGGCCAGGAAGGGATAGACGAGGGCACCTCCCGCCTCACGATACATTCCACGCATATCTTTGTAGATGTGGGTGCGGCAGATTTTCTTGTATTTCTCGACATTCGCAGCCGTTCGCTCGGGTAGTTGCGCCGAGCTGTTGATGGCCACCACAAGGGCCAGGCATAAGGTTAGTAGGTATTTCATACGAACAAAGTTAGCTAAATAAATTCAAAATGCAGAATGCAGAATTAGAGATTTATCAGATAAGGTCGCTATAAGTCGCTATAGGTCCTATGGCGACCTTAATAAAAGAAAAAAGGGTCGTAGCCAAAGCCACAACCCCCCATTTTGAATTCTACATTTTGAATTTTGAATTTACAAAATGCCTTGCTCGACCATCGACTTGGCCACTTTCATAAAGCCGGCGATGTTGGCACCCTTCATATAGTTGATGTAGCCGTCGGCCTCGGTACCATACTCCAGACAGGCGGTGTGAATCGAATCCATAATCTGGTGCAGCTTGGCATCCACCTCGGCGGCGGTCCAATTCAGCTTCTGGGCATTCTGCGTCATCTCCAGACCCGACGTGGCCACGCCACCGGCATTGACCGCCTTGCCCGGTCCGTAGGGTACCTTCGCCTCGATAAAGGCCTCGATAGCCTCGGGGCGGCAACCCATATTCGACACCTCGGCCACCAGCTTCACGCCATTGGCAAGGAGCTGACGGGCATCCTCGCCATTCAACTCGTTCTGCGTGGCGCAGGGCATAGCGATATCGACAGCCACCTCCCAGGGCTTGCGTCCGGCGACAAATTTTGCACCGGGGAACTGCTCGGCATAGGGTGAAACGATGTCGTTGTTTGTGGCACGCAGCTCCAACATATAGGCAATTTTCTCCTCATCCAGACCTGCCTCATCGTAGATGTAACCGTCAGGACCCGAAATGGTTACCACCTTGGCACCCAACTCTGTGGCCTTCTTGGCGGCACCCCAGGCCACGTTGCCGAAGCCCGAAATGGCGATGCGCTGCCCCTTGATCTGCATACCGTGCTGCTCGAGCATTCGGCAGAGGAAATAGACCGCACCGTAGCCCGTCGCCTCGGGGCGAATCAACGAGCCACCGTAGGTCAGACCCTTGCCCGTCAGTACACCCGTATTCTCGAGGGCCAACTTGCGGTACATACCATATAGGTAGCCGATTTCACGACCACCTACACCAATGTCGCCTGCCGGAACGTCGGTCTCGGGGCCGATGTGGCGCCACAACTCGGTCATAAAGGCCTGGCAGAAACGCATCACCTCGCCGTTCGACTTACCCTTGGGGTTGAAGTCCGAGCCACCCTTGGCACCGCCCATCGGGAGGGTCGTGAGGGCATTCTTGAAGATCTGCTCAAAGCCCAAAAACTTCAAAATCGAGGGATTCACCGAGGGGTGGAAACGCAAACCGCCCTTGTAGGGACCGATGGCGCTGTTGAACTGCACACGATAGCCCGTATTGACCTGCACGGTCCCTTTGTCATCGACCCACGTCACGCGGAAGGTGAATTGACGATCCGGCTCCACGATGCGCTCGGCAATGCGGTTGGCCTCAAATTCGGGGTGCTTGTTGTAAGCCTCCTCGACGGTGGTCAGCACCTCACGTACGGCTTGCAGGTACTCGCTCTCGCCCGGATGACGGCGCTCGAGGTCTGCCATAAGTTGATTAACGTTCATAATATGAAGTTTTAAGTTTTAAGGTTTCTATTACAAATATAGCAAAATTTCCGAAAGATTGTTATATTTTCTTCGCTTTTTTCGCTCAACTGTTACTCTTTTTTTGTTTCAAGCACGATTCCTCGGTTCGAGCGGCCGTCGATGATGACCTCCAGCGGCTCATCGAAGCTCACGCGACGCAGGTATTCGCCCTCGTAGGTGGCCTTTCGGCGATCCAACTCCTCTTTGCAGAAGAGCCCCTCGCCACGGAAGGGGTTGATGGTCAGGTAGCCGACACCGAGCGAGGTGACATTTTGGAAGAAGTGGGTGCCCTGCGACGGCTCGATGTCGAACTCACGGATGCCGCATTCGACAATCACCTTGGCCTCGGAGATATGGCCCCACTTGACGGGTACGCCGAGGAAGGGGTCCGACGAGCCCCAGCGGCCCGGGCCGACCAAGATATAGCCCCGACGCTCCTCGCGCATTTGGTTGTTCAGGCTCAGCAACTCCTCCCCGATTTGCTCGGTGATGAGCGACGAGAACTTCTCGCTCTTGACGTAGATGATGTCGCAGATGTCGCCCATTCGGCCTACGCCCAGTGCCTGTTCGCCATAGATGAGGGCCGACGAAGGGTCGATTTCGCTCCAATCGACCGCTCGGTTCTCCTGGTTGTCGATGATGGGGCGGATTTGCAGCAGGTTGAAGATGCGCTCCTCGCCGGTGGCTACATCCATATTGACGGCAAACTCCACCTCCACGGGGCATCGCATCTCCTCGGCACCGATGCGGAGGATGTCCGAAACGATGTCGGCCAACGGGAAGGTGTTGTATTTCAGGATGTTGTTGAAGGTGATGACTCTTCGTCCGCTGTCGAACGGGCTGTCCGAGATGCGCTCGTTGTCCCGATCCCACACCGAGGTGACATACTTCGTGTGGCGCAACTTTTCGATTTGTGTGAGGCGCAGGTGGCGCAGGTTGATGCCATCGTCAATTGACGAGCGGAAGGCGGCGGGGTTCAAATCGAGGGCCAGCACCTCGTTTTGGGTCTCACGCAGGGCCAACTCGGCCGTCGAGGTTTGCAACACGTGTTGCGGATAGCCGGGCGAGAAGCGCAACGTGCGACCTCCATCGACCACCAATTTACCCAATCCCATAGCAATGTTGCAGACGCCCTCTTCGGGTTGCTCGTCGCCGATGGGGTAGTAGTTGATCGAGCGGGCCACGCCCGAGAGGGTCGGCATATAGAGTCCATCCTGCTCCGTACCGCAAACCTCTTGCAGGATGACGGCCATCTTCTCCTCCGAAATCAGGTTTTGCGACGACTGAATATAGGCACGGCTCTCGGCAAAGAAGACCGAGGCATAGACGCTCTTGATGGCACGCAGCACGAGACGCAACATCTGATCCTCGTTCGAGGTGTAGGGGATCATATAGGTCGAGTAGATGCCTGCAAAGGGTTGGTAGTGCGAATCCTCCAACTTCGACGACGAGCGAATGGCCAACGGTGCACGCACCGTGCGGATGTAGGCTTTCAGCTCCTCTTGCAGCTTCAGCGGCACGGTCGAAGCGACAAACTCGGCCAGGATATCCTCGTCGCTTAGCTCCTGTTCGAGCATCGGCTCCAGGCCGTTTTGGGCGATGAAGAGGTCGAAATACTCCGTGGCGATGACCACCGAACGGGGGATGAGAATACGCACGCCGGGGAATTTGTCGTATTGGCGGTGCTTGATGAGCATCGAGTTCATAAAGGCCAGACCACGCGCCTTGCCACCCAGCGAACCCTCGCCGATGCGGGCAAAGCCGACGGCATCGGTGTAGGTCGAGGCATCGAAGCGGGCCACGACGCCCTGTCCGAGCAGGGTGCGGTAGTCGCGAATGGCATTGACAATCGAGCGACGGTGCTCCTCGGTAGAGGAGAAATGGCTCTTGTTGTATTGGCGAATAGAGGCGGCCAGCGCAAACAAACCTCTGGAGTAGAGCCACTTTGAGAGGTGGTTCTGCGAGGTGTGGTACTCGAAGGCTGCCTGTGGAATGGAGGCAATCATCTGCTGCATCTCCGTTAAATCCTTGGCTCGTGCCACTTCGGCACCCGTCTTCGGATCACGGAAGATGAAGTCGCCAAAGGCAAATTCGGCGGTGATGAAGTCGCGCAACTCGGAGAGGAGCGTCTTCGAATTTTTGGCAATGAAGCCGGCACCGAGTTGATGAGCCGTCGAGCGGAAATCGGTCTGCGAGGATTGCAGCAGCACGGGCATCAGCGGGTTGTCGCCCTTGATGTAGCGGCACAGCTCGATGCCGGCATCCAGCCGCTCGGTGGCGGGCGGATCGTTGGGGTGCATCACAAAACCTACGTCCGAGATGACACCCAGCAGGTTCTTCTTGTAGCGGTCGTAGAGCGTAGCAGCCTCCTCGTAGCTCGTGGCCAGCAGCACCTTCGGGCGGGCACGCTTGCGCAAAATCTGCTGCTGTTCGTTGTAGGCATCCTTCAAAAAGGCGGTGTTTTGCAGCAGCAGCAACTTATACAGCTCGGGCAGGTAGCTCGAATAGAAACGAATCGAATCCTCGACCAACAGGATGGCCTGCACGCCTCCCTGCTCGATATCCTCGGCGGCATTCATCTTATCCTCCACGAGTTTGATGATGGCGATAATCAGGTCGGCATTGCCGTGCCAGCAGAAGATGTAGTCCAGCCCCGAGCGGTCTTGCTCTTCGATGCGGCGATAGATATCCTTCGAGAAGGAGGTCAAAAGGGCCACCGGAATCTGCCACCGCTCACGGACCATACGGCCAAAGGTGAATACATCCGGCTCGCCGATGTTGTACATCGTCAGGATGAAGTCGAACGAGGGGTCGTTCTCCAACAACTCCAATGCCTCCTTGGTCGAGCTGACTCGGGTCAGTGCCGGCGGGTTTGAGAGGTTCAGATCCATATATTCGCGGTTGATTTGCGATTCGATATGGCCATCCTCCTCCAAAATATAGCCGTCGTACGATGAGCAAACCAACAGGATGCGGTGGATGCGGTACTTCATAAAGCGATGGGTGTGTTTCCCATTGTCGGAGCTGTATTTTTCGAGCGATTGTTGCATAGTTCTACGGTGGGGTTGTTTAGAACAAATATACACAAAAATCGTTTTGGTCGGCTATTTTTTTTCGATTTTATTGGCCGTGTGGGGAATAAATAGTATTTTTACGCTACGAAACTAATCCCGAAACACCATGAAGAAGATACTGTGGGTTGCCCTGTTGCTCTTTTCGGTGCCGACGCTGGCGCAAAATGTGCAGTTGCACTACGATTTCGGACGCTCGCTTTACAGCGAATTGGACGACACGGCCGACCGGGATGGACGTGCCACGCTGACCACCACCGTGGAGATGTTCCGCCCTGACAAGTTCGGCTCAACCTTCTTTTTCGTCGATTTGGACTACGACGATGGTGTGAGCGGTGCCTATTGGGAGATTGCCCGTGAACTGAACTTCTGGCAGGAGTCGAGGTGGAATTGGCTGTCGCTGCACGTGGAGTACAACGGCGGTCTGAATCGTGAGGTGGGCAGCTACAACGATGCCTATCTGGCCGGTTTGACCTACTCGGGCCACTCGAAAGACTTCTCGAAGACCTGGTCGTTGTCGGTGATGTACAAACACATCCCCCATACGGTCGATGCCGATGGCGATCGTGCTACGGCCAACTTCCAGATTACGGGTGTGTGGGGCATCTCGTTTGCCGAGGGGTGGGGCTCCTTCTCGGGATTTGTCGATTTTTGGCGGGAGTGTCGCCCCTGGCAGGGTACGACCCACATTCTTCTGGCCGAGCCGCAGTTGTGGCTCAACCTGAACAAAATCAAGGGGTGGAACAACATCAACCTCAGCATCGGTACCGAGCTAGAGCTGTCGAACAACTTTGTCGCCGAGGGCTTCTATGCCATTCCGACGGTAGCTGCCAAGTGGACCTTCTAAGCTGTAAATGAATCAACAACAATAACCGTCAATCACTAACCCCTATGTTGAAAAGACTCTTCGGGTTCGATTCCACGAAACACAATGTGCGCACCGAGGTGCTGGCCGGTATTACCACCTTTCTGACGATGTCCTACATCCTGGCCGTCAATCCCAATATGTTTAAGGAGTTGGAGGGTATGCCCGGTGGTGCCGTCTTTACCTCGACCGCTCTGGCTGCCATTGTGGGTACGTTGGTAATGGCTCTGTGGGGCAAGCTCCCCTTTGCCCTGGCCCCGGGTATGGGGCTGAATGCCTTTTTTGTCTATACGGTATGTATGGGTATGGGCTATTCGTGGCAGTTTGCCCTGACGGCCGTCTTGATTGAGGGTCTTATCTTTATTCTGCTCACCGTTACCAACGTGCGGGAAGCCATTGTGAATGCCATTCCCGGCGCGTTGAAAAACGCCATCGGAGCCGGTATCGGACTCTTCATCGCGTTTATCGGTTTGCAGAATGCCGGTGTCATCATCAATGACAATGCCACTCTCGTGGTATTGGGCGACATCACCTCAGGCTCTGCTTTGCTGGCTTTGATCGGTTTGCTCATCACAGGCTTCCTCTACGCCAAGAATGTGCGCGGAGCCATGCTCATCGGTATTCTCGTCACCACAGTCATCGGTATCCCGATGGGCGTGACCGAGTTTAAGGGCATACTCTCACAGCCCCATTCCATTGCTCCCATCTTCTGCCAGTTTGAGTGGGAACAGATCTTCACGCTCGACATGCTTGTGGTGGTGTTCACCTTCCTCTTCATCGATATGTTTGATACCGTAGGTACTCTCGTAGGTGTATGTACCAAGGCTAATATGATTGATAAGGATGGTCGTGTACATCGTATCAAGGAGGCTTTCATGGCCGATGCTATCGCTACCACTGTGGGTGCTATGTTGGGTACATCTACCACTACCACCTATGTGGAGAGTGCCTCGGGTGTGGCTCAGGGCGGTCGCTCGGGTCTCACGGCATTCGTCATCGCCTGCTGCTTTGCTGTGACGCTGTTCTTCTCGCCGCTGTTTCTTTCTATCCCTTCGGCAGCTACGGCTCCCGTACTGATTATCGTGGGTCTGCTCATGCTGGAGCCCATACGCCATATCCCGTTCGATGACTACACCGAGTCTATCCCTGCCTTCGTGTGCCTCATCATGATGCCTATGTCGTATTCCATCTCCAACGGTATCCTCCTCGGTATGATTACCTACGTGCTACTCAACCTCATCAGCGGTAAACTCAAGAAATTGAATGCCACGATGGTGATTCTGGCTATCCTCTTCATACTGAAATACATCTTTATCTAAGGGATAAAGCCTATACAGACAACAAAAGCTACCCGAGGGTAGCTTTTGTTATATCTGTTCCGTAAGACAGCCGATTAGAAGGGCAGATCGTCGGCCTCGTTCGAAGCGTTCATCTGCGGTGCAGCGCTGAACGGATCGGCCACGGGAGGAGGCACAGGAGCACCGGCTGCTACTGGAGGCACGGGAGCGCCTGCTGCGGGAGCAGCAACATTGCGGTCTACCTTCCATGCACGGATATCGTTGTACCAGCGTCCGTTATACTCGCGACTATCAATGTCAAATGATACGGTGAGCGTCTCGCCCAACTGGATGTTGAACTGTGCGATGCGGTCGGCACCAAACACGTTGAACATCATCTTGCGAGGATACTGCTCCATCGTCTCGAGCACGTACTCCTGAATTTTCCACTCATTGCCGGCCTTCGATATGCCGCCACGTTCGGGGAGCACAGCTATAATCTTTCCTGTCAATTCCATAATGTATAGTTTGTTGTTTTATTGAGTAATATCGTCAAATGTGGCGCGAAGTTACATTTTTATTGAATAAGAAACTAATTTTTTTGCTGTTTTTTTTGGCAGGCCGAGTGGTTTATGCTACTTTTGTAAAGATATATCGAATACTAACTGAAAAAATATAACTACTATGAAATTTGTAGTATCTAGCGCAGCACTTTACAGCCATTTGCAGGCCATCGGGCGTGTCATCAACTCCAAGAGCACACTCCCCATCCTGGATTGCTTCCTGTTCAATATCGAGGGAAACAAGCTGTCAATCACCGCATCGGACAACGAGACTACC
>CALAQA010000041.1:0-27488 GCA_937889065.1 uncultured Alistipes sp.
CCCGCACCGGACGAGCCACGCCATAGCGAGCCGCCACCCGCACCGAGTCGATGATTTGGGTCTCATAGCCCAGGTAGCTCACCCGAACCCGCACCACCCCCGAGGGGACACGTTTGAAGTAGAAATTGCCGTCGTAGTCGGTCGTGGTGTGGAGCGTGTCTGCCTTACCCTCAACCGATACCACTGCGCCCACCAGACCTTGCGATCGGGGACGCAGTGGGTCGGTTGACTCCTCGAAAACACGGCCACTCATCGGGCCCCAGGTCGCTTGACCAAAGGCGGCGATGGTGACGCAGACCATCAAAAGAGAGATCAGCAGACGCTTTTGCATAAGGTGTGCATTCGAGAAAAACCTGTTAGTGTGTAATTGCCCATCAGGGACAATACAAAATTAGAAAAACGGTCGAAAAACGGCCTCTATGGTCGGGTGAAACGGCAATAATGCGGGGTAAAACAGCTCGAAACACGGGGCGAAAGGAGCGCAAAATGTTCCAAATTGTGAAATAAATCGTCTTTATCTCCTTTTTCGCGTGCGCGTTCTTCTTTTAATTAGGAAATTTTCACTACCTTTGGATGCCGAATCGCGACAAATATCTAATAAATCATATAACTACTTTATGGAGAACAAATTACAGCAATTGACCCAGAAGCTCTACGAGGAGGGTCTGGAGAAGGGCCGTGCCGAGGCCGATCAGTGCATCGCCCGTGCCAAGGAGGAGGCCGCCAAAATTATTGCCGACGCCCGCAAAGAGGCCGAGGAGATTATCCGCAAGGCCGAGGACAAGGCCGACGATACGGCCAAGAACACCGAGACCGAGATTTCGCTGGCCGGTAAGCAGGCCATTGCCCGCCTGAAGGCCGAGATTTCGGAGATGATCATCGCCAAGACCACGTCGGAGGGCATCAAGGCTGCCACGCTCGATGGTTCGTTCCTCAAGGAGATGCTCGTTGCCGTAGCCAAGAATTGGAACGGTGCTTCGGCCGGTAAGGTCGAGCTGAAGGCCCTCCTGCCCGAGGCCAAGCGTCAGGAGCTGGACGCTTCGTTCGAGAAGGCTACGAAGGAGCTGCTCGCCAAGGGTATCGAGGTGGGCTACTCGAAGGAGGTAAAGACGGGCTTCCGTGTAAGCGAGAAGAACGGCGGTTACTACATCTCGTTCGCCGATGCCGACCTGGAGGCACTCGTTTCGGAGTACCTGCGTGAGAAGGTTTCGCAAATGCTCTTTAAGGCCTAATTATGTTTGCCAAAAACTATTATTCGTTAGTCTCCGGCCTGCGTGAATATACGCTCGACTCGGATCGTAAGGGCTTCGATCCCCTGGCCATTCGTGCCGAGGTGATGGAGGAGCTCTCGTCGAGCGATGCACGTCAGGTGGAACTGCTCTACACCTACTACGACTGCGAAAACCTGGCGGCTCGTCGTGCCGGTCGTACGGCCCACAATGCACTGGGCAACCTCACCTCCGATGAGATTCACGAGGAGTTGCAGCACCCTGCGCTGTTGCCCGAGGAGCTGCAGCAGGTGGTGCGTGCCTTTGCCGACCCCGAGGGCGAGGATGCCGAGGAGGTCAATACGACGCAGCGCTTCGAGAAGGCCCTGTTTGGTGCCTACTATGCACTCTGCCAGCGCAAGGGCAGCCGCTTCTTGAAGAGTTGGTCGGCCTTCGACTGCAACCTGCGCAACGTAACGGCCGCCCTGACGGCACGTGAGTTGGGCCGCTCGGTCGAGGAGGTAACGGTAGGTGGCGGCGAGATTGTCGAGCAGCTCGAGCGCAGCTCGGCTTCGGACTTCGGTCTGCGTGGCGAACTCTCGTACATCGACACGCTGATTGCCGCCCTGCAGGATGAGCAGAACATCATCGAGAAGGAGCACAAAGTCGATATGATTCGTTGGAACGAATCGTTGGAGCTCTCTGTGTTCGACTACTTCGACCTGAACGCCATCTTGGCCTATCTGGTTCGACTCAACATCGTGGCCCGCTGGTCGCTGCTCGATGCCGAGCGTGGCCGTGAGCTGTTCAACCGTCTGATGCAGGAGCTCGACGGCAAAGCATTGATCAAATAAACAATAAAAAACAATAATGAAAACTACAGGACGTGTAAACGGTATCATCTCGAACATCGTGATCGTCAAGGCAGACGGTGCAGTCGGCCAGAACGAGATCTGCTATGTTCACGCAGGTGATACGAAGATGATGGCCGAGGTCATCAAGGTCATAGGCGACGATGCCTATGTCCAGGTATTCGACTCGACGCGCGGTCTGAAGATCGGCGACAAGGTAGAGTTCGAGGGTCATATGCTGGAGGCCACGCTGGCCCCGGGTATGCTGTCACGCAACTACGATGGTCTGCAGAACGACTTGGCCAAGATGGAGGGTCTGTTCATCGACCGTGGTTCGGTGACCGACCCCATCGATTTCGATGCTACGTGGGAGTTCAAGCCCCTGGCCAAGGTGGGCGACAAGGTGTCGGCCGCTTCGTGGCTCGGTGAGGTGAAGGAGCAGTGGGTAAACCACAAGATTATGGTTCCTTTCATCATGACGGGCAACTACACCATAAAGAGCATCGTGAAGGAGGGCACCTACAAGGTAACCGACACGATTGCCGTCGTAACGGATAGCGACAACAACGAGTACCCCATCACGATGGTGCAGAAGTGGCCCGTCAAGCAGGCCATCCGTGCCTACGTCGAGAAGCCCCGTCCGTCGCGCGTGATGGAGACGGGTGTGCGTGCCATCGATACCTTCAACCCGATGGCCGAGGGTGGTACGGGCTTTATCCCGGGTCCCTTCGGTGCCGGTAAGACGGTGCTTCAGCACGCCATCTCGAAGCAGGCCGAGGCCGACATCATCATCATGGTAGCCTGCGGTGAGCGTGCCAACGAGGTGGTGGAGATCTTCAAGGAGTTCCCCGAGTTGGTGGACCCCCGCACCGGTCACAAGCTGATGGAGCGTACGATCATCATCTGTAACACCTCGAATATGCCCGTAGCTGCCCGTGAGGCATCGGTATATACCGGTATGACCATCGGTGAGTACTACCGTGCAATGGGTCTGAAGGTGCTCGTAATGGCCGACTCGACCTCGCGTTGGGCACAGGCCCTGCGTGAGATGTCGAACCGTCTGGAGGAGCTTCCCGGTCAGGATGCCTTCCCGATGGACCTCTCGGCAATCATCTCGAACTTCTATGCCCGTGCCGGTCTGGTGAAGCTGACGAACGGAGAGACGGGTTCGGTAACCTTCCTCGGTACGGTATCGCCCGCCGGTGGTAACCTCAAGGAGCCGGTAACCGAATCGACCAAGAAGGCCGCACGTTGCTTCTACGCCCTTTCGCAGGGTCGTGCCGACTCGAAGCGCTACCCCGCCATCGACCCGCTAGACAGCTACTCGAAGTACCTGGAGTATCCTGAGATTCGCGAGTACCTGGACCAGAAGATCGAGAAGAATTGGGTAGATGCCGTCTATGAGGGTAAGACCTATGTGCAGCGTGGTAAAGAGGCCAACGACCAGATCAACATCCTCGGCGACGACGGTGTACCCGTTGAGTACCACGAGCGTTTCTGGAAGTCGGAGCTGCTGGACTTCGTGATTCTGCAGCAGGATGCCTTCGACGACATCGATGCCAACTGCCCGATGGAGCGTCAGCAGATGATGTACAAGATGGTGCTGGACATCTGCCACCACGACTTCACCTTTGCCGATTTTGAGCAGTGCTCGCAGTTCTTCAAGGGTCTGATCAACCTCTTCCGTCAGATGAACTACTCGGAGTGGCAGTCGGAGAAGTTCCACGACTACAAGTCGAAGATTGCCGAGTACATTAAGGAAAACGCCAAATAATTTCAACTTATGACTACACGCGCATTTCAAAAGATATACACCAAAATCGACAACATCACCAAGGCCACCGTTACGCTGCGTGCCGAAGGTGTAGGTAACGATGAGCTGGCTACCGTAGGCGGCAAGCTGGCGCAGGTGGTAAAGATTATGGGCCAGAACGTGACCCTGCAGGTCTTTGCCGGTACGGAGGGTATCGCCACCAACTCGGAGGTGATCTTCCACGGCGAGCCCCCCAAGCTCAAGGTGTCGGACAACCTGGCCGGCCGTTTCTTCAACGCCTATGGCGAGCCGCTCGAGGGTGGTGAGGCCGTAGAGGGCGAGGCTCGTGAGATTGGTGGTCCGACGGTGAACCCCTTCAAGCGTCTGCAGCCTTCGGAGCTGATTGCCACCGGTATTGCAGGTATCGACCTGAACAACACCATCGTAACGGGTCAGAAGATTCCCTTCTTCGCCGACCCCGACCAGCCCTACAACGCTGTGATGGCCAACGTGGCCCTGCGTGCCAAGGCCGACAAGATCATCCTGGGCGGTATGGGTCTGACGAACGACGACTTCCTCTACTTTAAGTCGGTCTTCGAGAATGCCGGTGCACTGGACCGCATCGTATCGTTCGTAAACACGACCGAGAACCCGCCCGTAGAGCGTCTTCTGGTTCCCGATATGGCCCTGACGGCTGCCGAGTACTTTGCCGTGGATAAGGGCGAGAAGGTGCTGGTACTCTTGACCGATATGACCCTCTACGCCGATGCCCTGGCCATCGTGTCGAACCGTATGGACCAGATCCCCTCGAAGGACTCGATGCCCGGTTCGCTCTACTCGGATTTGGCCAAGATCTACGAGAAGGCCGTACAGCTGCCCAACGGCGGTTCGATTACCATCATCGCCGTAACGACCCTGTCGGGTGGCGACATTACGCACGCCATCCCCGATAACACGGGTTACATCACCGAGGGTCAGTTGTTCCTGCGCAACGACTCGGATACGGGTAAGGTAATTATCGACCCCTTCCGTTCGCTGTCGCGACTCAAGCAGCTCGTAATTGGTAAGAAGACCCGGGAGGACCACCCGCAGGTGATGAACGCCTGTGTGCGTCTCTACGCCGATGCTGCCAACGCCAAGACGAAGCTCGAGAACGGTTTTGACCTCTCGGACTACGACGAGCGTGCCCTGAAGTTTGCCCGCGACTACTCGCGCAAGCTGCTGGCTATCGACATTAACATCGAAATCACCGAGATGCTCGACACGGCGTGGGAGCTCTTCGCCGAGTACTTCTCGAAGGAGGAGGTTGCCATCAAGGCCGAGCTGATCGAAAAATACTGGAAAGCATAAGGAGCAATGGCCATCAAATTTCAATACAACAAAACCTCGCTCGGTGAACTCGGCAAGCAGCTGAAGATGCGCCAGAAGGCCCTTCCGACCATCAAGTCGAAAGAGTCGGCACTGCGTTCCGAAGTGAAGCGGGCAAAGGATGCCGCGACCGATTTTCGTCGTCGTTTCGAGGCCCTGAAGGCCGAGTACGACTATATGGTTGCGCTCTGGGGTGAGTTTGATTGTACGTTGGTCCGTATTGCCGATGTCGAACTTACGGAGCAGAAGATTGCCGGTGTACGCACGCCGGTGCTGCACGACGTGAAGTTCGAGCGCAAGGCTTATGATCTCTTCTCGTCGCCCGTCTGGTATGCCGACGGTGTGACGATGCTCGAGAAGTTGGCCCGTTTGGGCATCGAGTACGAGGTCTATAACCGCAAGATGGAACTTTTGGACTACGCCCGACGCAAGACCACGCAGAAGGTAAACCTCTATGAGAAGGTCCAGATTCCGGGATACGAAGATGCCATTCGTAAGATCAAACGCTTTATGGAGGATGAGGAGAACCTCTCAAAATCCGCCCAGAAAATCGTTAAAACAAAACAACAGCAAGCCGGGGAGGGCTCGACGTTATGATAGCAAAAATGTCGAAATACAACTTTGTGTTGCTGGCAGCACAAAGCGAAGACTTCATCGCTCGCCTGCGTGAGCTGGGTCTGGTCGATATTACGACCACGGGCTGGGAACCTACCGAGGAGGAGCGTGAGCTGATCCTCGACATCGAGGCATTGCAGAAGGCCGAGGAGATGCTCGACCGTTGGCAGGCCGACAAGGAGCACGCCGAGTTGAAGGGGGAACCCTTTACGACGGGTGCCGCCGCCCTGGAGGCCTATCAGCAGACGCAGCAGCGTGCCGCCGCCCTTACGACCGAGTTGGGTCGTCTGGAGAAGACGGCCGACGAGTTGCGCCCCTGGGGAGCCTTCGACGCCAAGCGCACGGCTGCGCTGGCCGAGCAGGGCATCGTGCTGCACTACCTCTCGACGGCCGCTTCGACCTTCGATGCAGAGCTTTCGACGTGGCAGGAGCAGTACACCTTGCAGGAGATTTCGCGCACGGCTTCGACCGTTTGGTTTGTAGTTGTCACCAAACCCGGTGAGGAGCTCTCGATCGACGCCTTGGAGATGAAGAGCCCCACGATGGATGTCACCGAGGCGGAGCGTCGCATCCAGAAGACCGAGGCCGAACTGAAGAGCCTCGATGCGGAGTATGCCCGTCTGGCCGCCTCGAAGGCAGTGATGCACAACTACGCCGCCACACTCAAGGAGAAGTTGCAAGGCTCGAAGATTACCCAGACGGCAACCCGTGAGGCCGACGGCCTGCTGGTTGTCATGGAGGGTTGGGCCGAGAGTGCCACCTCGGCAGAGGTAGATAAGCTCTTGGAGGAGTACCCCAACGTGATCTATCTGAAGGGCGACCCCACCCCCGAGGACGACACCCCCGTCAAGCTTCAGAACAACCGTTTCGCCCGCATCTTCGAGATGGTCGGCGATATGTATGCCCGTCCGAAGTATGGCACGTTGGATCTGACGCCCTTCTTCGCCCCCTTCTATATGCTCTTCTTCGGCATCTGTCTGAACGATGCCGGCTACGGTCTGATTCTGCTGATTGCCGGTATCGCGATGCTGATGAAGTTCAAGACCGGCATGATGAAGCGTGCCGCCTGGTTCGCCACGCTTTGCGCCCTCTCGACCACGCTCTTCGGTCTGTTCTGCGGTTCGTTCTTCGGCATGAACCTCGGCAATTTCTTCCCCTCGATTCAGTTCTTCGACTTCCAGGGGCAGTTCTTCTCGTGGGCCTTGGCCATTGGCGTACTGCAAATCATCTTCGGTCTGATGCTGAACGTCTATATGACGATTCGCTGCTTCGGTGTGAAGTATTGCTTCTCGACCCTCGGATGGCTCATCATCCTGCTGTCGGGTGCCTTGGCGGCCGGTCTTCCGATGATGAACGAAGCGTGGGTCATCCCGGGCTTCACGACCTCGTCGCCCGCCTTCTATGCAGCGATGGGCGTGGGTGCCTTCCTGATGCTCTTCCTCAACACGCCGGGTAAGTTCCACAACCCGTTTGTGAACATCGGCTCGGGTCTTTGGGCGCTCTACAACAACATCACGGGCGTATTGAGCGATGTGCTGTCGTACATCCGTCTCTTCGCCATTGGTCTGTCAGGCGGTGCATTGGCCATGGTCTTCAACTCGCTGGCCGAGGGCTTCGTACCCGAGGGTGCAAACATCGTGGTGCGTATTCTGGTGATGTTGCCGATTCTCTTGATCGGCCACGGCATCAACCTCTTTATGTCCACCATCTCCTCCTTCGTACACCCGCTGCGACTTACGTTTGTGGAGTTCTACAAGAATGCCGGCTTTGAGATGGCCTCGCGCAATTTCGAGCCGCTGAAAAACGAAAATGAAAACGAATAATCAAACAACAAACAATTAAAAATCAACAAACATTATGGAAACAACTGCATTAGTAATGGCCTATGTCGGTGTAGCACTGATGGTAGGTTTGGCCGGTATCGCATCGGCTATGGGTACGTCGATCTGCGGCCAGGCTGCCGTAGGTGCAATGAAGAAGAACGGTGGCGCCTTCGGTAGCTACATGATTCTGTCGGCTCTGCCCGGTTCGCAGGGTCTGTACGGCTTCGTCTGCTTCTTCATGGTTCAGGGTATGCTCTCGAACCCGACGATGTTGCAGGGTGCTGCCATCCTGGGTGCCGGTATCTTGGTTGGTATCGTAAACCTGGCTGCTGCCGTCTATCAGGGCAAGGTCTGCGCCAACGGTATCGCCGCCATCGGTAATGGCCACGACGTAATGGGTAAGACGCTGATTCTGGCCGTATTCCCCGAGCTTTACGCCATTCTGACGGTTGCCGCTACGTTCCTTATCGCAGGTATCGTGGGCTAATCGAAAGCCCTTAGGCAACAAAAAAGGCTGTCCAAACGGACAGCCTTTTTTGTTGGCTTTGGCCACACACGCTTATCGCTTCTCAAACCAGAAGAGACCCGAACGATTCAACACGGTCGGTTGCGTACTCTTTACCTGCTTCTGCAGACGCTTCGCAGCACCCGTCTTCATATCCACCTCGTAGAGCGTGTAGCTGCCCTTGGGCAACGTCACCTCGACCGTAGCGGCCTTGGGAAGATAGACAAGACCACCCTTCTCACCCATCAGACGATACGAATCGGCATCGCTCGACGTCGTGGTCATCTGCGGAATTGCGGCCAACAGCGACTCGTTCTCGATGCGCAGCGTCGGACACGAGCCACCGGCCAGGAGGATGGCCCAGCCGTAGGCGGGATAGTTCTGCGAGAAGTAGGTTACGGCCTTCTCGGGGTGAGCCACACGGTACTCGCTCACGGCACGATAGACCGACATAAAGTCGATTGTGCCGACCTTGATTTTACGGGCATACTGACGGGGTGCCATACTTACACCACCCTCCGGCTCGTAGGTCGTGCCATCGGCGCGGTGGTGCCAATAGCGAATGTCGATAATATCGACCACCTCGGCTCGACGCTTATCCTTGAGGATGGCATCCTGCACATCCTTCGTCGCCGAGAGGGCCACCAAGACATCCTTGCCCTTCTCGGCCTGCCACTCGGCAATGCAGTCCAACCAGAACTCCACAAAGTGGAGCGGACCGGTGTACTCCTCGCTTACCAGGTGGATGACATTGTCGTAGTCGGCCAACTCCTCCAGACACATACGGATGTAGCCTCGGTGCAGTTCACGGCGCACGGGATGGTTCACATCGTAGAACATATCGGCCACAAAGACACGTTTGTCGCCTGCAAAGTTCGTCGGCTCGGCAAAGCCCGTGTTGTTAATGTTGTTGGGCGTGCGCCAGGGGCTATCGACCCAGTGGGCACCCGCCTCGATGATGTTGTGCTGGAAATAATCCTGATGGAAGAGCAACAAGCCCTCACGCGAAGCCTTCTCGGCGAACTCTTTAAGACGGCTCCAATACCAGGTGTTGGGCTTCGTCAGGTCGTACTTCGACATACCGTCCCAACCCTGCCCCTCGCCCGAGCGGGCAAAGGGCTGCTCGTAGTGCGGGGCCCACACATCGCCATCACGACGACGCACACGGATATGGTCGTCACGACGACGGTCGTACCAAAGGCCGTAGTTATGGTCCAAGAGCAACGTTCCACGCTCCTTCATCTCGGCAACCACCTCGTCGATGCGGTCCGTAAGGCCTCGACCCTCACGATCGGGCACAAAGCGGGTGACGTGGGCCGTAGCCTTCTCGAGTTGGTCGAACTCCAAATTGCCGCTCCACCAACGCACATTCTGACGACCACCCACCAACAGGGCATCGTTCATCACCAGACAGCCCTCCTTCAAGCCATACTTCGCCGCTGACTCTGCACGATCGACCTCGGCCAGGGGCACGGTTACCCCGTTCGGCTCAACGGAGGCCGTAAAGGGTGCCTCGGCAATCCACATCGGCAGCGTTACACGAGGCTCGTAGGCCGCTTTGGCCAGAGCTACAGCCTGCTCGATGGTGGGGCTCGACGAGGCATTCGTATTGCGGTCGTAGATGCGGGCAATCTGCTGTGCCTTCTCGGCTCCGATACGCTCGGCGAGCTGGGCACGGAAGAGGCTGTAAGGCTTCACAAACTCATCCGAATTGGTGGTGATGCCGTTGCCACAGACCGTTGCCCACGAGCCGTTGGCGTAGTTCATTCCATAGGCTTCGGGGGCGTAGCACTCGATACCTGCCGCCGTACATTGCCAAGCGACACTGTTCACCGTATTCCATCCCGCACGGGCGTGGGTACGATCCAGACTCTTGAACGAGAGGTCGTGGCCGTTGATATTGACAATATCGAACAGCAGACCACACGCCCAAGCCCCCGTCGAGCCACTAAAGCCCTTCGAGAGGTAGCTGTCGCACTGCACAAAGGCGTTCGGACCTGCGGCATTCATACCTGCCGAGAAGTCGTGCTGACCATGCTCCGAGTAGCAACGCTGGAAGAGGGTGTGCTGTCCGAGCGTGAAGAAGGTGCGGCGGCGTGAGCCTGCAATCTCCGACACGGGGTCGAACGATTGACAATCCTCCACCGTGATGCGGCGGGCATCGTGCTGTACCGCTACGGCCGAGCCTGCCAGCTGACGGAAATCAACCTGACGCACCCAGCAATCCTCCACATTATCCATCCAAACACCCGTCCAGGCGTGGTTTTCGTCGAGCGGGTAGTTCTTGTCATAGTCCGAAACAATGGTCAGGTGCTCCACACCGCACTCCCCGATGCGACCTGCCCAGGTATAGGGTTTCACAACGACGGGGCGCAGACCCAACTCGAACGTAAAGGCATCGTTCAGCGTCAGGCGGTTGCCCTCGATGGCGGTAATCGTACGATCCCATCCGATGCGCACATTGCCCGGGCCAAGCTGACGCTCCAACTCGGGTGTGACAACCACCTCACGACCACGAGGACGGGCTACGGGTTGCTGCTCAACAACCACCTCATCGCCCACCGAAAGGCCCTTCGTCGAGGCCACCACCAACGAGCTCTCCCCCACAGGAATCGACGCGGAGGTAACAGCCACCTCGCCCGTAAAGGTGCGATCGGCCTTGCCCTCGATATAGATCACGGCACCACGATCCACACCCCGCTTCACGAGCACCGTCCCCTCCTTGCTTTCGCCACGCAGCACAATACCCGAGGCCGAAAGGCGGAGCGGCTCATCGAGGTAGTAGGTGCCTTTTGTCAGCAGAATGGCACCACGCAGGCCGTTCTTGTCCATCGGCCGTGCAGCCAGGGTGTCGATGTGGCCCTGAATCGTTCGGCTGTCGTTCTCCGAGGGCGAGAGGGTAAAGACCACCTCGGCATCGGGAATCAACTCGTTCGAGTTGCGGTAGCCGCACTGCGAGAAGTCGAGGATGCGGTTGCCTCGGCTGTCGGCAGCATATTGGAGCTTACCCTTGGCTACCGAAATCGGAAAAGCGGGTTGTGCCACACCCTGCGTGCAGCACAAACCCGCTATACCGAGAAGCGTAAAAAGCAGCTTCTTCATATATGTTATTGTGTTTTAGAACAGCGACTTGCGGCCGTGCAGCGTGTCGTGGTTGTTCTCCAGGTTGGTCCAATCCACCTTCACGGTCGGGTCGATGCCGTTGATATACTTCTCGATGTTGGTATAGCCGTCACCCGACAAATCGCCCGTAGCATCCGAGCTGTCGTTGGGGTTCAGACCATACTTCTTCTCCCACTTATCGGGCATACCGTCGCCATCCGTATCGACATAGGGCTTACCCTTGTACTCGGGCAGACCACCCACCTGCTGCGGGTCGGTAATGATACCCTGCTTGTACGAATCGGCGGGCAGACGACGCTTCACGTAGAGGGGCTGGTGCTCACGAGCATCCTTGGCGGGATAGACCTTGCCGGTCTTGACCGACTTCATCACACGGGCATCCACAGCATCACGCTTCGGGAACGAAGCACCGCCATGGTTCACGACGAAGTCGAAGGCCTCCTCGGCCGAAAGAATCGTCACGGGGGCCATCTCGAAAGGCTCCTCCGCACGAACACGCTTCATCAGCTCGGCATTGTCGGCCGTCACAAACTGATCACCGGCCATCACACCACCGGCCCAGTTGTCGGCCGTTACAGCAGCGTTGGCAAAGGTGCGGTTGCCCGATACATAGGCACGACCCCAAACGCCACGATTTGCCTTGTCGCGGCCATTCTCCACCTTGAGGATGCGCCACGCAATGGGCTTACCCTCGGGGGTCACCGGACCGGGCTTGAAGTTGTTGGCAATCATATTGATGCGGCTCGTGTGGTCGCCACCATCCACCGTACGGTTCCACCAGTTGAAGGTGGTGTTATTGATGAAATTGAAGCCGCCATTCATACCAATCGAGCAGTTGCGGGCAAGGTTCGAGGCGAAGACGTTGCGGGCAAAGGTCGAGTTGTGACCGCCGATCGTAGCACCAAACGAGTGGTTGTACATATCGAGGCACTCCGAGAAGATCGAGTTCTGAATGGTTACATTCACGGCGGGGAGTTTCTCGCCACGGCCATCGGCCTGACGGTTCCACACGTGGCGGTAGATCGACATATTCTCGTCCAGACCCCACGAAGCCGACACGTGGTCGATGATCACATTACCCACGGCGTTGCCACCCAGGGCATCGTCACGGAAGCCCACATCGGTCTGACCACGACGGAAACGCATATGGCGAATCACCACGTCGTGCGTATTGATGTGTACCGAAGCACCCGTCACGCAGACGCCGTCACCGGGAGCCGTCTGACCTGCGATGGTGATGTAGGGGGCGTTGATGTCGATGGGCGCCTCGAGGCGGATGACACCGGCCACATTGAAGACCACGATACGGGCACCACCCGTCTCGCACGCCTCACGCAGCGTACCGGGACCACGATCTGCCAACGAGGTCACGACAATCACCTTACCACCACGACCACCGGGGGTGTACATACCACCACCCTCGGCACCCGGGAAGGCGGGAATCGAGGCCTTCAAGAGCTGCTCGGGTTTCGAGGCCCAGGGGCGATAGATGCGACCAAACTCCTTCTCCTCCTGCTCGATGATGGGCAGTGCCTTCTGCCAAGCTGCATCCGAGAGCTTCTGCCACTCGGCACTCTGACGGGCAGCACGAGCCACCACCGAATCGGGCACCTCGGGATACTGCGCCAAGACGGGCAACGCCAACACCGAAGCCAAAATCAGGACAAAAATCTTTTTCATAATAGGTATTGTTAGTTAGTAATTAGTATATCTGCTTGCTCGAAAAGAGTGCGCAAAGGTATCTATTTCTCGCTTATTCAACCCCTTATGAGGGGTCAAACGACCAAAACAGACCCCGAAACGACCCTACTGCACGCCGAACTCCTGCTGCTGGCGATCTACCTCCTCCAACAGGCGGCGTTTCTCCTCCTCGCTGAGCTGCGTACCCTCACTCTTGTCGCTCTGCGTCGTGGTGCTCTCCACCTTTTGCTCCGTCTCATCGTAGCAGAAGGGCAACAGCGCAGGCACCGACTTCAGTGTTATCTCGGCAGGTGTGGGGGCGTGCGTACCGGGGAAGGCCACCTCGGCCTTGATGCGAATCTCGCCCGCCTTGCGGGTCGAGCGCACCAGGATGGGGGCCGAGCCAAACTCTACGGGGCGGGGGTTGGCGTAGATCGACTCGTCGCCGATAATCTCGCCCTCACCCTCGATGCTGAAGCGGATGAACTCCTTGGCCAGACGGCGCACATTGCCGCTGTCGTCGGTCACCTCGGCCACCACGACCACAAAGTCCGAGCCGTCGGCCACAAGCGGCTTGTTCTCCCAATCGACATAGAGGCGCAACTTGGTCGAGCGACGCGAAGGCATCCGCTTCGTCGAGCAGACCACCTCGCCATTCAGGTAGCCCTCGGCCACCATATTCACGGCCTGCCAATTCTTGTTCGTGTAGCTGTACGAACGAGCCTCCCAGAAGTCCCACACATCCTCGAAGACAACGGGGGGCGAGGGCATCGTGCGGTCGCCACGCTCGACGGGCTTGGTCCACGTCTTGGCGCCGTTGTAGATCGACAAGCGTACCGAATCGCAGTTGGTATAGACCACCACATCCTTCTCGGACCACTGCGACATCTCGTGCATAATGTAGATCATCGGGCCACTCTCGGCCGTCGGGTGCTGCAACGTAGCAGGGGTCTGGCTGCGGAACATCCAGTAGGCATACTTGGGCTGACGGAAGGCGTCGTAGATACCACCCCAATAGGGGTCGGGATGGTAACCGCGCTGGTGGTCGAAGGGGTGCCACTGGGCACCGCCGATAAATTGCGGCTCGGTGTCGTAGAGGCTGTTGTAGGTCTCGGCCAACGACAGCGCCTGAATCGACTGGGCACGCTCGCCCCAGCTGCGCGAAGCACGGTTGTTGTTGTTGTGCGCATACCAATCATCGACATTCTCGCCCCACTCACGGGTAAAGATGGTCTGGTTGGGGGCATCCTCCTTCTGCTCGTCGCCCGGCCAGGCATAGACCACATCGTAGTTCTCCTTCACGCCTGCCGAGTGAACATCGGCGGCGGCCACGGGACGGTAGGGATAGGGATACTCATCCTTGGTAAGTTGTAGCGCCTCGAGCGAGAAGTCGTGCGGGTAGCGGGTCTCGTTGAGGATCGGCTCCCACATCAGCACCGAGGGGTGGTTGCGGTCACGACGGATAATCTCACGGGTGTTTTGGTGTACACGCTCGGCAAACAGGGGATCCTTGTTCCAATACTGCCAACCGGGGGTGGCCACAATGACAAACAGACCCAGCTCATCGCAAGCATCCATAAACGAGGGGTCCTGCGGGTAATGGGCCACACGGATGATGCGGCAACCTGCATCACGCAGACGCTTGGCATCACGCCACTGCTGCGAGTTGGGCACGGCATTGCCCACATAAGCGAAGTCCTGATGGCGGTTGGCACCCACCAACTTGCCATAGGGTTTGCCGTTGAGGATGAAGCCCTCCTCCTTCGAAAAGTCGAACGAACGAATACCGATACGGGTCACACCGCCATCCAGCGGCTTGAACTGCTCCTTGATGCGGGTCTCGATGCGGTAGAGGTAGGGATTTTCCGGGCTCCACAGCGTCGGGTTCTTCACCACAAACTTCTGCTGGGCCGTCTTGGCCGTGCGACCCTGCATCGAAAGGCGCTGCGTGAGGCACTTAACGAGGTTGCCCTCCTGATCCACAAGCGAGGTCTCGACGGTAATCGAGCGATTGCGATCCGTATCGTTTCTCACTTCGGTCGAGACGTGCACCTCGGCACTCTCGTGGGTGATCTTCTCGAAGTGCACGAAGATACCGCCACCGGCCACCTTACCCTCCTCGATGGGGTCGGTGATGCCGACTTTGGAGCGGGCAATGAGCCAAACGTCACGATAGATGCCGCCGTGATAGGCGAAGTCGAGCGTATATTGCGGCTTGCCGGGAGGGTACATCTTATCGTTGGTGTTGTCGGCCTCAACAGCCACCACGCAACGCTCACCGGCCTTCACACCCGCCTTCGTAAGGGACAACATCACAGGCAGATAGCCACCCAGATGCTCCTCGACGAGTTTGCCGTTGATGTAGAACTTCTGTTTACCCATCACCGCCTCGAAGTGCAGCAGGGCCTCCTTGTCGCCACACTCCGACGGCACGGTGAAGTGTTTGCGGTACCACACCTTGCCCTGGTAGTTGCGACAACCACTCGCCTCGGCAGGGGTCAGTTCCACGGTGTGGGGGGTCGAAACCACCTCCCACTGTCGATCGTCGAAATCGACCGCCTCGGCACCGGCCACATCGCCCTTGAAGAAGCGCCAGCCGCCATTGAAATCATAGACCAAACGGCCACAGCCATCGAGCGGAATTAAGCCCGCCACCGAAATCTCCTGCGGCTTCATCTCGTTGGTTTGTGCCGTACCCATCAGCGGCAACAGCAGACCCAACGCCATCCAAATCATCTTTTTCATCCCTGAAATTTATTTTACGGGTAACATAATCTTCACATCCTTCATTCGCTCCTCGGGCAGCACCTTGAGCGAAACCACCCGGCCGTCCTTCAACTCGGCCTCGACGGTCGTCTGCATCGGGGCGTGCAGCTTAAACTTCACATCCCACTCCGCAGGCCAGGCACCGAACAACACAATGCGTTCGCCGTCGGTCTGCATCAACATCTGCTGCAAGCCGATGGCACCACTGCCACCCCAATTATGGTCGGGCGTCCAGTCGAAACCCGGACCCCAGAAGGCGGGGAAGCGGTGCGGGCCGTTGCCCAGCTTCTCCTTCAGCAGGCGCACGGCATCGTCGGTTTGGCCCAACATAGCGGCCCAGATGTTGTCCTGCTTCCACCCCTTCGACGAACGCATCGCCACAGCGTGGTCGTCGTAGAGATAGGTATTCAGGGCCACATCCAACGCACGCTCCGAGGCCAACGAGTAGTAGCCCCACGGGAAGACGGGGTAGAGCTGCGGCGTCTCGGTGTTGTTGATGCGCTCCCACGCCACAGCCGGGGCAATCATCTCTCGGCCATTGACCGTGCGCAGCGGCAGTTCGGGAACTCGATCAAGCATTGCACGCCAGGGCGAAAGTACCGTATCGGCGGTCTGCTCCTTCAACTCGATGTAGCTCTCCAACACCCGACGAAGACCGGCGATGGTCGAAGAGGCGTTGTAGGTCATCTTGTAGGTTTCGCAGCCCGAGCCGGGGAAGAGAATCAGCTTTTTGTTGCCATCCAGGGCGTTGCGGCCACGACGGAGGGCCAGGTACTGGTAGTGCTCGTCGAAGAAGCGCAACGAACTCTCGATTAAGGGTTTATATCGCTCTACATCGGCCTTGTCGTAGCGCCACGTCTCGATAATCATCTGGCAGAACTCCAACACCGTATCCCAGCAATGCTCCAACCAGGCGTTGTACTCGACACCCTTATCGAACCACTCGGGGCGTTTGGTGCCGTACTCCATATAGTTCGGCAGGCCGAACAGCTCAATCTGCTCGGTGAACGAAGCACCCTCGTGACCCCAATAGAAGCGGGAGCGCAACTCGGCATTGGGGCGCATACGTTCGTAGAAGTCGAACTGCACGGTCATCAAATCGAAGTCGCCCGAGCGCAACATCGGCCAATAGACCAGACGCTGATTTTGGGCCGTCATCGTACCACCGCCCCAATTACGGAAGTCGGGCGTAAAGGGGTTTTCGGGATTGACAAACTGCGGATCGAAGGTAAACAGACCGCCGTTGAACTTCGTGGGGTCGCTGCCCAGACGGTTGCAGCCCCACATATAGCGGAAGAGGGTGTAGTTGCGAGCCACCTCCGAAGCCTCGCCCTCAGCCTCGATCCAACTGCGCTGCCAGAAGTCGCTCCACCACGCCTCGGTCATCGCCTTGGCATCCTTACGATCGGCCTTGGCTGCGGTCTTCTCCAATCCGCGCTGCCAGGCGGCCACCTCGGTGGTTTGGTCGGTATGCAGGGCGATGGTGAATTGCAGACGACGCATCGGCTTTATCGTACGGAACTGCCAGGCTCGATAGTCGGTCGAGAGGTACTCGGCAGTGGTCGTCGTCACAAAGTGCAGGTCACGGCTCCACAGCTTACCGCCAAAGATGCGGTGGGCCAGCGGATTCCACAGTTGGTCTTTCACCTCGTTCATCCCCTCCACCTCGACCGTGCGATCGAAGAGGGTCACGGCGGGGTTGTGGTGGTAGAACACCACTCCGTTCGCAAAGGGGGTAATCGTATCGGCAGCAGTTACCAAATCGGTCGGCTTGCGCCACTTGTGCGAGGCCTGACGCCCCTCGAGTTTGCGGTAGGGACGGGGTTGGTAACGCCAATTTTCGTAATCGACTTGGCAGTTCACCGCCCGAGGGCTCGCCACCTCGCAGTGGATAATCGGGCGGAAGGCATCGACCCACAGGCGGATGGTGGCACCGTGCAGCGCCACGACCATCTCGCTCTTCGAGAGGCGCAACGTCTGGCTGAAGGGGGCATCGGTCTTCCCGCCCTCGATTTGCAGACGCACACGACCCGCTTTGAGCAAGGCGTTGTGCTCATCGTAGCTGCCGCTGCGGGTGATGTAGAACAACAGATCGTCGTTCTCAACCCAGACATTCAGACCCACATCGCCACCGCCCAACGGCATCGACTCCGAAGAGTTGCGGCTCTGCGTGGTCCAGACGTAGTCGGCCGGCTGCGCCCACGCTACCACCGATCCCAACAGAGCTACCGTCAAAAAGAGTTTTTTCAAACTCATCGCAATTTTATAATTTTTAATTCTTAATTCTAAATTTTTAATTCTCTTTAATCGGTGCGGGGTCGGCCCAATCGTCCGAGCGGAACGACGAGATGGGCAGGCCGTCCGAGCCGTACAAATCGCCTACGACCCAATCTTTGAAGGCGTAACGCACAGCCACGGGATGCTTGACCTGCTCGCTGCGCACCACCATCTTCTTCTGCTTCACCTCGGCCTTGGCCGGATAGAATACACGATCCTCACCGGCCACCTCGAAGCACTTCGACTCAAAGCCGTGCTTGCACGAAATCCACATCGACGAGCGGTCGAACGAAACCTCCACCACGTCGCCCTTGAACTCCACCTCCTTCAGGATGGGAGCATCGCAGTAGATGCCCTCGATGCCGTAGGTCTTGGCCAAGGCGTGCAGGGCCAGACGCTCACCGGGGGTCTGTTTGTCGTAGGGGTGGATGCCACGCTCCATACCCACATCGAGCAGTACGGCCATACCCGTGTTGGGTACCATGTGCTCCACCTTGGCTTGCTGCTCACGCAGGTAGGCCGAGTTGTAGCGGGGCTGCCCCACGGCGGTGATGATGTCGTAGTCGAACGGTGCAATCTGGCAGTAGTAGAAGGGGAAATCGCCAATGCCCCACTTTTCACGCCAGCCACGAATCATCGCAGCATTCAGATCGGCGTAGTAATAGGCACGATTCCAGTTGTCGCACCCCTGGTACCAGATGGCACCTCGGATGGCCATCCCCACCAACGGGCGCAACATACCGTTCCAGAGGGCTGTCGGGCAACGCTGCTGGGTCTTATCGACCTCCTGCTGCGTTGTGGGCAGGGTCACCTGCTTGAAGGGGGCGAGCATCTCGGGGGTCATCCAGGCCTCGCAGGCCGAGCCGCCCCACGCCACGCAAACGAGACCTACGGGGACATCAATCACCTCCTCGACCATACGACCGAAGTAGTAGGCCGTAGCCGAGAAGTCGCGAATCGAGAGGGGGCGTGCCTCCTCCCACTTACCCACAACATCCTCCACCTCCGCAATTTGGGCATTGCGCTTCACGGTAAAGAGACGGATGTTGGGGTTCGTGCCACGAGCCGCATCGAGGTTGCCATTCTCCACAGGCTGATTCTTAAAGCCCTTCATCGGCATCTCCATATTCGACTGGCCGGCGCAGATCCAGACCTCGCCCAGTAGCACATTCTTCAGGGTCAGCTCCTCGCCATCCGAGAGGCGGATTTCGTAGGGTCCTCCTGCCTTGGGGGTGGGAATCGTCAGACGCCAACGACCTTGTTTATCGGCACGGGTCGTATAGACCTCGTCGGTCCAACTCGGCGCCACTCGCACCTCCTTCTTCGGGGTTGCCCAGCCCCACACGGGGGCATCGGTCTGCTGTTGCAGAACCATATTGTCCATAAAGAATGCGGGCAGCTTGATGGCGGCCTCACTCGACCACACCCACACCATCGCCACGGCGATGAAGATCCATTTTTGCAGTTTCATATCGGTTTTGGTTTAGTTATTTCACGATTTCGAGTTTCAAATTCTCCAGCAGACCTGCCGGCAGCAGCGTATCGTCGGCACGGCGGTAGGCTGCGTTGGTCCAGATGTGGCGGAAGGGGGCCTCACCTCGATCGGCACCCAAGAGGGCATTGGCCCAGGTATTCGACACCTCGATGCGCAGTTGGTTCTCACCCCGCACAACCGCCTCGGTAATATCGACCGTATAGGGGGCCGTCCACGCCACACCGCAACGCTTGCCATTGACCCACACGGCAGCCACATCACGCACATCGCCCAGGTAAAGGAGAACACGCTCGCCCTTCTGGCGGTGGCGGAAGGTGGTGCGGTAGGTCACCGTACCCGAGAAGTACTTCAGCGAACGGTGGGCCTTCGTCGTCCAATCGAAGAGCTCTTTGGTGCGCTCGGTGCGTACACCCTCCTCGCCCAAATCAAACGTAAGCCACCAATCGGATGTTGTGTCGAGGGGGCTGAGGATCGATTTGCGAGGCTCGATCTTCGTCGGCTCACCCGCACGGCGGAAGACCACAAAAATGGAGGCATAGGGCTCCAACTCAACGGTAATCTCGGTGCGATTCTCGCGACGTTTCCACTGCGTCGCCTCACGGATTTCGCCCGTCACGGCATTCCACAACTCGGGCACACGGTCTGCCACACGCAACGAAGCGGTCAGGGTGCGGGTCTCGGGGAGTTGGTTGCTCAAGAAGTAGATGTCGGTCTGCTCCTCCTCCGAGCAGCGGTGGGTCCAAGCCACCTCCTCGGGCACAATCACATCACGCTCCACGCCGTAGGCCGAGAAATCCTCGGCCGTATAGGGGATTTCGGGCACGATAAGTCCCTCCCGCTTCAGGGTCTCGATTTTGAGGCGCACCTCCTCGCTCATTCTGTTTTCGGGGTTCATCGGATGAGCATCGGGAACGACCAGCACGCTGTACGAAGCCCCTCCGGGCAGCGTCAAACGCCCCTTCTCGACCCGAGCCAGACGCAGCAACGCATCTCGATTGAACGAGTCGTAGGCATAGCCACGCAGCGGATTGATCCACTTTTCGGGGTCGGCCATATTGGCCGAGTGGCTCACACCGACGGGCTTTTTACGCATCGGCTGCCCCTCGTTCTTCAGGCGCACCTGCTCGTCAGCAACCCGCTTTTCGCCCATCAGGCCCGGCAGAGAGCCGACCAAACGGTCGGGCAGAATCGAGCGACGAGGCATCTCCTCGCCCGTGAAGACCGCCACATCGACCACCGGATGGCCATATTGCAGCAGCACCTGCGCACGAGCCACATAGTCGTTCATCGCCGGCGCACCGTTCTTGTACCAGGTGTTGTCACGCTGATAGAAGAGGCCGATGCCGTCGAGGGTCATACCCGGATGGCGGTTGAGCCAGGGGTTGTGGGTGCAGACGTGATAGACCAGACGATTCAGACCCAGGGCATAGTTGCGATCCAGGACGGGTTTCAACATTGCCGGCGTGGCATCCCACACACCACGCAACTCGGTGAAGCCCTCGGCCGAGATGATATTCTTGCCATAGACACGACCGCCGCTGATGGCGTCGAGCATATCGTTGGGTTTGTCGTGGGTGGGGCTGCTCAGCCAGAACTCGCCCATCGGCAAATCGACCTTATCGTAGTGATACATACCGTCGCTGACCATCGTCGGAGCCACGCTCTCGGCCGTGAAGCGACAGCCGTAGGTGTCGGCCTTCTCGGCCAACACATCGAAGAAGACATCGTGAATCAGCTCGCCAATCGTCTCACGCACATCACGCAACACCTGCTCCGACTTTTCGGCCGAGACCATCGGCACACCGGCAAACAGAGGCAGCCACGGTCGCAAATCGTAACCTCGGCGTGCCTTGAACTCGGCGGCAAAACTGTCGCTCCAATTCTGCGAGCCGCACTCCCAGCTATCGACATACAAGACTTTGAGCACACGAGCAGCCACCTCGGGATCCATCTCCGAACGGATGCGGCCAAACCAATTGTCAATCTGCTTGCCTACGGCCTCACGGCTGAACTTATCGCACTCCAAACCACGACCTGCGCCACCCGTAGCGTTGGTGTGACCCGTCGAGGTGTGGCCGATACGCAACAGCGTCCAACGCCCCTCGGGGAGCGATACGGTCACCTCGTCGCCTTTGAGTTGCGAGGTTAGGTCGATTACCTCCTCCAGTTGGATGCAATCCGTCGAGGAGACCTCCTGCGAGGTGGTCTCACGGGCTACACGCCACACAAAACCGGCCTTGCCCTCCCACTGGTGGATGCGGGGCGCACCACCGAAACGAATCTCCTTGATTTTGAGGTTGGGGGCCCACTTGGCGGCATCCAAATCCTCCGAGCCCGGCTCACTGCCCGCAGGGTCCCACTCGAAGCAGAACTCACTGCCGACGGTCGGCGGCACGGCGTGAGTCGATTGAAAATCGGTATTCTGCCAGCCGTGACGGGCGGGCTCCAACTGCGACACGAAGTCGTAGTCGCCTCGGCTGTTCTTGACACTCATACGCAGGCGGTGGGCCTGGTAGTTGTTGCCCGAGAGGATGATCTCGACATTGCGCACCTCGACGGGTTGCGCAAAGGTGTAGTAGATGCGGCTCTTCGCACGGGCACGAATCACCCCCGTCTCATCAATCGAGGCACGGTGATTCTCCGCCACATTCGCTGCGACGGTCTCCACCCGCACCGTCGGCGCAGGCAACACCGCCTCACCCCGCTGCGGCAGAGCCACGAGGGCAATATCTTCGTAGTAATTTTCGTAGTGCGAGGGCTTTTCGAGGGTCAGCGTCTGCGGCTTACCACCCTCGATGGAGGTGTGGGCCGACACCACCTTCTGCATCGACTCCTCGGGGGCAATCCAAGGGCCTCCGGCCAACGCAAAGCCGTCACAGATATGGACACCGAGCTGCAACCCCAGGCGGTCGGCCTCGGTGAAGGCGGTGCGGACACGCTTCCACCAATTCTCGGTCAGCTGGTCCGAGTCGCCCGCAAAGGGGATGCCTCGCTTGTCGTCGCTCGAACGGATCGTCACCAGATAGGCACCACCCAGCCCGGCATCGGCCATCCCTTGCAGGTCGGCCTTGATGCCCTCGTCCGAGATGGCACCATACATCCAATACCACAGCGTCCAGGGTTTGGCATCGCCCTTGGGGGCAGCAAAACGTTCCTCGAGCGATTGAGCAAAGGTCGAAGCGACGACGGCCAAGGCCGCCAGCGTCAAAGTGAGCGTGCGAAGCATAGTCTTCATAGGCGTAGTTTCTCGTATTTTACAAAGATACAAAAAGCCCCCGAAACAGCCAAAACAAACAGCGAAAAATCGAAATTCAAAATTTAGAATTCAAAATGCAAAATTAGTTAGCGGGAGGATAGGCCGCCACTCCCCTCCCACCAACAAAAAAAGGGGTCGTGGTCAATGCCACAACCCCACTAACTCTCTTTAATTGATGCCAACTACCTTTAACGAGTCCGGAACTCTTTCGGCCTCCGGATTTAGCTCCAACACCCTTACGTCAGCCAAAGCTGCAAAGGGCACACGCAATGATTCGTGCATAAATTTCAGTTTTTTCTCATCCTCGGTGACGGTCGTCCACCGCAGATATTTTTTCAGATTTTTCTCGAAGGCGGCAAATTTTTCGGGAGGGATTGAAAGGGTTAGCGGCGTAGCACGCACCATAAAGGCCACCTCAAGCAATTCGCCCACATTGTTTTTTGTCAGATAAACCGTTAAAATAGTTCGGTTGTTGCTGAAATTTTCAATCTCCTCTTTGGTAAAGGTCTCGAAAACAGCCTTATAAAGCGACGATTCGCTAAACTCTCCCATTTCAACCGTAAACGGATCGACCTCCTTATTTTCCAAATCCACAATCGGTTGCTCACAATACTCATTCTCGATGTTTTTTAACGCAAAAAAGAACCGATTATCCCGTATTACCTCATAGGTGATGCTATCGGCTGAAATGACAGCACCATCGGTATAGATGGTTTGCGCATACGAAATGGAGCAACAAAACAACACTCCAAAGAGGATAATCAGCTTTTTCATCTTGATGCCTTCGTTATATTTTAATCGTCGCCTTGCAGCGCATCCACGGTCGGCAGTTTGATTGCCTCATTCTTGTAGAGAACTTTCATCAGGCCGAAGTTAAAATTATGTATGGTACGGAAATACGGCACTCGCCGCATATCTTCTGTCACCGAATATGTCACATATCGCTTTATGTTTCGTTCAAATTCCGCAAACTTATCGGGAGTGATCGCATCGGTGCGGGGCGTCACATAAATACTCCACCCCACCTCTAAAACTTTCCCGTCGGGACCAACCACCAACGCAACCTCCATTCGATCTCGGCCCTGCTCCAAAACTTTGTACTCCTGCTCTGTGAATGTCGCCTGAATTGCTTTATAGACGCCTGCTGCATCAATATCTCCAAGTATCAAATTCTCGTACTCTTCCACAGTCAGCCGAGTACCATCATTCCAGACAATGGGTTGATCTCCCAACTCATTTTGCACATTGTCTAACGTCATAAACAGATTTGCCGCTCGCATCACACGAAATGTCATATCCTTGGCAACAGCATCAACGTGATGCGTGTAAGGATATTGCGCCACAGCACTTTTACCAACCAACGCAACTAAAGCACAAAGGAGTATCTGAACTTTGGCGCAACGAACCATCTTTAACTCTCTGGATAATTAAGTGATGTGCAAGTTAGCAACAATTTGCGAAAAATCAAAAAACAATCACGATTTGCGCTGCACGACCGGACAAGAGTATTTTTCGTATAGGGCCTTATCAAACAAAGAAAGGGGTCGTGGTCAATGCCACAACCCCAATTTTGCATTTTGAATTCTAAATTTTGAATTACTTGTAGATCGGTCCGTAATTCTGGCAGGCACGATAGTCGGCGCCCTCCATATCCTGACCGTGGGCTGCCCACGACGAGGGACGGAAGATCTTCTCCTCCTCCACGTTGTGCATACATACGGGGATGCGCAGCATCGAGCAGAGGGTAATCAGCTCGGCACCGATGTGGCCATAGCTGATGGCACCGTGGTTGGCACCCCAGTTGTTCATCACCGAATAGACATCCTTGAAGTAGCCCTTGCCCGTCAGGCGAGGTGCAAACCAGGTGGTCGGCCAGGTGCGGTCGGTGCGGTTGTTGATCACCTCGAAGATGTGCGGATCGGTATTCACGGCCCAACCCTCAGCAATCTGCAACACGGGGCCAAGACCCTTCACCAGGTTCAGACGGCACATCGTCATCGGCATCTCACCACGCGTGAGGAAGTGCGACGAATAACCACCGCCACGGAAGTAACCACGATCGGCGGGGAACCAGGTCGTAGCGGCCAGACACTTCTCCTTCTCCTCGTCGGTAATCTCCCAGAAGGGCTTCATCGTGGGGTTACCCTCCTCGTCGGACTGCTGACCCGTAGCGTCGAGCGTACAAGCACCCGAGTTGATGAGGTGGATGATACCGCCGGCAGCCTTGCCCTCGAGCTTCATACCCGACACACGCTCCACAGCCTCGGGCGACCAATAGGTACGCACGTCGGCAAACATCTGCGAACGGTTCGTCAAAAGCTTCATCAGCAGCATCGAAACACCGTTCAGCGTGTCGTTCTCGGTAGCCAGCACAATCGGCTCACGCATACCGTTCCAGTCGTACGACGAGTTGAGCATCGCCTCGGCAAAGTCGCCGTTGGGCTTCCAGTCGGTCCACTGACGCTGACCCTGGAAACCACCCACGATGGCGTTGTGGCCGCAACCCTCCTCCTCGAAGCCCATCTCCTTGAGCTTATCGTTACCAATCATCAGGTCGCGCATAATGAGCATCATCTTCACGACGAACTCCCAATTCTTGTCCTTATCCTCGCGGCTGTAAACCAGATCCTCACGGTTCCAATCCTTACCCTCGTTGGGCTTGCAGTACTGCTCCACCCACTTCATAGCCTCCTCAAACTCGGCCTGGTCGTAGATGCCCTGCTCCATACGGCGCAGAATCTCGGTCTCATCGACATACTCGTTGCGCATACCCAGATACTCCTGGAAGAAGTTGGGGTCGCAAGTCGAGCCGGCGATACCCATCGATACCGAGCCTATCGAGAGGTAGCTCTTGCCCTTCATCTGCATCACAGCCAGCGCAGCACGACCGAAGAGCAGCAGCTTCTGCTGTACATCCTCCGGAATCGACATATCCTCGACATCCTGCACGTCACGGCCATAGATGCCGAACGTAGGCAGACCCTTCTGCGTGTGGGCAGCCAAGGCGGCAGCCAGATAAACAGCACCCGGACGCTCCGTGCCGTTGAAGCCCCAAATGGCCTTCGGCATCAGCGGATCCATATCGATGGTCTCCGTACCGTAGCACCAGCAGGGAGTTACCGACAGTACGGCACCCACGTTGTTGTCACGGAACTTATCGGCGCAAGCGGCAGCCTCTGCAACACCGCCGATGGTCGTATCGGCAATAACACACTGCACGGGCGTACCGTCCGTATAGCGCAGATGCTCGGCGTAGAACTTGGCCACCTCTTGGGCCATACCCATCGTCTTGGCCTCCAGCGACTCACGCACACCACGGCGACGGCCGTCGATTACGGGGCGAATACCAATTTTAGGATAGTTTTTCATACTTGTTGTGTTTGGTTTAAGTTAGTGATTTATTGATTATTTTGCTTGTTTTTCGTTTTTACCCAGAAGGCGGGTCAGCACAAAGCCCACCACAAAGATGGCCGTCGTACCGAAGACAATCGTCAGGTAGGTGTGCAGCGACGAGCGGAACTCGTAGAAGGGTGCCCCTTCGTTGATGAAGGGCGAGAGGCTCATCCAGGCGATGACCATCAGGCCGACCACCACACCCAAAATCGAGGCGACACGATTGGGCTTGCGGCAGGCCAAAGCCAAGAGGAAGAGGCCCAACATACCGCCGCTGAAGATCGAGGCGAGTTTCCACCAGGCATCCAGCACGCCGTCGATGTGCATCATCATAAGACCCATCACCACGCCCAGCGCACCTACGGCAAACGAGGCCGTGTAGAGCACCTTCATATTGGTCTTCTCGCTCAGCGGCTTCTTTGAGAAGTGCTGCACGAAGTCGGTCAAAATGATGGTGGCTGCCGAGTTAATCGAGGTCGAGATGGTGGACATACCCGCCGAGAAGAGCGAGGCAATGACCAAACCCGTCAAACCCGTCGGCAGGCCATAGACGATAAACCAGGGGAAGACCTTATCCGAGGCCGTACCCGCCGGCAGCAGCTCGGGCTGAGCCGTGTAGTAGGCAAACAGGGCCGTACCGATATAGACGAAGACGAGCGACACGGGGACATACAGTAGCGAGCCAAACAGGGTCGATCGAACCGCCTCGGAGGTCGATTTGGCCGTCATATAACGCTGCACGTAGTTCTGGTCGATGCCGTAGTTCTGCATATTGGTAAACAGACCGTAAATCATCACCACCCAGAAGGTAGGCTCTACGAGCGAAGCCCCGAACGAACCCAACGAGAACTTACCGTGGGCGGCTGCAATCGAGAAGAGCTGCGAGGGGCCTTCGGGCATCGAGAAGGTCAAAAGCAGGGCGCAGGCCACCGCTCCCAAAATCAGGATGACACCCTGAATGGCGTCGGTCCACATCACGGCCGAGATGCCGCCCATCAGCGAGTAGAGCAGCGTCAGCACGCCCGTCCAGATGATAATCGTCTCGACATCCCAACCGAACATCGTGTTCAGCGGCAGGGCCAGCAGCAACAGAATCGAGCCGGTACGAGCCAACTGCGTCAGAAGATAGCAGACGGCCACGTAGCAACGTGCCCAATAGCCGAATTTGAGTTCGAGGTAGTGGTAGGCCGAGACGCTATTGACCTGGCGGTAGAGCGGAATGAAAATTTTGGCCGCCAGCCACGTGGCAAAGGGAATCGAGAGGGAGAAGACAAAGGGATTCCAATTGCCGGCATAGGCCTGGCCGGGCAAGCCGAGGAAGCTGATCGAGGAGACGAAGGTGGCGAAAATCGACATACCCACGACCCACGAGGGG
>CALAQA010000042.1:0-16216 GCA_937889065.1 uncultured Alistipes sp.
TTGGGTGAAGGCTTTGCCGGTGTGTTTTTCTTAATGGTTCTTCTTTCTGCCATTTATCTTCCAACCAAATTAAAACAAATAACCCCTTGATAAAAAAGAAATTTTAAACAAAATAATTTTGTTTTACCTCTTATCTTTTCGCCATTATAGCACTTCTCAATTTGAGATACAAGCTTTTTATATTGGTTTTTAAAGAAAAAACTCTTGAAATTGTTGGCCTTGGTGATTGCTATTTTGGCCATTTTACGTATTGCAGAGCCCAAGGAGCAGACCTTGGTGATCCTCTCGACGAACGATATGCACGGCAAGATTCAACGATTTGCCCACCTTGCCTCGGCCGTGGAGCAGTGCCGAGATACGGCCGATATGGTCCTCTTGGTCGATGCCGGCGATCGCTGGACGGGCAATGCCTATGTGGATCGGGTGGTGGAGCGAGGTCGTCCGATTTTGGATCTGATGAACCGCCTTGGCTACGATGTCGTCACGCTCGGTAACCACGAATTTGACTTCGGCCAGGCCCACCTCGGTGCGCTGCTCGACTCGGTCGTGAAGTTCGAGGTGGTGTGTGCCAATGTGGAGAGCGACACGGCCACCTTCCACACCCCTGCCCCCTATACAATTTTGGAGCGCAACGGGCTGAAAATAGGTGTGGTAGGTGTGATAACCAACTACGAGGGTCAGGGCACTCCTGCGGGCAACAAATCGAGCTACGTGGGGTTGCGTTTCAGCGACCCGCAAGAGGTGGCACGTCGGGCTGCCGATGCGCTTCGTGGAAAGGTCGATGTGTTGGTGCTCTTGTCGCATATGGGCCACGACCGTGATTTCGAGTTGCTTGCCACCGAAAATCGCTACGATATGGTCATCGGCGGCCATACCCACGAATACCTCGATACGGTGGTTTGCGGCACGACTGTGGGACAAACCTATAAAGATGTGCGCAACGTGGGCGTGACGACCATCCGCCTTCGTGGCAAGCGGGTCGAGTCGGTCGATTACGAAAATATCCTGACCACCTCCTACGCCCCCGATTCCGCCTATCTGGAGGCGGTGGCCGGCTACTATGCCGACGAGGAGCTGAATCGCCCCATCGGCCACCTCACCGCTACGGCTTCGCAGGTGGGCCTTGCCAATTGGTTTGTCGAACTGATGAACAAAGCCCTGAATACCGAGGTGGGCTTCTACCACATCGGCGGTGTGCGTATGGATTCGCTCTCGATGGGGGGCGTGGGCACGGCAGCGGTCTATGACCTGGAGCCCTTCTCGTCACACGCCGCCCGTATGGAGATGACCCCCGCCCAGATGCGCCAAATGATTGTGGCCAAATACAACGAGCCGACCCGTGAGGGCCACCGCATCGACCTGCACTCGACAACCCCCTATACCATCGTGGTCAATGAGGCGGACGAAGCGGTCGATGTCCGCTTCCCGACCCTTCGGGAGGGGCGCACCTATCGGGTCTCGATTAGCGACTATGCCTTCAAGAATTACCCCTCGCTCGACTATCGCAACGGTGTGATTTGCGACGAACTGCTGACCGACCTGATGCTCGAGGACCTCGGCCAACACCCCGTCACGCCCGATAACCGACAGTATGCGGAAATTCAAAATTTAGAATTCAAAATGCAAAATTAATTTGGGCTGCGCGACCTGAAAAAGTTGAGAGTTGAGAGTTGAAAGTTGGGCTGCGCGACCTGAAAAAGGGAAATTAAAGAATTTAAGGATTAGGTCTGCTTCGTTAATCTCTTTAAGTTCTTTAATCTCTTTAATTTCCTTATTCTCCCCTCCTTTGCAGCACGGGTTACAAAAATGTAACCCGGCCTATAAGCAATTGTGAGAATAATGGGAGTAATGGGGATAATAGGAATGATGAGTTTGTGGGCTTTTCGTTATTCTTATCATTCCCATCGTTCTTATTATTCCCATCAATCACCACCCCCACTCCCGTCATATTGAGGGAGCGTAGCGACCGAAATAGCTCAGGTAGTCGCCCTGGCCGCCAAGAGATTCTTCACTGACGTTCAGAATGACGCTCTTCCCATAGCGACCTATAGTGACCTTAAAAGACCTATAGCGACCTTATCAATCACCTCCCCACTCTCGTCATATTGAGGGAGCATAGCGACCGAAATATCTCCGGTGGTCGCCCTGGCCACCAAGAGATTCTTCACTAACGTTCAGAATGACCTCTTGCCCATAGGTCCCATAGGTCTCATAGGTCCTATAGGTCTTATAGCGACCATCTCACCCCCTCCCCGTTAGTTTCTCTAAACTTCTGAAAATTAAACGATTTTTAGGCTCAAAAATTTTCGTTTTTAATTTTTTTCGTTGTACCTTTGTCGTCCCAAGTGTGCGCATTGCGTGTGCGTGAGGCGTATAGGAGGGATTAACTCATTTATTATTAACTTTTTAACGAGCGATTGCATCGCAAAACTTTTTTCCACAATGGAGGAAATCAAGCAGGTTGCGTCGGTCGAGAATTTCGACTGGAACGCATTTGAGCAGGAGCTGGGTCTCTACGACCAGCCCAAAGAGCAGATTCAGGCTGCTTACGACCAGACCCTTTCGAACATCAACGTTGGTGAGGTAGTTGAGGGTACGGTTACCGCTATCACCAAGCGCGAGGTATTGGTTAACATCGGCTACAAGTCGGAGGGCGTTATCCCCGTTGCCGAGTTCCGTTACAACCCCGAGCTGCAGGTAGGCGACACGGTTGAGGTTTATGTTGACTCGGCCGAGGATAAGAACGGTCAGCTTTCGCTGTCGCACAAGAAGGCTCGTCAGCTCAAGTCGTGGGATCGTGTAAACGAGGCCCTCGAGAAGGACGAGATCATCAAGGGTTACATCAAGTGCCGCACGAAGGGTGGTATGATTGTCGATGTATTCGGCATCGAGGCCTTCCTCCCCGGCTCGCAGATCGATGTGAAGCCCATCCGCGACTACGATATCTACGTCGACAAGACGATGGAGTTCAAGGTCGTAAAGATCAACCAGGAGTTCCGCAACGTTGTTGTGTCGCATAAGGCACTCATCGAGGCTGAGCTTGAGGCCCAGAAGCAGATCATTATGTCGAAGCTCGAGAAGGGTCAGATTCTGGAGGGTACCGTTAAGAACATCACCACCTACGGCGTATTCGTTGACCTGGGCGGTGTTGACGGTCTGATCCACATCACCGACCTGTCGTGGGGCCGCGTAAGCCACCCCGAGGAGGTTGTAGCTCTCGACCAGAAGATTCAGGTGGTTATCCTCGACTTCGACGATCAGAAGAAGCGTATCGCCCTGGGTCTGAAGCAGCTCACCGCTCACCCCTGGGAGGCTCTGGATCAGAACCTCGCTGTTGGTGACAAGGTGAAGGGTAAGGTTGTCGTTATGGCCGACTACGGCGCATTCGTTGAGATCGCTGCCGGTGTTGAGGGTCTGATCCACGTATCGGAGATGTCGTGGAGCCAGCACCTCCGTTCGGCTCAGGAGTTCATGAAGGTAGGCGACGAGGTAGAGGCCGTAGTGCTGACCCTCGATCGTGCCGAGCGCAAGATGTCGCTGGGTATCAAGCAGCTTACCCCCGATCCCTGGGAGCTCATCGAGACCCGTTACCCCGTAGGTGCAAAGTGCACCGCCAAGGTTCGCAACTTCACCAACTTCGGTGTATTTGTTGAGATCGAGGAGGGTATCGACGGCCTGATCCACATCTCGGATCTTTCGTGGACCAAGAAGGTTAAGCACCCGGGTGAGTTCACCCAGGTAGGTGCCGACATCGAGGTTGTAGTTCTCGAGATCGACAAGGAGAACCGTCGTCTGTCGCTGGGTCACAAGCAGCTCGAGGAGAACCCCTGGGCAGCTATCGAGGCTCAGTTCCCCGTTGACAGCATCGTTGAGGGTACCATCTCGGAGATGACCGAGAAGGGCGCCGTTGTAACCCTGTCGGAGAACGTTGAGGGCTTCTGCCCCTCGCGTCAGCTCACCAAGGAGGACAACACCACCCCGAAGGCCGGTGAGAAGCTCTCGTTCAAGGTGATTGAGTTCTCGAAGGCTACCAAGCGCATCACCCTCTCGCACGTTCGCACCTACGAGGATGCCAAGCGTGCCGAGATCGCTGCCGAGAAGGCCGAGAAGCGTGCTGCTGCTGATGCTACGAAGTCGACCGTGAAGAAGATCCAGGCTTCGGTTGAGAAGACCACGCTGGGTGACATCACCGGTCTGGCTGCACTGAAGAGCGCAATGGAGGCTGAGGCCAAGAAGGGCAAGAAGGCCGCCAAGGACGAGGAGTAATCCATTTTAGTCCGATAATCGGGCCGTGTTCCAATGTGGGACACGGCCTTTTTTTGTGCTCGCCTATGGCCTTTCGTTTGTTTGCTTGGAGAATAATTACTACCTTTACACAAACCCTTAACAAACAACCCAATGAAACACCTCTATCTTTTGGGCTTTCTGTTGCTGCTGGCAACGCAGAGCCTTACGGCCGGTGAGCCGATTCGCATCCTGGCCATCGGTAACAGCTTCTCGCAAGATGCCGTCGAACAGAACCTCCACGAATTGGCTGCCGCCGAGGGTATTGAGACCATCGTGGCCAATATGTATATAGGTGGCTGCTCGCTCGAACGCCACGTGGAGAATGCACGTCACAACCGCTCGGCCTATGCCTACCGCAAAATTGACCGTCACGGGCGCAAGAGTGAACGCAAAGGCACTACGCTCGTGGAGGCTTTGCGGGATGAGAAGTGGGATTATGTGAGTGTGCAACAGGTGAGTGGCCAATCAGGCATCTACGACAGCTATGTCGCTTCGTTGCCCGAGTTGTTGCGTTTTCTCCGTCAGTACCTGCCCGCCACCACCAAGATTATTCTGCACCAGACGTGGGCTTATGCCTCCGACTCGAACCACAAGGATTTTGTCCGTTACGACCGCAACCAGCAGCAGATGCACCGTGCTATTGTCGAGGCCAATCGTCGAGTGGCCAAGGAGTATGGTTTCGAGGTGATGGTTCCCTCGGGGGTGGCTGTGCAGTATGCCCGCAAGCAGGTGGGCGATTGTCTTACGCGTGACGGTTACCATCTGGATCTCGGTTTTGGTCGTTATGTGGCCGCCTGCACCTGGTTTGAAGTTTTGTTCGACCGTTCGGTGGTGGGCAACAGTTATGCCCCGAAGGGGGTTCCTCTGGAGCGTGTGAAGGTGGCACAGCGTTCGGCCCACAAGGCCAAGCGTCGTCCCAACAAGCGTCGTTTCTAAATCGGATCAGTAACCCCACAAAAAAAGCTGCCTCCCGCATTGGGAAGCAGCTTTTTTTTGTTTTCGTGCGAGAGCATCACGCCCCCTCACTCGGCCCTTTCTCGGCCCCTTACTTGATAACCACTACGCGGTTAGCTTTGGCACCGTTGTAGGGGTTAGCCGTGTCACCGAAGCTGTCGTAGGTCAGCTGATCGGGATTTACGCCCTTCGATACGAGGAAGTCGTAAGCCTTCTTGGCACGAGCGGCAGCGATGCGCTTGTTCACCTCGGCCGTACCGGTCTGCTTGTCGGCGTGACCCTCGAGCTTGTAAACGCGATCCGACGGACCGTTCTTGATCATGTCGGCCATCAGCTCAAGACGGGTGCGCTCCTTCGACGAGAGGTCCGAAACGCCCAGGTCGTAGAGAATAACCGACTGGAAGGGGTTGTTCGACTTGTTCTTCAGCTGCTCCTCCAGCTCGGCAGCACGCTTAGCGGCGGCATCAGCATCACCCTTGGCGGCATCCAGAGCCTCCTCGGTATCCTTGAGCTGCTTGGCGAGCTTGGCGTTGTCAGCCTTGGCAGCGGCAGCGGCAGCAGCACCGGCGGCAACAGCATCCTGGAAAGCCTTGATATCCTCGGCCGTGTAGCCCGGAACACCACGCTCCCAATCACGCTTACCGAAGCGGTAGGTCAGACCCAGCGTAGCGCTGTAGATCTGCGAGTACTTGCCGGCGATCTCGCTAACGGGCATCGGCATATCCTTCGAAGCGGTCAGGATGGCACGCAGCTCGAGGTTCAGGTCGAAGCGGGGCGAAATGCGGATGGTGTTCAACAGACCTGCGTCGAAAGCGAAGCCCGTGCAGTCCTCCTCGTTTACATCCACGATGTTCACACCGAAACCGGCGAAGAGCTTGGCGTAGTAAACGCGGTCCTCACGGTAGCCGCCAATCCAGTTCGAGAGGTTTACAACACCGTCGAAGTGGGGCATCAGGTAGTCCTGATCGTACTGACCACCCTTACCGTCCGACATATTGAGGCGACCGCCCCACATACCCAGACGAGCACCGACTACGGGGTTGAACCACTTGGTTACGCTACCCTCGAGTACCCAACCTACGTTGTCACCCGTGTTGTCCTGCTTGCGGAAACCGAGGTCGTTCCAGCCCACGTAGTTCATACCACCGCCGAGCGAAACCTCCCAGTTGTCCCAGAAGCCGTTATTCACAAAACCCTTGAACGAGGGCTTCTTGGCTACCTCTTGTGCCGACAGCGAGAAGGCCATCAGACCCAGGGCGCAGATGAGAAGAATTTTTTTCATAGTAAAATGTTGTTAGTTAAATAATTTTCTGTTCCTTTTGCGGGTGGGGTATGGTTACACCTCACCTACAACCGACAAAGATAGTAAAAAAAATGTGCATTGGTTGCGTTTTCTACCGAAAAATGCAACTTTGGCCCAATTTTGATACTCTTTTGCCCCCTTTTTGACTATTTGATAGCCACCGAACGGTTGGTTTCCTGACGTTGGTAGGGGTTCTCGTCGGGCTTGCCCTCGTAGCTCAGGCAGTCGGGATCGACACCCTGCTCAACCAGGAAGTCATACACACGCTTGGCACGCTCTTGGGCCAGGCGGGCGTTGATCTCCGGCGTGCCGGTCTGCTTGTCGGCATAACCCTCCAACTTGTAGCGGTGCTCCTTCGGGCCCTGCTTGATCATCTCGGCCAGCTGCTCGAGGCGCAACTGCTCCTTCTTGTCCAGCGTCGAGTGGCCGATGTTGAAGAGAATCAGACCATTGATCTTATCCTCCACAACGGGCTTCTGTGCCTCCTCGGCAGCAGCCTCGGCAGCCAGCGCACGGTCGGTCATCTGACGCAACTGCTTCTGCAGGGCCTCGTTCTGACGCTCGGCCTCGTCCAACTGCTGCTGCTTCTCTTCGGCGGCACGCTGGTAGGGGGCCAAATCCTCGGCCGTGTAGGCGATTTCACCCACACGATCCCAGCCACGACGGCCAAAGCGGTAGGCAAACCCTGCCGTGAGGCTCACACCCCACGAACTGCGCTCCTTGAGCTCGATGGGCAGCATATCGGTGTTGCACAGCAGGCTCTTCATCTCGAGGTGGAAATCGACTCGGGGCGACATACGGAACTTGTGTTGCAGACCCATCGTCATGGCAAAGCCGCTGCGGGTACCGATGCCCGTGTCGGCCTGTGCCTTGTCCGAGAAGTTGCTCCACATCGGGCCGAAGCCGACGAAGGGGATGAGGTAGTAGGCGCGATCCTCACGGTAGCCGCCAATCCAGTTCGAGAGGTTTACCATCACATCGGCGTGCGGGAAGAGGTAGGGCCAGCGCAGCAACCCCTTCGAGTCGCTGTAGTTGGCCAAACGGCCCCCTTCGAGCTGCAGACGCACGGCAGCTACGGGGTGCAACCACTTCGTGAGGGCGATGTTGCCCTGAAAGCCCAAACGCTCACCAAAGGTACCCTCGCCGGTGCCCTGCTCGAGCATCATACCGGTACCCATCGTGGCCGATACCTCCCAATTATCGTTCCAATCTCCTGCGACGATGCGCTCTTGGGTCGGTTTCTGTGCCGAGGCCGTCACCGCCATCAGCGTGGCGACCAAAAGAAGGAAAAGTCTCTTCATATTGTGTGTGTAGATTTTTATTCTAATTTACAAATGTAAGAAAAGAATTTCAAAATGAAAAATTTAGGCCTGAAAATCGCACAAAAAGCAAGGGGTCGTGGCGAACCACAACCCCTTGCTTTTCCTTGTGAGGCGGTTGGCATCAACCGCACTTCGAGTAGCCGCACGACATACAGGTCAGGCAACCGTTCTGGTAGGCCATATTCTCCTGGCCGCAGCTCGGACACTTGCCCTTCGACTTCGTACCGTCGGCAATGTACTGCTTCAAGGCACGGCATACACCCGTCTTCCAGGTGTTGATCGACTCGCTATCCAGGTGCAGCGAATCAATCAGGGCTACCGCCTTCTCGATGGGCATACCGTAGCGCAGTACACCCGAGATCAGTTTGGCGTAGTTCCAGAACTCCTCGTTGAACAGACGCGATACACCACCGATGGTGTTCGTGTAACCGTAGCGGTCTTTGTATTGGAAGTCGTAGCGCTTTTCGCCATTCTCCTCACGTACCTTGATGATGAAGCCCTTGGTGATCTTGCGGGGGATGTACATGGCATCCTCCTCGATCTTACCGGTGAAGATCTCGTAGGGGCGACCATCCTGCAGACCCACGAAGGCAATCCAGTCGTCGGCACCGTTCTTGAAACGTACGATGTCGGCCGGAATCGACTTGGGACGCTGCGGAACCTGACCCGGGTAGGTCTCGCACTTCGAGGCCTTCTTCTTGGCACCCTTGTCGAGCAATACGCCATCGCGGCAACCGTCACGATAGACCGTAACACCCTTACAGCCACACTCCCAGGCGGTGCGATATACCTCGGCAACCAACGCCTCCGATACATTGTTCGGCAGGTTTACCGTTACCGAAATCGAGTGGTCCACCCACTTCTGAATGGCACCCTGCATCTTTACTTTGGCCACCCAGTCGATGTCGTTGGCCGTAGCACCGTGGTAGGGCGAAGCGGCCACCCACTCATTGAGCTCCTCGTCCGAGATGGTTGCCAGCTTTGTAGTGTCGTAGCCGTTGGCGGCCAGCCACTTCACGAAGTTGTGGTGATAGACGTTGTACTCCTGGAACTTCTCGCCCGTCTCGTCCATATAATCGACGTGGGTATCCTTGTCCGAGGGGTTGATCTTGCGGCGACGCTTATAGACGGTGCGGAATACCGGCTCGATGCCCGACGTGGTCTGCGACATGAGCGACGTGGTACCCGTGGGGGCGATGGTCAGCATGGCAATGTTGCGGCGACCCACCTTGAGCATCTCCTCGTAGAGGGCGGGATCGGCCTCCTTGATGCGGCAAATCATCGGGTTGTCCTTCTCCTTCTCGGCATCCCAGACGCCAAAGGCACCACGCTCACCGGCCATCTTGACCGATGCACGGTAAGCCTCGATGGCCAGCGTCTTCTGTACCTCGACGGCGAAATTGATGGCCTCCTCCGAGCCGTAGCGCAGACCCAATGCAGCCAACATATCACCCTCGGCCGTGATACCCAGACCCGTACGGCGACCCTTCAGGGCCATCGAGCGAATCTTGTGCCACAGCTCAATCTCTACACGGCGTACATCCTCGTCCTCGGGATCCGACGAGATTTTGTCGATAATCAACTCTGCCTTCTCCAGCTCCAGGTCGATGATGTCGTCCATCATACGCATGGCCTTCTCGACGTGCTGTTTGAACAGATCGAAGTTGAACTTGGCCTCCTTCGTGAAGGGGTGCTCGACATAGCTCAGCAGGTTGATGGCCAACAGACGGCACGAGTCGTAGGGGCAGAGCGGAATCTCGCCACAGGGGTTGGTCGAAACCGTGCGGAAACCCTCGTCGGCATAGCAGTCGGGCACACTCTCACGAATGATCGTATCCCAGAACAGCACACCCGGCTCGGCCGAACGCCAAGCGTTGTGGATGATCTTCTCCCACAGCTTCTTGGCCTCGATCTTCTGCTCGTATTTGGGCTGATCGGAGCCGATGGGGAACTGCTGCGTATATTTCTTGCCGGCGATGGCGGCACGCATAAACTCGTCGTCGATCTTAATCGAGACGTTGGCACCGGTCACCTTGCCCGTATCGACCTTGGCGTCGATGAAACGCTCGGCATCGGGGTGCTTGATCGAGAGCGAAAGCATCAGGGCACCTCGACGACCATCCTGAGCCACCTCACGCGTCGAGTTCGAGTAACGCTCCATGAAGGGAACGATACCGGTCGAGGTGAGGGCCGAGTTCAAGACGGGGCTGCCCGTCGGACGGATGTGCGAGAGGTCGTGACCTACACCGCCACGACGCTTCATCAGCTGCACCTGCTCCTCGTCCATACGGAAGATACCGCCGTACGAGTCGGCCGGATTGCGGTGGCCGATTACAAAGCAGTTCGAGAGCGAGGCAACCTGGAAGTTGTTGCCGATACCGGTCATCGGGCCGCCCTGCGGGATGATGTAGCGGAAGTGGTCCAAGAGGGCAAAAACCTCCTCCTTGGACATCGGGTTGGGGTACTTTTGTTCGATGCGTTCGATCTCGGCGGCGATGCGCTGGTGCATCTCGCGAGGCGAACTCTCGTAGATGTTGCCGAACGAGTCCTTGAGGGCGTATTTGCTCACCCAGACCGTTGCGGCCAAGTCGTCACCCTCGAAGTAAACTTTCGACTGGGCTACGGCTTCGTTGTAATCAACTTTCTGCATTCCAGCAGGTTTCGTAGTTTCGGCCATCGTTTTTAGTGGATTTTATCTGTCATTTGCCATAGAATTCGTAAGGACAAAATTCGCTATTCTTCCGTTAAAAATCTCAAAACGGAAGGGCAAGTTATTGACAAAATATCTACAAATTTCTGAAAACGCCCCTGGAGCGTCGTAGGGGGCCTTTAGCGTACGGCCACGGCGTCGATCTCGACCAGTGCACCCATCGGCAGTTTGGCCACCTCGTAGCACATACGGGCGGGCATCTCCGAGCTAAAGTAGGTGGCATAGACGGCATTCATCGCAGCGAAGTCGGCAATGTTGTCGAGCAATACGGTGGTCTTCACCACATTCGAATAGTCCATACCGGCCTCACGCAGAATGTGGCCCAGGTTGTCCAGCGACTGGCGGGTCTGCGCCTCGATGCCCTCGGCCATCTTACCCGTCGAGCCGTCGATGGGCAGCTGTCCCGAAACATAGAGCGTATTGTTGGCCTCGATGGCCTGCGAATAGGGACCTACGGCCTTGGGGGCCAAAGGCGAAGCGATTACTTTTTTCATAGAGGTATTTTTTTTGATTGTTAATTGTTTTCGTTATCGGTTTTGCTTGGCTCGCTTGGCCATTGCCGAGGCGAAGACAAAGTCGTTCAGCTCGCGGTTGTCGGCGTGCAGAATCTCCTCTTTGGTGCCCTCCCACCATTTGTTGCCCTCGTGGATATAGACAATCTTCTCGCCAATCTCCATCACCGAGTTCATATCGTGGGTATTGATGATAGTGGTGATGTTGTACTCCTTGGTAATCTCGTGGATGAGGTTGTCGATTACGATCGAGGTCTGCGGGTCGAGGCCCGAGTTGGGCTCGTCGCAGAAGAGGTACTTCGGATTCATCACGATGGCACGGGCAATGGCCACACGCTTAATCATACCGCCCGACAGCTCGGCAGGGTAGAGGTGGTTGGCATTCTCGAGGCGCACTCGATTCAGACAGAAATTCACACGGGCCAACTTCTCCTCCTCGGATTGGTCGGTGAACAGATCGAGCGGCAGCTTTACATTCTCCTCGACGGTCGAGGAGTCGAGCAGTGCGCCCCCTTGGAAGATCATACCGATATCCTTGCGGATGAGTTTGCGCTCCTTGAAGCCGAGCGAGGTGTAGTTCGTCTCGTCGTACCACACCGCCCCATCGTCGGGCTCGTGCAGCCCCACGAGCGTTTTGAGCAACACGGGCTTACCCGAGCCGCTGCGACCGATGATGAGGTTCGTGCAACCGGTGGCGAACTCGACCGAGATGTCGTTCAGCACGGTGCGGCCGTCAAAGGCCTTGATGATGTGTTCGGCACGGATCATATCAGCAGGATTTGGGTAAGGATGAGGTTGAAAATCATAATTACAACCGACCCGACCACCACAGCACGGGTCGAAGCCTTACCCACCTCGAGTGAGTTGCCCTTGGCGTAGTAGCCGAAGAAACCCGAAATGGAGGTGATGATGAAGGCGAAGACGGCCGATTTGATGAGCGAGTAGGTAATCGAGTAGGGACGGGAGTCGATCAGAATACCCTCGATGTAGTTCGACGGAATCATGATGCCCGTGGCAATGGCAATCAGGTAGCCGCCCACGATGCCGATACCGATCGAGAGGATGGTCAGCAGCGGGAAGAAGAATACGGCCGCCAGAATCTTCGGCAGGATCAGATACGAGGCGGAGTTGATGCCCATAATCTCGAGGGCATCGATCTGCTCGGTGATGCGCATCGTGCCAATCTCGGAGGCGATGGCCGAGCCGACCTTACCCGAGAGGATGAGTGCCACGACGGTCGATGAAAACTCCAAAATCATCGTCTCACGGGTGGCATAGCCGATGAGCGACTGGGGAATGAAGGGCGATTCGAGGTTGATGCACATCTGCAACGTAATGACCGCACCGATGAAGATGGAGATGATGGCCGTCAGACCAATCGAATCGATGCCGATGGCCTCCATCTCGTAGATGATGCGGTGGCGGTAGATGGAGATCTTCTCGGGACGCGAAAAGACCTTGCCCATCAACTGAAAGTAGCGCCCTATGAGTTCAAAAATCTTGAGCATAACTCGATGCACGGTTGGGGGTTAATTCTCTTTCGTCTCCTCAAACTCCACGTAGTCGCCCACATCGTCCGAGATGCGCTTCTCGTTGCTCTGCTCGGTGTGGCGTACCTTTACTTCACCCTCGGCAGGGTTCTCGGGGCGAGTCTGGCCGAAGCCGCCGAATGTGCCAAAACCACCAAAGCCGCCGAAGGGGTTGCCTCCCGACTGCCCATTTTGGCCGCCACACATCTGCTCTCTGACGTCACGTTGCACCTTGTAGATGCGCCAACGCAACATCAGCACCAACACGATGATGAGGATGATGAAAAAGAGGAGAACATATAATATAAAGGTGGCGATGCCCTGCAAGAGGGTAGGCGCACCAATGGCCAACAGCACGATGACCGTGACCAAAATCGGATGCTCCTTGACGAATCCGACGAGTGTATTGAAAATTGCGGTTAAAAAATTCATTGTTGCACTAAAATGGAACTATACCACTAACGTATGGTCGCCGAAAATGTTGCCTTCGACGACCATAAAGCGGTCAGTGTATCGACAAAGGTAGCGAAAATTATGCTTTTTTCAATAAAAGTTGTAAATTTGGTGCCGAAAATAAACAATATCTGTGACCATTATGATGACACCCCTTACCGCAATTTCGCCCATTGATGGCCGTTACCGTCGTGTAACCGAGCCGCTGGCAGCCTATTTCTCCGAGCAGGCACTGATTCGCTACCGCATCCGTGTCGAGGTGGAGTATTTCATTGCCCTCTGCCGCCTGCCCTTGCCGCAGTTGGAGGGTATCGATCCCGCCAAGTTGGAGGCCCTGCGCAGCCTCTACCTTGACTTCTCGCCCGCCTCGGCCGAGCGTGTCAAGGAGATTGAGTCGGTGACCAACCACGATGTGAAGGCCATCGAGTACATTCTCAAAGAGAAGATGGACGAGCTGGGGCTGGAGGCCTACAAGGAGTTTGTCCATTTCGGCCTTACGTCGCAGGATATCAACAATACGGCCGTGCCCCTCTCGATGAAGGAGGCCCTCGAGGAGGTGCTCTATCCCGCCTTCGAGGAGATTATTGCCAAGATTCGCTCGATGGCCGATGCCTGGATGGGCATCCCGATGCTGGCCCGCACCCACGGTCAGCCCGCATCGCCCACCGTGCTGGGTAAGGAGTTTTTGGTCTATGTCGAGCGTCTGGAGAAGCAGCTGGCCCAACTCAAGGAGGTCCCCGTACCTGCCAAGTTCGGCGGTGCAACGGGTAATATGAATGCCCACCACGCTGCCTATCCGTCAATGGATTGGGTCTCGTTTGCCAATACGTTTGTGGGCGAGACGCTCGGCCTGAGCCGCTCGCAATACACCACCCAGATTGAGCACTACGACAACCTGGCTGCGATGTTCGATGCCCTGAAGCGCATCTCGACCATCCTGATTGACCTGGCCCGCGATATGTGGATGTACATTTCGTCGGAGTACTTCAAGCAGCAGATCAAGGCCGGTGAGGTGGGCTCGAGTGCCATGCCCCACAAGGTGAACCCCATCGACTTCGAGAATGCCGAGGGTAACCTGGGAATGGCCATTGCCGTCTATGAGTTCCTCTCGCGCAAGTTGCCCGTTTCGCGTCTGCAACGTGACCTGACCGACTCGACCGTGCTGCGTAACGTGGGTGTTCCGATGGCCCACACGCTCATCGCCCTGAAGTCGCTGATGAAGGGTCTGGGTAAGGTGCTGCTGAATGAGGCCGCCCTGAATCGCGACCTGGAGGAGAATTGGGCCGTGGTTGCCGAGGGTATTCAGACCATCCTGCGTCGTGAAGGTTATCCGAAGCCCTACGAGGCCCTGAAGGCTCTGACCCGTACCAATGAGCAGATTACCGAGCAGTCGATCAAAGCCTTCATCGAGACCCTGAATGTCTCCGAGGAGGTCAAGGCCGAGCTGCGAGCGCTTTCGCCTTCGAGCTATACGGGCGTTTTCCGCAAGTAGGTTTTTTCCATTTGTATGCGGAACCTTCCGCATTTCCCTCGCAAGCCCCGGATGGGATGTACGCCGAGTACACCCCATCCGGGGCTTACTTCGTGAAATACGAAATCTTCTCGCCTAAAATGAAAAAAAGGTTTCGGGGGGGACCTAAAAAAAACAGGCGGGAGTCTTCACGACTGCCGCCTGCCTCCGGGGGGCGTTGCACTCCCCTAAAACCCCTCTGTAGGGGAATCACTTCCATTGTTTGTACTTACGTTCTGTAGCACCCAACTACTAACGACCGCTGAAGGCGAGCGCAATAAAAAAAGCAATCGTGCGGCCGAAGGCTGAAATGCCTTCTTCGAGTATATGGGAGCTTGCTCACAAAATAACTCGGAGAGGGCATTTATTCGTTGCAAAGCAACCACGATTGCTTAAAAATTGCCGAGCCGCAACCGGTTGAAAGTAGTTTTAGGACCCAATGAGATTGCCAAGCGCAACAACCGATCAGCACAAAAACGAGCGGGAGTCATCACGACTGCCGCTCGCCTCCGGGGAGCGTTGCACTCCCCTAAAACTACTAACCCAAACTTAAATAAATGAAGAAACCTCACTGCGGGTGCTGAACTCCGCAGCTGATTCATCCTCGTTCAAATCCCGTGCCACAAACGAAAAACCCCGCCATTCGTGGCGGGGTTTGTTCTTTTCGGCAATCTTTGCGACTTAATGTTGCAACTCGGCCTCGGGGTTGTGCTTGTACTTAAAGACCAGGGCGAACAGCAGGGCTACCACCAGGGCGTAGCCGGCGAAGATGAGCCACGAGGTGGACCAACCTGCCACCTGGGCCGAAGGCTCGGTCTGGGCATAGACAAAGTGGTTCACCACCGCCTGGGCACCCAGCGTACCGATCGTGGCACCGATGCCGTTGGTCATAATCATAAACAGACCCTGGGCGCTTGCACGAATCGAGGGGTCGGTCTCCGTATTGACAAACAGCGAGCCCGAGATGTTGAAGAAGTCGAAGGCCACGCCATAGACAATCATCGAGAGGATGAACATCCACACGCCGCTACCCGGGTTACCTACACCAAACAGACCGAAGCGCAGCACCCAGGCAAACATAGCCATCAGCATCACATTCTTAATGCCGAAACGCTTCAAACAGAAGGGAATCAACAGAATGCAGAGCGTCTCCGAAACCTGCGAGAGCGAGATCAGCGCATTGGCGTGGTTGGCACCAAAGGTCGAGGCAAACTCCTCAATGTCTCGGAACGAGGTGATGAAGGGGTTGGCGAAGCCGTTGGTAATCTGCAACGAGACACCCAGAAGCATCGAGAAGATGAAGAACAGCGCCATCTTCTTCTGCTTGAAGAGCGTGAAGGCACGCAGCCCCAGCGCCTCGACAAGCGACTTCTTCTCCCCCGAGCGGTTTACGGGGCAGGCGGGCAGCGTGAAGGCATAGACACCCAGCACCAGACCCAGCACGGCGCACTGAATAAACTGCATATAGGTGGTCTGGAAGCCTGCCATATCGCAGAAGAGCATGGCGCAGATAAATCCCACGGTACCCCACACGCGGATGGGCGGAAAGGCGGTCACGGGATCGAGCTTATTGCTCTCCAAGACATTGAATGCCACCGAATTAGAGAGGGCCAAAGTAGGCATATAAAATGCGACA
>CALAQA010000043.1:0-6409 GCA_937889065.1 uncultured Alistipes sp.
ATGATCCGGGCAGAAAAATTAACCGAACAGCGGTATGGAAAAAATTCAAGAGCCTACCGGATCCGGATCGCAGAACTGGATTCCATCATGGTTGCCAAAGTAGCGGTCGAAGCCGAGGAAGTTGAGCTTAACGATGATGTCGTTGAAGCTTACCGAGGTGGTCTCGACCTCGACGAGCATCTGCGAGAAGTTCTTGGTGTAGATCTGCGACGAGAGCGAGTAGATGTATTCCCAACCCTGCTGCTCCTCCTTGACGGTAGCAGCCCACAGTACATACTCTACGCCCGGCGTCAGCTCCTGGCCATAGACCTCGGCTGCCGTCGTGTCGATTACCTCGTACCACGACTTGGCGTTGTAGGGGGCATTCCAACCCGACCACAGACCAGTGACGAGCTTGCTGTTGAGCGTCTCGGTGAGGCTCTCCTCGCTGTACTCCGAAGCGGGCAGAATACCATAGACGAACATCTCGATACCGGTGTTGGGCTTTACGACCACCTGACCGGCCGAAGCGCTTACCTCGGCAAAGGGCTCCGACGTTACGTTGAGCTTGGCGATGGCGGTCTTGCCGCTCTCAAATACGGCTACGAGCTTGATCGTACCCTCCGCCTCGGCCACACCTGCGGCTACGGTCTCGGCCTTGGGGGCGGTAACGGCCACCGCAATCTCGCCATAGCGATTCGGCTCCGAAATCGAAATTTTCCAACCCTGGGGAACCTCCTTGATGTAGTCCACCATCTGGTTCTGCCACAGCGTCAGGTTGCTTTCGGTCTTACCCGGACCTACGAACAACGTCTCTACGGCCTCGCCCCAATACTGGAAGGCCACACCCTCGGTGCCGTCCAGTGCTACGGTGAACGAGCTGCCATCCGAGAGGGTGAAGGTAACCGAGCAGGGAACCTGGTCGCCCCACTGATCCTCCATCGTATTGACCGTCACCTCTACAATGTTGGCGCAAGCGGCACCCGTGCAGGCACCACCCTCGTTGGGATTCTGCTCGGGCAGCGCCTCGGGATCAAGACCCGTAGCGTGCCAGGTCTCGCCACCGTCGATCGAAATCTCGATCACACCGTCGGTGATGCGGGTCTGGATGGTCGGAGCGGCGGGAATCTCCACCTTGGCGGGAACAACGGGGATGTTGTTGCCATCGGCATCCTTGAGCGGGGTGAGCTGGCCGTCCGAGCCAATCACGGCCCAAACCTTCTGGCCATCTACCTCCATGACATAGACCAACGACGTAGGCAGTGCCTCGGGCTGGTACTCGGCATAGACCACAAACGAGGTGCCGTCCGAGAGCTTGATGGTCCAGTTGCCATCGGCATCCTTGCTGTGCGAGGCGATGGTTACCTGGCCACTGATCATAGCCGTCAGGGCGTTTACCTCCGACTGCAATTTGGCCTCCAACTGCGAGAGCTTCGAGTAGAGGTCCTGAATCTGGTTCTTGATCTCTGTGTCGTCGTAAGGCTCGTGATCACAATCGTTACACGACCACGAAGCGGTTGCTGCAACTAACAACAACACGGCGCAGAGTTTGTTAAAAAAGTTTTTCATAGATGTTTGGTTTTTAAGGTTTCCAACACGAAATGTTCGCCCAAAAAGGGAATGAACGGCGACAAAGATGAGAAAAATAGTCGAAACGACCAATTTTTTCCGCTATAATTTCCCGTCCAAGGCGTAATAACCCCTTAATAGCCAGACAAGCACGGCAACCAGCACCCAGCGGGCCAAAAGAATGATATACCACACACCGCCAATCGAGGCGTAGAGCAGCAGATCCTCCAAATTGCTGTGCGAAATGCCGATGTGGGTATTTACGAGGTTGATTTCTCGTCGCGAAATGTTGCCCCGAGCCACCTCGTCCATCACCGCCGCCGACCCATACGAAAGGCCGATGACGTTGGCCACAATCCACAAAAACGAGGTTTTTTCGGGAAGACCGAACAGCGTCAAGAGCGGGCGCAACAGTTTTGAAAGCCACGCCATTACACCAAATTCGTAGAGGATGCGCTGAAAGATATTCAGCAGGTAGATCAGCGTACACATCACGACGGCCAACCGTACCGCACCGATGGCCCACTCGCAGAAGAGCGGCCAAAAGGGTTCGTCGATGCAGAACATCTCGACCTCGCCGAACGAGGCTCCGATGACCGCCTCGGGTCGCCCCGGAAGAATCAGATTCAACCCCACACCCAGTCCGATGGCGGCCAGCGTACGCAGCGTGATGGAGTAGAGGGTCGGAGTGCCGGTGCGATGCAATACAGCCCCCTCGACCAGAATGGCGTGGGCAGCGGTGGACATCGTAGCCAGAATGGTAATCTCGCGGGCGGTCAAATCGAGGGTCGAGATGACGGCAATCGAGGAGTAGATGTTGATGAAGTAGCCGCTCACGAAGGCCATAGCCGCCTCGCCTCGCAGGCCGAAGATGTGGAACAGCGGACTTACGCAGGCCGAAATCCAATCCAGCAGGCCTACATATTGCAGCACAAACATCGCCAACGAGATGCCGAGCGTCAGGGTGACAATCCAACGGATGGTCTTCAAGGCTCCCGGGGTGGCCGAGCGTACACAGTGGCCTATGCGTTCGTAGAGGGTCTTCATCTGAAAGTGGGGTAATAGGGGTTAATTCTTCTCGCTCAGCTCCATCCAGCGCAGGGTCTTCAGCTCGATCTCCTCCATCAGCTCCACGATGCGCTTCGAGCTCTCTTGCAACTTTTCGGGCGAGAGCATTCCGCTCGACAGCTCGGCCTCGATGTCGGCCTTCTGTCGCTCCAATTCGGGTAACTCGGCCTCCAAGGCCTCCAGCTCCCTGCGCTCCTTGAATGAGAGGCGGTCTGCATAGCTGCGTTGGGCCTTTTGGGGTGCAGGGGCGGCCTGACGCTTTTGGCGTTGCTGCTCCTCGAGCTGGGTGGCTGCCTCCTGCTCCTTGCGCCACAGACGGTATTGGGTGTAGTTGCCCGGAAAATCCTTCACTTCGCCTCCGCCCTGCATCACAAAGAGGTGGTCGGCAATTTTGTCCATAAAGTAACGATCGTGCGAGATGACAATCACGCACCCCTTGAACGAGGCCAGGTACTCTTCGAGCACGGTGAGGGTCTGGATGTCGAGGTCGTTGGTCGGCTCGTCCAGAATCAGGAAGTTGGGGTTGGCGATGAGCACCGTGCAGAGGTAGAGACGGCGACGCTCGCCACCCGAGAGTTTGCTGACGGGGTTGTACTGCGTGGCGGGGGTGAACAGGAAACGGGTCAAGAGCTGCGAGGCACTGATGCGGGCACCATCCGAGAGGGTAATATCCTCCGAAATGCGCTTCACGACATCAATCACACGCTCCTCCTCCTTGAATTGCAACCCCTCCTGGGCGTAGTAACCGAAGCGGATGGTCTGACCCACCTCGATGCGGCCGCTGTCGGGAGCCACTCGCCCCAACAGCATCTTCACGAAGGTCGATTTGCCGATGCCGTTGCGCCCCACGATGCCCACCTTTTCGCCGCGCGAGAAGGTGTAGGAGAAATCCTTTAACAGACATAGCTCGTCGTAGTGTTTGGTGAGGTGGTGCATCTCGAAAATTTTGGTGCCGATGCGCGAGGCCTCGATACCGATCTCGACCTGACGTTCCGTCTGTACGGTGCGCCGCTCCTCGCTCAACTGCTCAAAGGCGTCGATGCGGTACTTCGCCTTGCCCGTACGGGCCGAGGGGGTGCGGCGTATCCACTCCAACTCACGGCGATAGAGGTTGCGGGTCTTCTCGGCGGTGGCGTTGAGGGTGTCGATACGCTCCTGACGCTTTTCGAGGTAGTAGCTGTAGTTGCCTCGATACGAGTAGAGTTGTTGTTCGTCAATCTCGAGGATGCGGGTGCAGACCCGATCCAGAAAGTAGCGGTCGTGGGTCACCATCAACAGCGTGGCACGGGAGGCGGTGAGCCACTCCTCCAACCACTCGATCATCTCCAGGTCGAGGTGGTTCGTCGGCTCGTCCAAAATCAGCAGGTCGGGCCGTGCAATCAGCACACGGGCCAAAGCCAAACGCTTGAGCTGACCGCCCGAAAGCTCCTCGATGGGTTGGTCGAATTGGGCCAGCTCCAGACGGGTCAGAATCTCCTTGGCCTGCTGTTCGTAGTCCCACGCACCGGCCGCATCCATCGCCGCCATCGCCTCCTCCAAACCCTCGCCCGAACTTAATGCTCGCTCGTAGCGGGCCATTGCACGTCCCGCCTCGTTGTCGGCATCGAACGAGCCCTCCAAGAGGGTGATGCCCCGCTTGAACTTCGGCTCCTGGGCCAGATAACCCACCCGCACATCACGGCGGAAGGTGATTTTACCCCCTTGGTACTCCTCTTCGCCCGCCACAATCTTCAGCAGCGACGACTTGCCGGCACCATTGACGGCCACCAGGGCCACCTTCTCGCCCTCCTCGATCGAAAGGGTCACCCCCTCGAAGAGAATGCGTGCGCCATAGGCCTTCTTCAGATTTTCGATTTGCAGACAACTTGCCATAGTCGGTTTGTTTTCCCTGCAAATATACAAAAAAACGGACTATCCGTCGTGGAATAGTCCGTTGTGTGTTGATTTTTGAGCGGCTAAAACTTTACACCAAACGTCAGGGCGACGTTGTGACGCTTCAGCTCGGTCTTGAAGCGGGGGCTTTCGTAGATCTCGTCGGGCCACGAGCTGCTCATCGGCTCATAACGGTTGCCGTAGAAGAGCATATACTCCGTCATCTGATAATTCGAGTAGCAGTAGGCCAAATCCAGGAAACACTTGCCGAACGTGAAGCCCAAGCCGGCCGTGTAGTAGTTGGTCGTCTCGGCTGCGGGCTGCGAGAGGATGGTGTTCTCCTCCTTGAGCATCGAGCCGATGTAGCCGTAACCGGCACGCAGGGCGATCTGCGGCACGGGGCGCAACTCGACACCGATGCGCAGGTTGTCCGACCCCTTGAAGTAGGTCTTGAAGTCCTGCTTGAAGTCGTGCTCATCCATGCCGTAGGGCAGGTAGGGCTGGTTCTTGACACGGATGCCGTTGTACCACGAACGCTCGTAATCGACCGATACGACGGCAAAGGGACCGAACGTGTACGAAGCACCCACCATCAAGCGGGTCGGCGAGGCAAAGCGCCAGCTGTTCGGTCCATCGTCCTCCAGCACATCCGAGTAGGTATCCGACGTATATTCGTGGGTCGTGAGGTCCGTTGCGGAGGTCTGACCGAGCGATACGGTGCTCATTCCCATCTCGTACTCACGATCCAGCTCGTAGTAGGTTGGCGTGTGCAGGGCCAGACCCAGACGCAGTGCAGGGGTGGGACGATAGACTACGCCGAGCTTGAAATTGACGCCCACGCCACTCAGGCGCGACACCTGCTCCATACCCATCGACTGCATCACCTGCGGCAGGGGATTGCCCTCGGCATCTACGGCCCACTCGCCCGAGTCGTAGCCGTTGCCGCCGCCATAGCTGTACGACTCACCGTAGTAGGTCGTCACACGGCGCGATATATTCTGCAATCCCAACGCCCAACCGACATAGAGTTTGTTATCTACGTTGAAACCCATCGCCCAGCTGAACTCGTTGGCCGAGCCACGGCTGCGTACCGAGTGGCCCGCCTCGATGTCGGCATTGTTGCCAATCTCGCCCGGGTACCAGACACCGTTCTGATTCTGATCCACCAGGTAGGTCTTATAACCCGCTACGGCGGGCCAGAAGAAGGGGTCGATGCCCCAGTTGGTGAAGCCGCTTTGGCTGATGGTGCCACTCGAGGCATCCACGCCGCCCGCCTCCAACATCACCGACATTGCATCGGCAATCGAGGCACCGCCACGATCGGCATAGCTGAACGAATAGTTGTAGTTATAGTCGGCAATGCGGTTGATGCTGAAGCCCATATTGATGCTCAACACCTTGCCCGAGCCCTCCTTGAGGTTGAAGACACCGCCGAAGTTTCCCAGACCCATACGGCTCTTCGAGTTGCTCTCGAAGGGGGAGGTGTTCTCCGTCGAGGCCGAGTTGATCGAAATCATCGGCGTCAGGGTCACCTCGCCACGCTGATACATACCCAGACCTGCGGGGTTGATGACCATCGAGGCCTGATCGGCACCCAGCGAAGTGAAGGCACCGGCCATACCCATCGAGCGAGCCGTACCGAAGTTGAACTGCTGCTGCGAGAGGGTGAAAAAGTCGGAGGTGGTCATCGCATCGTTCGAGAAGACGGCACCGCCAATCTGATAGGTGGGCTTCTCTTGTGCCGAGGCCGAGGTGGCCACCAGCAGCGCACCACAAAGTATTGCTATGAATCGTTTCATCGTTTTGTTGTTAGAGGGTATTTTGCTTTCAGTGATATATAAGGGAGAGTCCTGTGGCGGCCTCTCCCTTTTCTGTTGGTTGTGGCCTATCTGCCGCGCGATGAGCTGCCCGACGAGCCGCC
>CALAQA010000044.1:0-18927 GCA_937889065.1 uncultured Alistipes sp.
AGAGTCTGGTCGTCGAAGTACTTTTCGTAGTGCAGTTTGCCGCTCGACGAGATGGTGCGAAGGATCGCAAAGGGGTTGCTCAGGATCATCGTGGCGCGTGCGTTGTCGGGCGTGTAGAGCGTTGCATTTGAGAGGGTTATCGGGCGTGTCATCTTCGTGAAGCCTCCTCTCACGCCGCCAATCGAGAGGCCGACGGCCACGACCAGCATAAGCGTCGAGAAGATGTAGTACCACGCCCCCGCGAAGATGTTTTCGATGCGGGCACGGCGGCGGTAGCCTACCGCAAGCAGCGCAATGAGTGCCACGCCGGCGAGTACGATATGCCAATTCTCGGTGGCGAACTTCAGCACGAGCTGCAGCGAATTGTCGTTCTCGGCAAAGAAGATTTCGTCGGCCGAGAAGCGTTTTTGTGTGTAGCGGAAGTAGATTGCATCGGCCATATTGATTGCCACGACGATGCCATTCACAACGACATAATACCAATACAAAATGTTCTGCCACCACTGCTTCTCGCGCAGGTGCAGGGGAATGAGCGCAAGCAGGATAAAGAGAGCATTGGCGTAGAGAATCGATACGGTGTCGAACTTCATAGCTCCGCACACAAGGCTCCACCACTCGGCCTCGGGCAGGGGGCCGATCAGGGCGCTGTTGTAGAGGTAAAAGACAACGCGGCATAGCATCAAGACGATGTATAGCAGGCAGATGCGCCACGCCGTAAGGAGGGTATGAGAGTGTAATAATTTCATCGTTACTCGTGGTGATAGGGTTCGTTGTGAAGGATCGTGAAGGCGCGGTAGAGCTGCTCGGCGAAGATGGCACGCACGATCTGGTGCGAGAAGGTCATCTTCGAGAGCGAGATCTTCTGGTCGGCGCGGGCATATACCTCATCCGAGAAGCCGTACGGGCCGCCGATGACCAGCACGAGGCGTTTTACGCCGCTCAGCATACGCTTTTGCAGCCACTGCGCATACTCCATCGAGGTGTATTGCGCGCCGCGCTCGTCCATCAGCGTGAGGCAGTCGCCATCGCCCACAAGGCGGCATTTGTGCAGATAGACCGAACCGTTGGCCTGCAGGGCATCACCCGAGCCGATGATCGTTACCTGATCCAGGAACATTCTTTCGCCCATCAGCAGCAGGCCCTCGGCTTGACCTTTCAAGTCGGTGGCAATCGTCAGGTTGCGCATCGTGAGGTCGGTGCAGTTGTCGGCCATGAAGGCGGCACGGCGCGAGGGGAAGGTGCCCGGCCACTCGTTGGTCGCCACGTTCGAGGGGTAGGGGTTGAAGACCTCGTTGTTGGGGTAGTGAATCTTGACCCCCTCACGGCTCTCGCCCTCGATGGTGAGGTGGTTTTTCGAGCGAAAATAGACCAGCTCTTCGTAGTCGCCATTATAAATATAGATGGTGTAGGCCTCCGTGTTGTGGTCGGGAATGTGGTCCAATGCCCCCTGCACGGTCGTGAAGTCGGCCGAGCCGTCGGCAGCCACCGTCAGGTAGCGCACCTCCTCCCCCGGAGCCTCCTTCTTGGTGCGGAATCGCCAGCCGTCACGCTTGGTGATGCCGTCGAAATCGCCCTCGGCGGTGGTCAAGACCCCCTCGTCGATGGTGACGTAGTACTCCTTGTCGTACTCCAACAGGTTGTGGTGCAGGTAGATCTCGGCACGGTTGCCACGCACCAATACGGGGTGGAAGTGGAAGCCGTCCGTGAAGCCGCCAATGATGGTCAGCTGATAGTCGGTCGAGGTCGGCTCGGCCACACCCGAGGGGGTGCCGGGCTTGGTGGTGCGGTTGGTCTGACGCTCGCCCGAGTAGTCGTACGGCTCCCAGGTGTAGGGGGCTTTCGGCAGGGTGCGGGGCGTGGTGGGGCCTGCGGGAATCGACAGGTCGAGGCTATCGACCACCGTGTCGGTGGCGGCATCCCACACACGGATTTTACCGCTCGAACCCACCGTCGGCTCGCTCTTGAAGGTGATTGCAAGGCGGGTGTCGGGATTGACCTCCTTGGCCTTGCGGGGCGGGAAGAACTCCTGCTGCGGAGCGTTGCAGCCCACCATCAGTAGGCCACAAACCAGGATCATAAGTTTTCTCATACTGTAGAAAAGGTTTTAGGATAGTAGATTCAAAACCAAATGGTTGGGCATTGTGATGCCATCTTTCAGTGGGCGCAGCATCGCTCGGTTGCGCTCCACGTCGCCCGTGCCGAAGTCAAAGCCGTCGGGCGTATGGAGGTAGATGGGCACCTCGCCCTCGAAGCCCAACTCCCGATAGAACGATTTTAGCGACACCGAGGCGGCGATCAGGGCCACCGCATCGTACCCCTCCCGGTGGCAACGCTCCACAATCTCCTCGACCAGCGACGAGGCCAACCCCCGACCTCGGTAGTCGGGCAGGGTGGCCACACCGTAGATGTAGCCGATTTTGCGCCCCTCACCCTCGAAGGGAATGAGGTGGGCCATAGCTACTGTCTTGCCATCGACTTCTCGGGTGTGCATCTGCGACTCCCGATAGGGTCCCGACAAAAACTCCTCGACAAACGTGGGGTCATCCTCCTCAAAGCAGGCTTGCCACAGCCGACGGCACGCACGGCCTCGTTCGCTGAGCCACACGGCTCGTTGCTTGAGTTCGAGGAAGGCGGGATGGTACGAAAGTTTTGCCTTGCGCAGCCCCTCGACCCCCAGGTCCTCCTCTCGATTCAGATAGACCACCTCTTCGGGCAAGGTGCGGGCAAATGCGCGGTTAATCATTGCAAAGACCCCTTCGTAGCGGGTGTCGGCCTTCTCGATGTGGATGTCGAAGGTGTGGTCGTTGAGCATCGACCCAAAGGTGAAGGCGACAAGTCGGTCGCCCACATAGAGCATTCCGCCCTGCAACCCCAACTCGTCGAAGGCCTCGAAGGCACGCATCAAGGCCCGTCGTTCGGCTCGCACCCCTTCGTCGTGGCACCCCCCGCGATTGCGACACCACTCCTCCTCCAGACGGATGCACTCCTCGATGCGGTCGGTCGTCAGGGGACGATAATGGTGGTCGGGGTAGAGGCTTAAGAAGCGGTTGATGTGGTTGCGCTTGGGTTGGTAGCGTTTGCCCGTCAGGGCCACCAGGTCGCTTCGTCGGTAGAGGTAGTCGGCCGTGGCTCGGGGGGTGTAGAGGGCCACCGCTTCGCCGTAGCGGGCTTGGAGCAGCTCGGCCCCTTGGCTTGTGATGCCGAAGAGTCGCAACGGCTCCCCCTGCGCCTCGGTGTCGGCCTTGAGGCGGGGAAGGATGGTCGTAAAATCGCCTTCGCCGATGGGTTGCATATAGCCCGTGTGGTCCGACCCGTCGATGCGAAAGCGAAGCACCAGAAAACCCTCGACTTCAGCCCATTGTGTGCCGTACAGCTCGTGCCAGCAATACATATTGGCAAACGAGAGGTCACAATTATACAGACCGCACCGAAGCGTATGTGCCTCGATAAGGGTGCGGTCTGTAAGTCGTATGGGCTGAAAATCAATCATTCTTTTCAGGGGGTTACTCGCAAGCCTTGAGCGAGAGATCGAGCGAACGAATCTGGTGGGTCAAAGCACCTACCGAGATGAAATCGACGCCACACTCGGCATAGCTGCGCATCGTCTCCAGGGTGATGCCGCCACTCGACTCGGTCTCGCAGCGACCGGCCACCTTCTCGACCGCCTTGCGGGTCATCTCGGGGGTGAAGTTATCGAACATAATGCGATCGACGCCACCTGCGGCAAAGACCTCGTCGATATCCTCCAAAGATCGTACCTCACACTCGATGGGGATATTCTTGCCACGCTCCTTGAGGTACTGCTTGGCACCCTCGATGGCCTGACGAATACCGCCTGCAAAGTCGATGTGGTTGTCCTTCAACAGAATCATATCGAACAGACCGATGCGGTGGTTCTCGCCGCCGCCCAGCTTCACGGCCATCTTGTCCAACACACGCATACCCGGGGTGGTTTTGCGGGTGTCGAGCACCTTGGTCTTCAGCCCCTCGAGGTGCTTCACGTAGAAGGCGGTCTGGGTAGCTACGCCGCTCATACGCTGCATAATGTTCAGCAGGATGCGCTCGGCCTGCAACAGCGAACGCAGACGGCCCGAGACGTAGAAGGCCACATCGCCCGGCTTGATGGCGGTGCCATCCTCCAAAATCTGCTCAAATTTCATTTCGGGGTCGAGACGCTTCAGCACCAGCTCGGCAATCTCCACGCCGGCCAGGATGCCCTCCTGCTTGCACAGCAGACGCATACGGCCCTGCTCCTCGGCGGGAATGCAGCACAATGAGGTGTGGTCACCGTCACCGATGTCCTCCTTGATGGCGAGCTCGATCAGCTCATCGACAAAAGGTTTGTATTCAGCTTTCATAGCGATATTGGTTATTGAATGTTGATGCTCAACGTAACACCGAAGACTGCGGGACGACCCCGCTGCACAAAGCGGTTGCCGATCGATTCGAAGTAGAAGAGGTCAAACTGCTTGTCGGTGAGGTTTTGGCCCCACAGGTCGATCGTGTAGTTCTTGTGCTCCAAACGCACCGAGGCGTTCAGAAGCGTATAGAAGGGTTGGTAGTCGGTGTTGGCCTCGTTCCAGTAGATCTTGCCGGCACTCTTCAGTCCGCCGTGCAGCACTACGTCGCCCAGCCACTCGACACCCGTCGGAATGGTGTAGCTGATGCCTGCCGAGAGGGTGTGACGAGGGGCGTAGGGGACGGTGTTGCCTCGGTAGCTGATGCCCGCATCCTCGTAGCGACGGAACGTAGCTTTGGTGTAACCGTAGGCTACATCGATGTCGAGGTTGCGCCAGGGCTTGAACTGCATCGCCACCTCACCACCCACCGAGCGGGTGCGACCTGCGTTGGTCATCAGTCGGCCCGTAGCATTGGCACTGGGGAAGACGGTCAGTTGCTGGTCGCGGCAGTCGATCCAGAACAACGACAGATCGCCTCGGATGGCACCCTCGGCGCAGTTGAAGTGGCCGCCCACCTCGTAGTTCCAACTGTACTCGGGGTCGTACGACATAATATCTTGCTCGGTGAATTCTCTGCCCATCGCCTTGGACTGCAACATCTCCTTCAAGACATCCGAGTAGATTTGGGTGTTGAAGCCGCCCGCCTTGTAACCGCGCGAAACGGTGGCGTAGAGGTTGCGCCCCTCGTCGAAGCGGTAGATGAGCGACAGACGGGGCAGCAGCTCCGTAAAGGAGTGGCTGTAACGGCTCGAAGTGTCGAGCGTGACAGGCTCCTGCGGCATCGGGAAGGGCATACCGGGCACCTTCAGCGTATATTCCAGACTGCCCGAGCCGTTGGTTTCGAGGCGTGCCTTCTCGTGGTCGAGACGCAGGCCTGCCTTCAGCTCCCAGCTGCCAAAGCGGAAAGCCGACTCGTGGTAGAGCGAGAATCCGTAGGTCGGCACCTCAAACTCCGAGAGTAGCGGCATCGGTGCCGAGGCCGTCATCTGCACACGACCTCCCGTCGCCTGGTTGGCGGCGGCAAAGATCATCTCGTTGATGCCCGCCTCCTTGAAGTGCACGGGGGCCTCCATCTGCTGATCGCGGTAGAAACCCGAGAGGCCGAAGAGGTAGTTGTAGCGACGCTCGCCACGCGAACGGAAGACCAACTCCTCGGTTACGACGTGCTCCTTGATGGCCTGTTGCAGGGTGAAGTAGTCGAGCGGTGTGAAGTCGTTGTCGAGGTGCATATCGTCGTCCATATACTGATACGACGTAATCGACGAGAGTTGCCAACGGTCGGTCTCGTAGTGAATCGTAAGACCGTCGTTGATGGCGACACGATCATAACGGCAGGTGTCGTTGTAGGCAATTTGACCCACAACAACCCCTTCGATATTCTCCGAACGTCCCCCCATAAATACATACGGGTAGCCGCCCTGCTCGGTCGAGGAGATCGAGAGGGTATTTTCGATGCGCAACCCCTTGAAGCCACGATAGAGGAGCTTCCAACGGCCCCCCGTCATCTTCTCCCAATCGGTGTCGGCGCCGGTCAGTGCGTTGCGGAAGAAACCATCCGTCGAGGTGCGATAGGCCGCAACCGACGTGGCCCACTTCTGGCCCAAACGCTGGTAGGCCGAGGCACGCAGTCGCCAGCTATTGCCCGTGCTGTAACCCGCCTGCAAGCGGATGCCCTCGTAGGTGAAGGGCGAGAGGGTATAGACATTCACCACGCCGCCCATCGTGTTACGCCCATAGAGGGTCGATTGCGGACCACGCAACACCTCGATGCGCTCGATGTCGGCCAATTCGGTGTCAAAGCCGTTCTTGTTCATCATCGGCACGTTGTCGATGTTCATGCCCATTACGGGCTGATCGATGCGGGCACCCAGACCACGCACATAGATCGACGAGGTCATTCGTGAGCCGTAGTCGGGGATGTGGAGGTTGGGAACCAGGTCGGCCAGGTTTTTCAGCGCATCGACCCGCTGACGGTCGGCCGTGCGACCACCTACGATGGTCGAGGCAATCGGCTCGCTGCGCAGCACCAAACCCTGCTTGATGGCCGTCACCTGTACGCCATCGACGTGGATGGTGGTGTCGGCATCGTTGGGGTGTGTTTCGGTGTCGTGGAGGGGGTGTGCCCCCAGGGTGGTGGCCGTGAAGATCAGCACGGCACACAACATTCGCTTACAATGCATCATCGTTGTTCTGTTTATTCGCTTCATTTCGGGGTGCAAAGTAATCGAATTATTGGTTAGTGGTCAATCCTTATTTATGAGGATACACTAAAGTGTATCGGTGGGTGCATAGCCGTTGCGGATGGCGTAGAGCATCAGCTCGGCCACCGATTTGAGTCGCAGTTTCTCCATCATATTGCGACGGTGGGTGATGACGGTCGTCAGGCCGATGCCCATCTCGTCGGCAATCTCCTTGTTGATGCGTCCTCGGGCCAACAGCCGCAACACCTCGGCCTCACGGTCGGTGAGTTGCTCGCTGCGCTGCTCTGCGGGGTGGGGCGCCATTCCTCGTCCGGGATGGGCGTGGCGGTGCATCTGCACCAGGTCGCGAATCAACTCCTCCTCGCTTTGGCAGATGTTCAGGCTGTGCATTCCGGGCTCCTCTTCGTGCGGCTCGCCACCCCCGAGCAGGATGACCCGTCGCCCCATCGCTGCGAACTGCTCCCGATGGCGGCGATAGAGTTGCAGGGCCACAAAGCAGTGCGAGAAACGCTCGGGCGACGCCTCACCCAACGCCTCGACCGAGCTGTACAGCTCGACCTCGGCCACCGGAATCACCTTTTCCAGAATGGCCTTCAACCCAATACCGGTCAGAATGTTGGGCGTCAGTACGGCTATAAGTGGCTGCATCATTTTATAAATTCAAAATTTAGAATTAAAAAATTCAAAAATATAACTCTTCTTGGTTTCCTCTTCGGCCAATTTGGCTTTGACCTCTTCGATGTTTTCTTGGCAACACCGTGTGTTAGGATGCTCACTGCCCAATACCTTTTCCCAGATAGCCAAAGCTTTGTAGTAGTAATCTAACGCTTTTTTGTAATCGTCTTGGTCATAAAATATAACGCCTATGTTGTTGTAACTTTGGGCCGTATCAGGATGTTCCGTTCCTAACGTTATTTTGCGGCTCTCCAATGCCTTTTTGTGATATTCTAACGCTTGTACTATGTTACCTTGCTGTTCGTAGCATATTCCGAGGTTGTTGTAACTTAGAGCAGTCTCGGGATGTTCTTCACCGAGTATCTTTTCATAAATCGTTATTCCCTTTAGAAGATAGTTTACGGCCTCGTTGTAATTACTTTGGTAGTAATAGATGAGTCCAATGTTATTGTAACTTGCGGCCAAATCGGGATGCGCTACGCCCGACACCTTTTCACGAATGGCTAATGCTTTGCAGTGATATTCCAATGCTCGCTTGTAATCACCCCGGTAGGTATATATGGTGCCGATGTTGTTGTAACTTTGGGCCGTATCGGGATGCTCCACGCCCAATGCCTTTTCACGAATGACTAATGCCTTGAAGTAATACTCTAGCGCCTTCTCGTAATCGCCATGGTTGGTATAGATGTTTCCAATGTTGTTGTAACTTCCGGCCGTATTGGGATGCTCCACGCCCAATGCCTTTTCATAAATCGCTAACGCTTTGAAGTAATACTCCAGCGCCTTCTCGTAATCGCCTTGATCTTTATAGACGATGCCGATGTTGTTGTATCTTGCCGCAGTATCGGGATGCTCTGCCCCCAACACCTTTTCATCAATGACTAATGCCTTGAAGTAATACTCCAACGCCTTCTCGTAGTCGCCTTGTTCGGCATAGACGATGCCAATGTTGTTGTAGCTATCGGACGTATCGGGATGCTCTACGCCAAATACCTTTTCAAGAATGGCTAACGATTTGAAGAAAAACTCCAATGCCTGCTCGTAGTCGCCTTGGTCGGTATAGATGTTTCCAATGTTGTTGTAACTTCCGGCCGTATCGGGATGCTCCTCGCCCAACACCTTTTCACGCATCGCTAACGCTTTGAGGTAATACTCCAAGGCTCGCTCGAAATTGCCTTGGCTATGGTGGATGGTCCCCATATTGTTGATACTTGTGGCCGTATCGGGATGCTCCTCGCCCAACACCTTCTCTTGCAAATCTAAGAGTGTTATGTCGATGGCTAATGCTTTTTTGTATTTGGCATATTTGCAAAAGAAGCCTGAGGCTTTCTCCAACAGCTCCATCTGCTTCTCCTCGGAGCAGCTGCACTCGTTGGCCAAGGCTAATGCCTTGTCGTAAAGCGACTCGGCTTTCGAGATGCGCTCGTCGGTGGGGTAGTGCTCGTCGGCCAAGACCACCGAGGCCTTCAGCATCAGCTCATCGACCGATTGGCGTCCCGCCTCTTTGAGTTGTTGCACACCCGCCAGAATTTGGTCGGCATCCCGCTCCGCCTCATCCAGCAGCAGGTTTGCCTCGCTCACCTTGCCCTGCTCGAAGAGGGCGATGGCTCGCTGCATCCGCTCCGAAATCTTCTCGCCTGCCAGGTGGGCCACACGCACCGCCGTATCGAAGAGGGCCTTTTCGTGCTCTTTCAGCACCTCTTGCAGCTCGTAACGTGCTCGTTTTTTGCCGTTTATCAGCCCCTCGATTGCCTCGTTTGGCATTGCCGCATAGGCTGTCTCCAAGGCGGTCAGCTCCGCTTCGATGGTGGCCAAACGCTGCTTTAGCTCGTTGTAGTGGCTGTTGCCTGCCGCAAATCCCACCCGATCCAACTCGGCCACCACCACGCCGTCGATTTTGACTTGCGAATTTTCAACCGTCGTCAAATTGCTTTGCAGGTAGCGCTCCAACTGCAACGTGAAGTCGAGTTGGAGTTGGTCGGAGGTGTTAAATTTACAATAGAAGTGGCCGTATTCCTGCTCGAAACCCGATTTGAAGGTCTCGATTTCGGCCGTGTAATCGCCCGGCTCCTTGAAGAAGACATAGACCTTTTTGGGCAGACGGCCGGCACGTTGTTCGGCGTCGGCCACCTGTAGTTCGGTGTCGGTATAGGTGCCAAACTTTTGCCAAAACATCACCACACAGAGGTCGCACTCCCGAATGGCTCGGTTGTACTCCTCCTGCTTATGCTCTTCACCCATCGACGCATCGAGAAACTCCCACTTGACGGGGAGCAGCATAATGCCTCGTCGCTCGAAGATGTTGTTGAGGTGGTTGAATAGGGTGTCGAGCCGCTCTCGTTCAGGCTGCAACTCCTCCGACGAAGCAATAAATACTTTGACGATGCGCATCGGTTTCATCTGTTTATGGTTAAATCATTTAATAAAATCCCAAATTTTGAATTTTGAATTCTAAATTTTGAATTTTACTCGTGGTGGTAGGGTTCGTTGTTGAGGATGGTGAAGGCGCGGTAGATCTGCTCCATAAAGATGGCTCGCACGATTTGGTGCGAGAAGGTCATCCGTGAGAGCGAAATCTGCTGATTGGCACGCCGATAGACCTCCTCCGAGAAGCCGTAGGGGCCGCCAATGACAAAGACCAGTCGTTTCAGTCCGCTGCTCATTCGTTTGCCCATCCACTCGGCAAACTCCACCGAGCGATGCTCGGCGCCCCGCTCGTCGAGCAGCACCACAAAGTCGCTCTCCTGCACCAGGGCAAGGATGCGTTCCCCCTCGCTGCGGCTCTGCTGGGCGGTGGTGAGGCTCTTCGTGTTGCGGATGTCGGGCAGGGTGGTGATGGCCATACGGCAATAGTGGTTGATGCGCTTCAGGTACATCTCCACCAGCGCACCGACCTCCTTCGAGTCGGTCTTGCCCACCACAATCAGCTCAATCTGCATCGCTTTGGTTGTTGGTTACGTTGGGGTTATAAATCGCTGTTCCACTCGCCGGCGGCATCCTCATAGATGACGGGGCGGTACTTCTCAACCCCCTTCAACCACTCGTAGGCCTTCTGCATTGCATAGCCGTTGCCCGAGGGGTTGCCGAGCGAGAAGGCCACCACGCAGGTAAAGTTGCGTGAGCGGTAGTACATCGCCTTGACACGCTCGATATACTCATCGACCATCTTCGGGTCGTTCGAGGGGGTGCCTCCCACGGAGCGGTCGGTGCGCTTCTCGGGGGCCGAAATGGCGGCGCAGTCGATGACGTAGAGCCCCAAATCGGTCGCTAACTCGTAGTACCAGCGGGGCTGCGGATAGCTCGGGCAGAGGGTGTTGAACCCCTTGGCTTTGAGGGCCTTCATCTCGGTCAGGGTGGTCGTGCGGCTCTCGGCGGCATTGTAGGCCGTCTTGCGCAGCGTGAGGGCCACATCGTGCATCACGATTTGGTCGCCCTGCAACTCGGCACGACCAAAGCCGATGCGCAGCGGCATATACTCCTTGTAGGCCCCGTGACGACGAGAGAAGAGCATCACCTTGTAGATGGGGGGTGCCGCTTTTGTCGAGGCCGACCAACGATTTTCATTGACGTGGTAGATGAAGGGGTTGAACTTCACCGTGTCGGTCGAGCGGCCGGGAATGTTGATCGAACGGATGTTGAAGTCGAGCAACTTGCCCTGCGGCGAGTAGATGTCGTAGCCCACCTCGACCTGCTCGTCGTAGTTGTAGGCGTTCTGGGTCAGGATTTTCAGCTCCAAGATACCATCACGGCGCACCGAGTCGGGGATGAGGGCCATCTCGAAATCGCGCAACGAACGCTTTTCCTGATAATAGAGGTAACTCTCGGCAAAGGGGGTACGTTTGACGCTCGGCACAGGGTTGATGTGGGGCGTACGGCTGGGGCGCAAGATCATCTTCAGGCTGTTCTCGCCTTGCCGCACCAGCGGGGTGAGGTGGAACTCGGCGGGGGTCAGCGGATCCTCCACATCGGCCACCAACGTGTCATTGACATAGAGCGAGTAGGCCTGCCCTACATTCTCCAGATGGAGATAGACCACGCCATCGGTCCAGGCGTAGGGGATTTCGAGCGTCTTGCCTACAATCGACATCGCCTCCGACGAGACAATCACCTCGGGGCGGAAGTCGATCGAGTAGCCCGAAGCCTCCATCTTGCGGGCCTCGGCATCGTGGCGGGTATCGTAGGGAACGACCTCCGTGCGGTAGGTACGGGCGGCCTTCAAATCGGCAGGTTGGGGATTAAGCTCCCAGAAGTGCTGGGCCGAAAGGGTGAGCGAAGTCATCACGGCAGCCAGCGAAAAGATATAGCGTTTCATCGTTTTTCATTTATAATAGGTGTACAAAGGTACTTTTTTTTTGTCAAATCACAAATAAATAGTACTTTTGTCAGCTACTTGAAACAAACGAAACAACGATTATATGAAAACGCAACGTATTGTTGAGATTCTGGACAACCCCGCAGTCGATACAGACATCGTCGTGAAGGGTTGGGTCCGCACCAAGCGCGGAAATAAGAATGTGGCCTTTATCGCCCTGAACGATGGCTCGTGTATGCGTAACATTCAGGTGGTTGTCGATTTGCAGAAGATCTCGGAGGAGAGTCTGAAGCCCATCACGACGGGCGCCTGTCTGCGTGTCGATGGCCGTCTGGTTGCCTCGCTCGGTGCCGGTCAGGGTGTGGAGGTGCAGGCCGAGAAGATTGAGATCTACGGCACGGCCGATCCCGAGAGCTACCCCTTGCAGAAGAAGGGTCACTCGCTCGAGTTCCTGCGCGAGATTGCCTACCTGCGTCCCCGCACCAACACCTTTGGTGCCGTGCTGCGCATCCGCCACGCTATGGCCTACGCCATCCATAAGTTCTTCCACGAGCGTGGTTTCTACTATCTGAATACGCCGCTCATCACCGCTTCGGATTGCGAGGGTGCCGGCGAGATGTTCCAGGTAACGACGCTCGATTTGAACAACGTGCCCAAGACCGAGACGGGCGAGGTCGATTTCTCGCAGGACTTCTTCGGCAAGGCCTGCAACCTGACCGTGTCGGGTCAGTTGGAGGGTGAGCTGGGTGCCCTGTCGATGGGTCAGATCTACACCTTCGGCCCCACGTTCCGTGCCGAGAATTCGAATACGCCCCGCCACTTGGCCGAGTTCTGGATGATTGAGCCCGAGGCAGCTTTCTACGAGTTGGAGGAGAATATGGAGCTGGCCGAGGAGTTCTTGAAGTACCTGATTAACTACGCTTTGGAGAACTGCCGCGAGGACCTCGAGTTTATGAACAAGATGTGGGACAAGGAGCTTATCGAGCGTCTGGAGTTTGTCGTAAAGAACGACTTCCAGCGTCTGACCTACACCGAGGGTATCGAGATTTTGAAGGCTTCGGGCAAGAAGTTCGAGTTCCCCGTCGATTGGGGTTGCGACCTGCAGTCCGAGCACGAGCGTTACCTGGTTGAGAAGCACTTCAAGCGCCCCGTAATTCTGATCAACTACCCGAAGGAGATCAAGGCCTTCTATATGAAGCAGAACGAGGATGGCAAGACGGTACGTGCTATGGACGTTTTGTTCCCCAAAATCGGCGAGATTATCGGCGGTTCGGAGCGTGAGGCCGACTATGGCAAGCTTTCTGCACGTGTTGCCGAATTGGGTATGAGCGAACAGAGCCTGTGGTGGTATTTGGATACCCGCCGTTGGGGCTCGGCTCCGCACTCGGGCTTCGGCTTGGGCTTTGAGCGTCTGTTGATGTTTGTGACCGGTATGACCAACATCCGTGACGTGATTCCCTTCCCGCGTACCCCGCTGCACGCAGAGTTTTAGTCGGTAAAAAGAGCCGACCAAACAAAATTTAATGGGACTTCTGCGCGTTAGTGTTACAGAGGTCCCGTTAATTTTTTAAGTTACTATGGCACTCACTCAACGACAAACCCTTTCGCTTCAACAAAAACTCTCTCCGCAACAGATTCAGATGATTAAGTTGCTGGAGCTGCCCACCGTGCAGCTTGAGCAACGCATCAAGCAGGAGATCGAGGAGAATATCGTGTTGGAAGAGGAGGAGCGTGTGGCCGAGGATGAGCTGCCGAAGGAGATTTCGGTCGAGGAGTACCTGCGTGAGGACGATACGCCGAGCTACAAGAGCCGCCTGAACCACTTTTCGCGCGACGACAAACAACGTCCCGTCTTTTTGACCGAGGGCCGTTCGTTGCAGGAGTATCTGATGGAGCAGTTGGGCTTCCGCTCCCTCACGGACGAGGAGCGCCGCATCGCCGCCTTTCTGGTCGGAAGCATCGACGAAGATGGCTACCTGAGACGAGATATGGAGTCGGTGTCGGACGATTTGGCCTTCACGGTGGGGGTCGAAGTTTCGGTCGAGGAGCTGGAACGGCTGCTGGGCATCATCCACGAGTTGGAGCCTGCCGGCGTCGGCGCCCGCAACCTGGCCGAGTGTCTGCTGCTGCAAATCAAGCAGTTGCCAATGACCACCCCCGCTCGTCGTTTGGCGAAACGCATCCTTACGGACCACTTCGACGAGTTTGTCAAGAAACACTACGAACGCCTCATCAGCCGCCTGCAAATCACCGAGGAGGAGCTTTCCGAGGCGGTGCAGGAGATTAAACGCCTCTCGCCCAAGCCCGGCAACCTCTATGCCGAGGGTGGCTCGGCGGCAGCACCCTACATCATTCCCGATTTTCTGCTCGATTTGGAGCAAGGGGAGTTCAACCTACAACTCAACGCCTACAACGTCCCCGAACTGAAGGTCAATCGTCGCTATGTCGATATGATTCGTGATATGGCGGGGCGTGACGGCAAGGTGCGTGAGGAGGATCGTGAGGCGTTGCAATTCGTCAAGCAGAAGATCGATTCGGCCAAGTGGTTTATCTCGGCCATCAAGCAGCGCCACGACACGCTGATGCGCACCATGCAGACCATTCTGGACTACCAGCAGGAGTATTTCCGCACGGGCGACCGAGCCAAGTTGCGTCCGATGATATTGAAGGATGTGGCCGACCGCACGGGGTTGGATGTCTCGACCATTTCGCGCGTGGTGAACAGCAAATATGTGCAGACCCACTTTGGGATTATTCTTCTCAAGTCGCTCTTCTCGGAGGCGATGCAGACCGCTACGGGCGAGGAGGTGTCGTCCTATGAGATTAAGACCATCCTCCAACAATGTATCGACGAGGAGGACAAACGCCACCCTTTGACCGACGAGACGCTGATGAACATCCTGAACGATCGAGGCTACTGCATTGCCCGCCGCACGGTGGCCAAATACCGCGAGATGTTGAACATCCCCGTTGCCCGCCTCCGCAAACAGCTGTAAAACAAAGACGACCTCCGATGTGGGGGTCGTCTTTGTCTCTCTATTTTTCGATGTAGCTTTTCAATGCCTCCACATAGGCACCAAAGGCGCTGATGCCCGTTGGTGTAATTCGGCAGAGGGTGCAGGGTATCTTGCCTCGAAAGGTCTTCTCGATTTCGATATAACCCGCCTCCTGCAGTTTGTTCAGTTGCACACTCAAATTTCCCGCCGTGGCTCCCGTCTCCTGCCGAAGGAAGACAAAGTCGGCCTCCTCGACTCCCAACAGAATCGACATCACCCCCAGACGGAGTTCGGAGTGCAGCAACGGATCGAGTGCTTTAAGCATATTTGCGTGTTTTTGCGTTGATTATATGGCCCGGAATCACCATACCGACCAAGAATAACACGGCAAAGATAAGAATTTCCGCCTTATATAAAAAGAGGGTGTATTCGTTTGGTGCTCCTGTCATCGCCCCCTTTTGAATCCACACCTGTTGAATGGCCATTGCCAAGGTGCCGACCAAAAAGAGAATGCCGCCCCAAACGACCGGTTTCATTGCAATCAGTCGTCCCGAAATCAGGGTGCCGATGCTGATAATCAGCGTGATGAGCGGCAGAATCGATACTCGGTGAAATAGGGCTATTGCAAAGGCCGGAATCATTGCCAGCGAGCAGGCAATCCAAACCGAGCTGACGGCACGGTCGATGTAGTTTTTCGGCTCGGTCGGTTTTCTGCGGCAGGTGAGCAGCATCAGCGGAAAGCCCACCACGGGAATCAGCCACCAGCCAAAAAGCCAATACAGCGACCATTCGTTTACCACAACCAGATACTCGAACAATGCCACAATGCAGGTGAGATAGCCCCAAATCAGGTAGGGTTTGCCTGCATTGATGGTCAATCGGCGGTGGGTGTTTTGAATCATTTGGGTGATGATGGCCAAGCTCTCGGCCTCGGTTAATTGACGTTCTTGCATAGTGATAAGGGTGTTAAAGTTCAACAATAGGGTGTGATCACAATGCAAATATAAAGTAGTTTATAAAATAAACCAAATTTTCGAGAAGTTTTTTTTACGGCCTATGAGACCTATAAGACTTATGAGGCCTATGGGATTATTGGTTGGGATGTTTTTTTCGTGCTCGATGCAACTCTTCCCGTACTCCACCTTTCGCAATAAATTCCTCTTTGCGTTTCTCGATAAGTTTGTAGAGTAGATAATCTGTTTGGTGAATCAAGATAAGAGCGATGTTGGCAATCGTTTCATCGGAGCGGATAGCGATTGCTTGTCGATAGTAGGCCGAGCTATTGTTGTTAGCGCATACAGCACGTGCTTGTTGCGCTTTTTCACTGTCGTTGGCCCAAATTTCAAGATTGCGCACTCGTAGATAATCTTCATAATCAAGCATCAGCTCTTTGAGACTCGCTTTAGCAACATTGAGTAGTTTGAGTTCACTTTCGCGTGACGTGGTAGAAGAGGCGCCCCCTTCGGCAATGTTTTGTTTTCCTGATCGTGCGGCCTGTATCATTTGGTCAATGGTTCGATCGTTTACGGCAAGAAAGCGATGTGCAAAATGGTAGGTGATGTCGTAGATACATTCCGCTTTTTGGTAAACGATTAAATCACGGAAGTTTCCTTTCAAAGGCAAAAAATCACTCATGATACAATCCGTCTGTTTTGTTTTTACTTATAGGTCATATAGGTCCCATTGGTCTTATAGGCCCTTATCCATTTTGTAGCAGTTGGTCATCTTTCTTTCGAAGCCTATCCGTTGGTAGAGGCGGTTGGCGGCTTCACGCATTGGGTTTGAGGTGAGCATCAGTTGCTCGACACCCAGACGGCGTGCCTCGTCGATGGCGTGGCGGACCAGGTCGGCCCCGATGCCTCGGCCTCGGTAGGCAGCATCGACCACCACATCCTCGATCCACGCCTTGCGCCCCGTAGGCGAGGGGTAGCACCCAAGGGTGAGCATCCCTGCAATCTCCTCCTCGCAAAGGGCTACATAGAGGTGGCTGTGGGGCGAGGCGATGAGTTCGCGGATGACCTCCTCGTCGAGGGTCATCGGTTGCGGAGTAAGCTGATCGGTGAGCTGTTGCAGACGTGCGAAAAGCTCGGGCGTAAGGTGCCTGATTTGTGAAATGGTGGACATCGTAAATGGTTTTAATGGCTATAAAGATACTTTTTTTTTCGCATAATGTGGCCTTTTGTGGTCGATTTTCACTACTTTTGAACCAACGAAATTTTCAATACGATGCTCAAATCACTTTCCACTCACTTTGCACACGCCCTCTCGATGGCCCTCCATCCGTTGGTGTTGCCCATCTATCTGTTGGTCGTACTCTTTACCCGTACCGCCTTTGGGATGTTTCCCGTGGGGCTGAAGTGGTACCTGGCTGTCGTGGTACTGCTCGGTGGGGTGGTGGTGCCGATGGTGGCCGTTGGGGTGATGCGCCTGGTGGGTAAGCTCGATAACCTTGCGTTGCAACAACCTGCCGAGCGGTTGCGCCCCTTGATTATCGGGGCTGCGGCCTATGTGGTCGCTGCGCTGGCCATTGCCCATATTCCGCAGGTGATTTTTTTACGCAAATTTTTGTTGGCTGTGGCCTGCTGTGAGTTGATGTGTTTTCTGGTGACGATGCGTTGGAAAATCTCGCTCCACCTGACCGGAATGGGGTCGGCTGTGGCGCTGCTGGCCGTGCTGAATGTGTTGGGGTTGCCGAATCTATTTTCGGTTTTGTTGTGGGCCATCCTCCTTGCGGGACTGTTGGCCTCGGCCCGTCTCTATCTGGGTTACCATCGCCCCTTGCAACTCTTGGCTGGCTTTTTAGGGGGGTATAGTATCACTTGGCTTGCCATGATCGCTTTATAATAAAAGGTAAGGGTTGCCCAAACGGACAACCCTCAATTTTTAATTTTTAATCTTTAATTTTTAATTTTAGTCAAGGTATCCTTCCTTGACCAACTGCTCACGGATGCGCACCCAGTCGGCCGCAGGGCGACGTACGCCGTCGATGAATTTGAGCGGGCACCCCAGGGCGCTATCGTCAATCATCAGGTCGGCCTGCACCTTGGGCGACGTGGTCCAACGCTTCTGCGAGGGGTTTTCGTTCACGGCCCAGATGGGGATGCCGTTCTTCTCGAACCAGGCCAACGCCTCGTCCAGCAGACGGTCGCTGCGCAGCGTGAAGAGGATGATGCGGCAGTTGTTCTTTACAAGCTCCTTCAGTACGGGCACGGCGCCAATATCCTCACCCACCTCGGGGTAGGCGTGGGGCACGACCGTGCCGTCAAAATCGAGGGCAATGGTTGCTCCGGTAATAGCCATAAGTCTTATTTTTTACCAAAGAAGAGTTTTTTCAGGAAGTTGGTGATGCGCTTGCGGTAGCTCGGCGAGGGCTGCTCGTAGGCATCTTCGCCATAGCCATACCCGTAGCCATACCCATAGCCGTAACCATATCCGTAGCCATAGCCGTGACGACGGGCGCTGGTGCCGTTCAGTACGATGCTCATATTGTGGAACTTCTTCTCACGGTACAGACGCTCGATGTCGGGCAGCTGGCGGCGATCCAGCACACCCTCACGCACCACATAGATGGTCAGATCCGACAGACGGTCGCAGATGACGGCATCGGCCACCGACATCGAAGGGGTACAGTCGATGAAGACGAAGTCGTAGCGGCTGCGCAGCATCTTGAAGAGCTCGTCCAGACGCTCCGAGAGCAGAATCTCGGCAGGGTTGGGGGGCTGAATACCGGCGTAGATGACATCGAAGTTGGCGTGTGTGCCCGAGTTCTCGATGATCTGCTCCATACCGCAGGCACCCGAAAGATAGCTCGTCACACCACGCTTGCTGTGGCCGTGACCCATCTGGGTCGAGAAGGCGTGGCGGCGGAGGTCCAAATCGACCACAACCACCTTCTTGCCGGCCATGGCCAACGTCATTGCCAGGTTGGTAGCCACAAAGGTCTTACCGGCGTGGGGGTTCGACGAGGTGAAGAGGATGGTCTGCAACAGCTGACCCGCCTTGCCTGACGAGACACCCATAAACGACATATTGGAGCGCAGCACACGGAAGGCCTCCGAAATGGCGTCACGACCCGTCTCACGCACCGCTACACCCTGACGGCTGATGGCACTCGACTCGGCGGTCGGAATGTCGCCCAGGAAGGGTACGGTGGTGTAGGTCTCGATGTCGCGACGACCACGAATCGAGGTGTCGAGCAGGCCAATCAGGAAGAACAGACCGAACGGAATGGCCAGACCGAGCAGCAGTGCCAGACACATAATCACCAGACGGCGGGGGGCAAT
>CALAQA010000045.1:0-7026 GCA_937889065.1 uncultured Alistipes sp.
GGCTTGACTGCTACGGTAACGGCTTTGTGCTTCCTGTTGTGTCTCTTCTTTGCGCCATTCTTCCTCTCGTTGCCGAGTGCGGCTACGGCTCCGGTGTTGATTCTTGTAGGAGTGATGATGATGTCGGGAGTGTCGAAAATCGACTTCTCGAACTACTTGGAGGCTATACCATCTTTCTTGTGTATTATAATGATGCCGTTGGCATATAGCATCTCTGATGGTATTATATTTGGTGTGTTGAGCTATGTGCTGATACATCTTGGCAGTGGTAAATATCGCGAGGTGGGTATCTCGACCTATATTCTTGCTGCGTTATTCTTGTTGAAATTCTTGTTGTAACAGATTATATTATGAGAAAGGTTTTTACAATTTTGGCAGCCCTGCTGATTGGTGCAGGTGCAGTGTTCTTCTACTTCCGCTTCTACTTCGTCTTTGGCGAGGGTGTGAAGAGTGGCGAGTTGAACTATGTAGTTCGTAAGGGCTTGGTATTCAAGACCTACGAAGGAAAACTCATTCAGTCGGGTATCCGCTCGCAGAAGGTCGGCTCGATTCAGAGCTACGAGTTCGAGTTCTCGGTCGAGAATGCCGAGCTGGCCGAGAAACTGATGTTGCAGGGTGGCAAGACCATCGAGCTGCACTACAAGGAGTATTTCGGTCGCCTGCCCTGGCGTGGCTTCACGAAATTTATTGTCGATAGCATCGTCTCGGCCCCCGTGCCCGTGCAACCTGCCGAGTCGGTGACGGTACCTGTTGAAACATTGTAACCCCTAAAACTTTTTTAACGATGAAAAAACTTTTCTATGCGCTTTGCGCCCTGACGATGGTGGGTTGCTGCTGCAACGCCACCCAAGAGGAGGCCCCGTTGGCCTCGACCCCCGTTGTGCACGGCGAGGAGATTCAGCTTCCCGCTCCCGATTTGAGCCGTGGTGTGAATATCTCCGAGGCCCTTCAAAACCGCCAATCGTGGCGTGAATACTCCGCCGAGGTGCTTTCGGCCGAGGAGTTGTCGGGTGTGATGTGGGCTGCCGCAGGTATCAACCGCCCCGAGAAGGGCTACCTGACCGCCCCTTCGGCGCTGGCACTCTATCCCATTCGCACCTACGCCTTCTTCCGTGAGGGTATCTACCGCTACGAGGCCAAGGAGCATAAGTTGGTACGTGTCAAGGAGGGGAACTTTATGGCCAAGGCGGGTGCCCAGCCCTTTGTCGAGACGGCAGCCCTGAATCTGGTCTTCGTGGCCGACCTGGCAGCCTATGCCGACAAACCCTTCCCCAAGGAGAAGATTCTCTACCTGTGCGGTCAGGATGCCGCAGGCTATGCCGAGAACGTAAACCTCTACACGGCAGGTACGGGGCTGAAGTCCATCACCCGAGGCAGTGCTGCTTCCGACGTGTTGGAGACGATTGGCTTGGAGGGCGACGGCTACTTCTTCGCCCTGGCTGTTTCCGTAGGTAAGTAATTAAACAACAAACAAAACGCTATGTTATCCCACGCCGAACGCGCCGAGATTGTGGCGCTTATCAAACGAGAGGTGATTCCCGCCATCGGCTGCACCGAGCCGATTGCCGTAGCCCTCTGTACGGCCCGAGCCACCGAATTGCTCGGTTGCCGCCCCACCTCGATCGAGGTGCTGTTGAGTGCCAACATCCTCAAAAATGCGATGGGTGTCGGCATTCCGGGTACGGGGATGATTGGTCTGCCGATTGCCGTGGCGCTGGGTGCTACCATCGGTCGCTCGGCCTACCGCTTGGAGGTGCTGCGCGATGTGACTCTGGAGGCGGTTCGTGAGGCGCGTGAAAGCTACGTCGATGCGAAAAAAATCCACATCGGCCTGAAGGAGGACATCACCGAGAAGCTCTATGCCGAGGTGACGGTCCGTGCGGGCGAAGCGGAGGCTACGGCCATCATCGCAGGTGGCCACACCAACTTTGTCTATCTGGCCAAGAATGGCGAGGTGGAGTTGGATATTCGCACCGCTTCGGCTGCCGAGGAGGAGCAGGGCGACGTGCCTCTGACGCTGGCCCGTGTATGGGAGTTTGCGATGGATAGCCCCTTGTCGGAGCTGCGCTTCATCTTGGAGACCAAGCGACTGAACAAGGCCGCTGCCGAGATTTCGTTTGCCGGACAATATGGCCACCAGATTGGCCGCACGATGCGCTGCGAAAGAGAGCGTAAGGTGATGGGCGACAGCATCTTCTCGCATATTCTGGCCTACACGTCGGCCGCCTGCGATGCCCGTATGGCGGGTGCAATGATTCCCGTGATGAGCAACTCGGGCAGTGGCAATCAGGGTATTGCCGCCACGCTGCCCGTGGTGGTCTATGCCGAGGATACCTATGCCTCCGAGGAGCAGACCATCCGAGCCTTGGCGTTGAGCCACCTGACGGTCATCTACATCAAACAGTCGCTGGGTCGTCTGTCGGCGCTGTGCGGTTGTGTGGTGGCCGCTACGGGCTCGAGCTGCGGCATCACCTACCTGATGGGTGGCGGTTATAACGAGGTGGTCTCGGCTGTGAAGAATATGATTGCCAACCTGACGGGTATGATTTGCGACGGAGCCAAGCCGAGTTGTTCGATGAAGCTGACGAGTGGTGTTTCGACGGCGGTTTTGTCGGCGATGATGGCGATGGATGGCCAATGTGTCACCTCGGTCGAGGGTATCATCGAAGAGGATGTCGATCGGTCGATTCGCAACCTCACCCGCATCGGTCGTGACGGTATGAACGAGACCGATCGAATGGTGCTCGACATTATGACCCACAAGTGTTAAGACCTACGCACTATAAGGCGGTACTTGGTTGCCGCCTTTTTTTATCTCCCCAAACACGATGAAACGAATTTTATCTCTTTGCCTTGCTCTGACGGTCTGTGTCGTTTGCTGCACAACCACCCCGACCGAGTCGGAGTTGCGCACCGTCGGCAACCCCTTCCTTCCCCTTTGGGAGCATATCCCCGATGGCGAGCCGCACATCTTCGAGGACCCCGACCAACCGGGCACCTACCGCCTCTACCTCTACGGCTCGCACGACAGCCGTCGCACGGCCTATTGCGGTCGTGAGTTGGTGGTTTGGTCGGCGGCGTTGAACGATTTGAACCATTGGCGCTACGATGGCGAAATACTCCGTGTCGATCGTGATGCGGAGGGTAACCTGCTCAACCCCGAGGGCGAAGCCGATGTGCTCTATGCGCCTGATATTACGGTCGTTGAGGCTGAAGATGGAGTGAAAACCTACTACCTCTATCCCAACGATCAGGCCGAGGGTCGCACGAGCCTCATCGCCAAATCGAGCCGCCCCGACGGCCCCTTCGAGGTCTGCAATTGGAGCGACGATGCCCCCAACCGCACCGATGGTGTGCTGGGTTTCGACCCTGCGGTGTTGGTCGATGACGACGGGCGTGTCTATGGCTATTGGGGCTTCAAACGCTCCTTTGCCGCCGAGTTGGACCCTGTGACGATGGCCACCGTCAAGCCCGGTACGGAGATTGTCGAGGATCTGATTCCGACCCGCCACGACAACTCGGTCTTCCGCTTCTACGAGGCCTCGTCGATTCGCAAGGTGAAGGATAAATACATTCTGGTCTATAGCCGTTGGACCGAGGAGGGGGAGTTTGGAATGCCCACGACCAACTATACGTTGGCCTATGCCTATTCGGATCGTCCGCTCGGCCCCTACATCTATGGCGGTACGATTATCGACGCCCGAGGTCGTGAGCGTGACGAGGCGGGTAACCCCATCGCCTCGGCCACGGTGACGGGCAATACGCACGGCGGCATCGTGGAGGTGAACGGTCAGTGGTATGTCTTCTACCACCGTCAGTCGGGCAAGAACGAGTTTGCCCGCCAGGCGATGGTGGCCCCCATCGAGGTAAAGGTGGAGGAGGGGCCCGGTGGCAAGGTCTTCATTTCGGAGGGCGAATACACCTCCGAGGGCTTTTCGTTGGAGGGATTGGACCCCACCGAACGCCACTCGGCAGGTCTGGCCTGCTGGCATACGGGGCCCAAGGTGGCTGTTCACGGTTGGCCCGAGAAGCAACTCTACGGCTCGTATGTCGCTCCGAGCTACGGCACCGACGACCGCTTCGATGCCCCCTATGCGCTGCACAACAACACCAATTGGGTGGTTTATAATACCGACGGCTCGATTGTGGGCTACAAGTATTTCAACTTTACCAAGACCCACCAAAAGGCCGATTTGACCCTGCGTCTGCGCCTGATTCCCGAGGGGGTAGGGGGTACGATTCGGGTGATGGCCACTCGCCCCTGGACTTCGCAAGGGGGTGTGGAGTTGGGTCGAGTGGAGCTGACCGAGACGATGGAGCGCACCTCTACCGAGTTTCGGATTGAGGTACCTGCCCTGGCCGAGTTGGAGGGCAAACAGGCACTCTTTTTCCTCTTCTCTTCGCCTGTTAAGGAGCAGTCAATCTGTACGTTGCAGGATTTTGTCTTTGAGTAAGAAGGCTTGCTTCGCAAAACAGAAGTGGCTACCCGCATTGGGTAGCCACTTCTGTTTATCCTGAAACCTTTTCGGTCTGTTCCATTCGCCGCTCCAACGCCTCCAGATACTCCTCCCGCGAGGCGTGCGAACGACGTGCCACCCCCGTTCGGATGGCCGCCTCGGCTACGGCAGGGGTCACCACCGAGAGCAGCCGACGGTCGTTGATTTTCGGCAGCAGGTAGTGCGGCCCGAAGCGCAGCCTATTATTATAGGTGTGAGCCACCTCCTGCGGTACCTCCCACTCGGCCAGGGTGGCAATGGCCTCGGCTGCCGCCAACAACATCTCCTCGTTGATGGTTGAGGCCTCCGTATCGAGGGCCGCCCGAAAAAGATAGGGGGCCGCCAGGGCATTATTGACCTGATTCTCCAAATCGGAACGCCCTGTGGCATAGATCAAATCGGGTCGAATGGTGCGTGCCACTCCGGGGTCAAGCTCGGGGGTGGGGTTGGAGAGGGCCAATACAATGGGGTTGTCGGCCATTGTCAGCACCATCTCGCCCGTCAGCAGATTGCCCTTTGCCGCCCCGATAAAGAGGTCGGCCCCTCGCACCGCCTCCTGCAACGTTTTCAGGGGCCGTGTGGTGGCAAAATGGCGTTTGTAATCGGACAACAACGGACGGTCGGCCGTAATGACCCCCAACGAGTCGCACATCACTAAGTTTTGACGCTGCACCCCCAATGAAACGAGCATCTTGGCCGTAGCGATGGCGGCCGCTCCTGCTCCGCAGATGACCGTCCGCAGCGACTCGATCGAGCGGTGGGTGAGCTTGGCCGAGTTGATGACGGCCGCTGCCACCACGACGGCCGTGGCGTGCTGATCGTCGTGCAATACGGGAATGGTGAGTAACTCTTTGAGCCTGCGTTCGATATAAAAACATTCGGGGGCCTTGATGTCCTCTAGAAGAATGGCTCCAAACCCTGTGGCCAAGGCTCGAATGTGGTCGATGATGCGGTCGTGGTCCGTTTCGTCCAACTCGATGTCGAAGCTGTCGATGTCGGCCAAGGCCTTCAACAGCATCGCCTTCCCCTCCATCACGGGTTTGGCGGCCAACGGCCCCAGATTTCCCAACCCCAACAAGGCCGAGCCGTTGGTGACGACCGCCACCAGATTGCCTCGATTGGTGTAGCGATACGAGGCCCGCCCATCCATGGCGATGGCCCGACACGGAGCCGCCACCCCGGGGGTGTAGGCCAAACTCATATCGTGGGGCGAGTGGAGCGGTTTGGTGAGTCGAATGGAGGTCTTTCCGTGCGGCTCGGCCGAATGATAGTCGAGCGAAGCCTGCTCAAACATTGCAACATTATTGTATTTCATAGCCTCTTTTTGTAGGCTACAAAACAAAAATCACGCCCGAATTGCAACTTTTCGGGCGTGATTTGAGGCTGTTTGGGCTTTGGTTAGAAGAGCACTCCCGTGGGGTTGTCGGGGGTGATGCCCAAGTGGCGATAGGCCAACTCGGTCACCTCGCGCCCTCGGGGCGTGCGCTTTAGGAAACCCTCCTTGATGAGGAACGGCTCATAGACCTCCTCCACCGTACCGGCATCCTCGGCAACGGCCGTGGCGATGGTGTTCAGACCCACCGGCCCTCCTTTGAATTTGTGGATGATGGTCGAGAGAATTTTGTTGTCCATCTGGTCCAAACCGCGCGAGTCGATGTTGAGGGCCGAGAGGGCAAATTTTGTGATTTTCAGCTCGATATGTCCGTCGCCCTCGACCATTGCAAAGTCTCTTACACGGCGCAACAACCCGTTGGCAATACGGGGGGTGCCGCGCGAACGCATCGCAATTTCGATGGCTGCCTCGTCGTCGATATCGACATCCAGGATGCCGGCCGAACGCTTCACGATGCCGCCCAGGGTAGGGGTGTCGTAGTATTCGAGGTGGCACTGAATGCCGAAACGGGCACGCAGGGGCGAGGTCAAAAGTCCGCTTCGGGTGGTGGCGCCGATGAGGGTAAAGGGGGCCAGCTCGATCTGAATCGAACGGGCCGAAGGGCCTTTGTCCAGCACAATATCAATCTTGTAATCCTCCATCGCCGAGTAGAGATACTCCTCGACAATGGGGCTGAGGCGATGAATCTCGTCGATGAAGAGCACATCGCCCGGGTTGAGATTCGTAAGCAGACCTGCCAGGTCGCCCGGCTTGTCCAACACGGGGCCCGAGGTGATGCGCAGTTGCGCCCCCATTTCGTTGGCGATGATGCCTGCCAGGGTGGTCTTGCCCAGACCGGGCGGGCCATACAGCAAAACATGATCCAGAGGCTCGGCCCGCAGCTTGGCAGCCGAGATATAGACCTGCAGGTTGTCCTTGGCCTTTTCCTGGCCGGTATATTCGTGGAGCAGCCGGGGGCGCAGTCCGCCCTCCTGCTCGTCGTCGTGGGTCAGGGTAGAGGAAACGATGCGCTCTTCCTCCAGCGCCTGTCCGAACTCGATTGCCATGGTTTCCCCTCCTTAGAACAGTCTCTTGAGCGCCGCCCGGACGATCTCGTCGGTGGCAAGGCCCGCGGTGTCCACACCCTGCAGGGCGTTC
>CALAQA010000046.1:0-4085 GCA_937889065.1 uncultured Alistipes sp.
TTGTGGCGCAACACACCCACCCCCTCGATGGTCAGCACCCCCTCGGCAAGCGTATGCGAGAGCCAGCGTTGGTAAATCTCACCGGCCGACTCGGGGGTAGTGGCAGCCACCTCGGTCAGCAGCTCCACCAGATTGACCCCCTCGGGCGTGTGTTGGAAATCAACCACACGCTGCGGAGGCACCACCTCGGTGTGCGAAAGACGACGTGCAGCGACACGCTTCACCATCAACGTACCCACCTCGGGAAGGTACAACGACTCCCCCGCAGCCAACTTATCGGCAATGAGGCGATTCAGCTCGGCAACCATCGGATTGGACGACATAACTATTTGTGTTTTTTGGTTTTCGGTTTTACGGGAGGCATCTGCCGCTCGACCTTCGGCGTCACGGGCTCAAGGGCGGGACGGGTGGCCACCCGATAGATCATATAACCGGCCAAGAGGATGAAGGGAATCGATAACCATTGGCCCATATCGAGGGTCATTCCCTTCTCGAAGGCCTCCTGCTCGGTCTTGATAAACTCGATGAAGAAGCGGGTGACAAAGATGCCTACCAGACCCACTCCAAACAGCATACCGGGACGGCGGCGACCCAAATCACGGCCGTAGTACATCCACACCAGAACGACGAAGGTCACCAGATAGCACAACGCCTCGTAGAGCTGTGTGGGGTGGACCGCTGCGGGGGCAAACTCACGCACCCACTTGGCCGAACGGACAAACTCGAAGCCCCACGGCAGGTCGGTAGCCACACCGAAAATCTCGGAATTGAAGAGGTTGCCGAGGCGCACCGCCGCACCACCGATGGCCACGCCAATCATAATGCGGTCCAGCGACCAGATGTAGGGCAGGCGGTTTTTACGCGAGAAGAGCCACAGACCGACCAAGATACCGATGGCGGCACCGTGCGAGGCCATACCGCCGTCACGGAACTCGGTCAGGATGGTCCAGGGCTGCGCCAGGTAGTAACCCGGGTCGTAGAAGAGGCAGTGGCCGAGACGGGCACCCAGAATCGTACCAATGGTACCATACAGGAAGATCGACTCCGAAATCTCGGGCTTCAACCCCTCACGTTTGACAAAGTTGTCGAAGAACTTGGCTGCCACCAAAATGGCGATGGCCCACATCAGGCCGTAGTAGCGAATGTCAAACGAGCCGATGCGAAACAGCACCGGATCGAAATCCCAAACTATCGAACAAAAGTGCATCATTCTCTGCGACTACTTATCCAACTGCGTAACGGGTACCTTCTTGAGCGTGAAGGCGAAGGTCGAGCCCTTGCCCTGCTCACTGCGCACGGTGATGCGCTCACCGTGTGCCTCGACAATGTGCTTCACGATGGCCAGACCGAGGCCCGTACCACCCTGCTCGCGCGAACGACCCTTATCGGCACGGTAGAAACGCTCGAAGATGCGGGGCTGGTCCTCCTTGGCAATTCCCTGACCGTTGTCCTCGACCTCGATGAGAATCTTGTCCAACATATCACGGAACTTGACACGGGTCTGACCACCCTCCTTGCCGTAACGAATCGAGTTGATAATCAGATTAACCAGCACCTGACCCACATAGTGTTTGTCGGCCTGCACCCAGAAGGGCGAAGGGAGATTCTCGGCCCCCTTGACCGAAATTTTAATCTGGCGACGGTCGGCCTCAATCTCGGCCTGCTCGGCAATCTCACGCGCCAGAGCCACCACGTCGAACGTGTCGGCCTTCAAGGCGTTCATACTGCTCTCGAGCTTGTTAATCGTGTCGAGGTCATTGACGATGTTAATCAGACGGTCGATGCTCTTCTCGGCACGCTCGAGGTACTTGCGGTTAATCAACTCATCCTCCAAGCCACCATCCAAGAGGGTCGAAATGTAGCCCTGGATATTGAAAATCGGGGTCTTGAGCTCGTGGGCCACATTGCCCAGGTACTGCTTGCGGAAGGTCTCGGCCTCCTTCAGGCGGGCAATCTCACGGTCGCTCTCCGAGGCCCAGGCGGTCAGCTCGTCACCGATGTTCTCGACACGCTTGTCCTGCAACTCGGTGAAGATCTCCGAGGTGCGCACGTTGCGCGAAAGGACAATCGAATAGATGGGCTTGAGTTTGTAAGCCACATACTTTCGAATGATGAAGAGCGAGAAGAGCATCACGGCTACCAATGTCACAATCGACACCACCACCACGTGCAACCACGAGGCCTGCATCACAATCATCACAAGAGCCACCACGACACTCGCCGACATGGCCACCAGCAACGAAGCAAACTCTTTGGTTTTGATTTTCATAAGGTTATCGTTTTTTTAGATTTACTTTTTCCAATAATTCTCCATCAGACGGGCAATGTACTTGCCGACGATGTCAAACTCCAAATTGACCACCGTTCCCACCTCAATCGCGTGGAAGTTGGTGTGTTCGTAGGTGTAAGGAATGATGGCCACACGGAACGAATCGGAGGTGGGGTCGCAGACCGTCAGGCTGACACCATTGACCGCCACCGAGCCCTTCTCGACCGTAGTCATACCGCCACCGCGAGGCTCATAGCGGAAGGTGTAGTACCAACTGCCGTCGGCATCCTCGCGCGCCACGCAGGTGGCCGTCTGATCGACGTGGCCCTGCACGATGTGGCCGTCCAAGAGGGCCTCGGGGCGCATCGAACGCTCGACATTGACCCGATCACCCACCTGCAACAGCCCCAGATTCGAGCGGTCGAGGGTCTCCTTCATTGCCGTCACGGTGTAGCAATCTCCGTCGATGGCCACCACCGTCAGACAGACACCGTTGTGGGCCACGCTCTGGTCAATCTTCAACTCCTCTGTGAAGGGGCAGCGCATCACAAAATCCTTATTCTCTCGATCACAGCGGATGGCCACCACTTCGGCCATCGCCTCTACAATTCCGGAAAACATATTGCTCTTCTATTCGCTTAACGGGTTATGATCAACTGTCCGCGCACCTCATAGAGGGCCTCAATCTGGTCGAGGGGCACAATCATATCGTCGTAGTTGAGATGATCGGCCGGCGAGAGACGCACCTCATCGGTTTTCTTGGCCAAACGGACATTACGCAAAGTTACAATTTTTTTGGTAATAACAACATATTCACGCCCCGGAATAAGGGCATCAACAGCCATTTTTTTCAAAAAAAGGGTCGAGCCGGCCGGAAAGACCTTCTCCATCGGTTTGCCGTGATAGAGCATTGCCAAATCGCAGTCCGAAAGTTGGGGCAGGGTCATCCGGGCGGTGGGGGCAATTTCGTCGAGGCGATGAATCCACTCCTCGACCTCCGCATTGTAGTAGGGGATGGCGGGAACGGCATCCTGCGACTCGACAAACATTTCGCCTTCGCCCGTCAGGAGCCACATTTTGCTGATTTGGGGAAAGTGGGCCACGATGCGCTCGGCCAGACGGCGCGAGATACCGTTGTTGCCACGCTTGATTTGGTAGATGTTCTCGCCACGGGGCAGGCCGATGTGGCGGGCGAAGTAGTTGGCAGACATATCTGCCCACTCAATGACAGCTGACAAACGCTGCCAACAGGGTTGTTTGTTTTCCTCCATATTGCTTGGAAATATGATTTATTTTTCTCAACTTTGCATCCTCGGTCCCGTAGTTCAATGGATAGAATTTAAGATTCCGGTTCTTACGATAGGAGTTCGAATCTCCTCGGGATCACACTTTTAGCGACGCTCGGCGTCGCTTTTTTTATTGCTCACCCGCTACCCTTGCACCAATCCGAAGGAACTCAAAGCAAAGATAGTATAAATATTTTATTTTGCAATAGAAAATAGCATTTTTTATCGTTTTTCTACTATCTTCAAACACTTGCCGACCAATTTTGGGCAGCAAAACACAAAATCCCGAAAAAATTAGGCGGTTTTTAGAATTGTTTTTGTACCTTTGGATATTGATTTAACGTGAAAACTATGTCTATTGTTCGCAATACGGAGAGTGATCTGGAGTTCGAAAACAAAATCCGCCCGCAAGCCCTCGGGAACTTTGCCGGTCAGGAGAAGATTGTCGAAAACCTGCGCATCTTCATCAAAGCCGCTCTGATGCGTGGCGACTCGCTCGACCACGTCTTGTTGCACGGCCCCCCGGGTCT
>CALAQA010000047.1:0-6135 GCA_937889065.1 uncultured Alistipes sp.
ACTTCTCATATGATGACCACGGTCACCCAGAGTTGGGTAAGGTGTCGAAGGCTCACATCTTCAACGAGATGCTCGAGAAGAAAGTTAAGGAGTTGGGCTTGAAGGTTAAGTCGCGCCCTGTAGAGATTGGTTACGAGGTTCGTTGCCAGACCCCTATCGCTTACGACTTGGTTTACTGCTCGGAGTTGGGTATGGGTGTTTACAAACTCTTCTCGGAGGGCAAGACCGGTTGCATGGTCTATGTTGACTCGGAGGGCAACGTGGCTCCGCTCTACCTGAAGGATCTGCAGGATCCCACGACGGGCAAGATTCCTCCCCGTCTGGTGGACATCAGCTCGGATAAGTTCAAGTCGGTGGTTGAGAACATCATCAATGCCATCACGCCGGCTGACTACGAGGCAGCCAAGGCCTATGTAGAGAACCCCGAGGAGTTCGACTTCCGCAAGATTCTCAACTGGGCATAATAGCTCACACGTGGAGATGAAAAGACCCCTTGCCAATGGCGAGGGGTCTTTTCGTTTGTTGGATGGAGCACACTCTTTTCCTATTGGTTTCGGTAGGTCGAGGGGGCAACGCCCGTGTGCTGCTTGAAGTATTTGCCGAAGAACGATTGGTCGGGGAACGAAAGACGATAGGCAATCTCCTGAATGCTCATGTCGCTGTATTTGAGCAGGTATTTCGCCTCCATCAAGAGGTATTTGTTCATCCAATCGGTCACCGAAAGGCCGCTCACCTTGCGCACGATGGTCGTTAGGTAGCGTGACGAAATGCAGAGCTTCTCGGCATAGTAGGTCACGTTCTGACGCTCGGTGTAGTGTTCTCCCAACTCTTTGATAAAGTGGCGAAAATAGTTCTCCTGACGGGAGAGTTTTTCCTCGCCCTGTGTCGTTTTGTTGTCGATGCGCACCGAGAATACTTCGCAGAATTGATACATCAAGGTCTCGACCATCGAGCGGATGATGTCGTCACGGAAGCTCGACGTTATCTGTTCGAGAATCAATGCTTCGAGGGTCGATGTGGCACGCATCAGACGTTGCAACTCTGTCTCTTTTAGCGTGATGCAGACGTTTTCGGAAATCTGCATCATCAGCGAAGTGAACTGTTTGAGGTTGAAATTGCACTCTCCCAAATAATCGGTATCGAAGAATACCACATAGCCTTCGTGTTCGTCGGAGGTCTCGCTGCGATTGACCAGGCAACGTGGCGGAATGAGCAGTAATGTCCCTTCGTTGAGTGTGTATTCTTTCAGGTTGCAGCTGACTTTGGCACTTCCCTTCGTGCAGATAAAGAAGACGATGGCGTCGATGCGTGTCGGATAGTCGAAGAAGGGCTCTTCGATGTGCTCGCTGATGGAGTAATGGCTAATCAGACATCCCTTGTAAGTCTTCTTCTCGATGTGTGTGTTGTAGCGCTTGGCGTGGTTGATGATTTCGCCAAGGGTGATGCTTTGTATATTGGAGTTTTCCATCGGATTGCAATTTTTCTGCAAATGTAGGAACTTTTTATTGCCACAAATCGGCATTATGTGCTCTCTATTGGTCAAATCGGGTATAGTGTTCCGATATTGAACAACCTCCATACGTAAATGAACTATCAAAAACTTAAAATGACAAATTATCTACCCGAATTCACCTTTTGTTTAGGGGCTAAATTGACGAATTTTGCACCGTAAAATGCTACGGCGAATGAGAAGACTTGCGCTATATATAATTATGTTATTCTCGCTGACGGCTTGTCAGAGCGAATTTCACGCCTACGATACCCGCATCGATGGGGCGAGGGATATCCACGCCCGCACCATTCCGCTTATCGAAGAGCGCACGGCTTCAAAAAGTGAAATACGTTTTGTTTTTTTGAGCGATACGCAGCGCTGGTACGACGAGTTTGAAGATGCGGTGGAGTGTATCAACTCGCTCGCCGACATCGACTTTGTGATTCACGGCGGCGATATGACCGATTGGGGCCTTAACGAGGAGTTTGAGCGCCAGCGCGATATTTTGGAGAAGCTGACCCTACCCTATGTCGCCCTCATTGGCAACCACGATTGCATCGCTACGGGTCGTGTGGTCTATGAGAAGATTTTTGGCCCTGCGCACTTTGCCTTTACGGCTGGGCGTTTCCGCTTCATCTGCTCGAATACCAATACGTTGGAGTACAACGATTTCGACCCCGTGCCCGATATGGATTTTCTGGCTCGTGAGTTGGCCTCTTTCCCCGCTGAGGCTACCCACACGGTGGCCGTGATGCACGCCGCTCCGCTGACCGAACAACTCTTTGGCTACAAGGCCTTTGCTTTTCACGAGGCGTTGATGCGCTTCCCCTCGTTGCAGTTTTGTTTGAATGGGCACGGCCATAAATTCGAGGTGCACGATACGTTTGAAGATGGAATGCTTTACATCCAGAGCGACTGCATCTTCGAGCGCAACTTTTTGATTTTCACCCTCAATGAAGATGGTTACAGCTATGAACAACACTACTTTTAGATCGCTGCTTTGTGCTGTTGCCCTCCTCTTTGTGTCGGGAGTCTCGGCGCAGAGCGCCCTCGAACAGCGACTGCACGATGACTATGCGGGATGGAAACGCATCATTCCGACCCACTATAAGGGACAATATGCGGGTGGTATGGGCCTCTTTTCGTTAGCCTGTGGATGGGATTACGGGCGGTGGAATCGTTGGGAGACCGACTTCCACGTGGGTTACCTGCCCGAGAAATTCTCGGATGACCCCCAAGTTACCTTTACCCTCAAACAGAACTACATCCCCTGGAATATCCGTTGCCACGAGCGGTTGGGTATCGAGCCTTTTTCGTGCGGTGCCTACATCAACTACATCTCGGGTGGCGACTACTGGGTGTCCGAGCCGTCGAAGTATGGCAATTATTACCGTTTTGCCTCTCGATTGCGTCTGTATCTCTATGTAGGGCAACGTGTTACCTACTATTTTAAGCCGAGCGATTCGCCCTTTAAGTCCGTATCGCTCTACTACGAACTCTCGTCGAAAGACCTCGATTTGATCTCCAAGGCGACGAATCACACGCTCGATTTTGACGAGATTTTCTACTTCTCGGTCGGCGTGAAATTCGGATTGCACCTATAACAAAAGAGCCGCAAACATTCGGGTTGCGGCTCTTTTCGTTTCGTGTGTTGCCTGTTATAGCGTCTCGTTTTGGATGGCCTTGTTCAGTGCTACATCCTCCCCTTCTGAGCCTTCAATAACGGCCAATGCCTCGGCAACCTTACCGGCACCGTGACGGCAGAAGATGCGTGCCGAGTTCAGATACTCCTCGCTGTGTTGCGATGCCTGACGGCAGAGCAGGTAGCCCATAATGATGTAGCCCACGCTCTCGACCAGACGACGGGCGTGCAGCTCCTTGAAGCCGTTGTGCTCACGCTCAACCGCTTCGACACGCTCAATCATGGCATCCAACGAGGCGGTCATACGTTGCAGACGAGCCACCTCCGAGGCTGTCTCCTCGCTGTACGATTCGTTGGCATAGCACTCAATTTGCTCACGGAAGGTCCCCTTTGTGACCCCATTGATGGCCGCCACAACCTGCAACTGCGATGTGCCCTCGTAGATGCTCATAATGCGGGCATCGCGGTAGATGCGCTCCACCGGGTAATCCTTCATAAAGCCCGAGCCGCCGTGAATCTGAATGGCATCGTAGGCGGTTTGGTTGGCATACTCCGACGAGAAGAGCTTGACGAGCGGCGTGAAACCATCGGCCAGGCGGTTGTAGTGTTTCATCTCGCTACGGGCATCGCTATCCAAGCGGGTCTCCTTGTTGATGTCGGCTAATTGCTTGTAAATCTCCACAAAACGAGCCGTTTCGTAAAGTAATGCTCGAACTGCCTGCGTCTTGGCCTTCATCAACGAAAGCAGCTCGCTGACGGCCGTAAATTCGATGATGGCCTTGCCCGACTGGCGACGCTCGTGGGCATACTTCAACGCCTCACGATATGCCGCCTCGCACAAACCAACCGACTGTGCGCCAATACCCAATCGGGCAGCATTCATCAACGACATAACATACTTAATCAGACCCATACGACGATCGCCCACCAACTCGGCAGGGGCATCCGTAAAGACCAGCTCGCAGGTGGGCGACCCCTTGATGCCGAGTTTGTTCTCGATGCGGCGCACCTTCATTCCGCCGTTGCGCTTGTCGTAGAGCAACATCGACAGCCCTCGGGCATCGGTCGTGCCCTCCTCGGTGCGTGCCAACACCAAGGCCAGGTCGCCATCGCCATTCGTGATGAAGCGCTTGACGCCATTCAGCAACCACGTTTGACGCTCCTCCGACCAGGTGGCCTTCAGCATCACGGCACCCAAATCCGAGCCTGCATCCGGCTCGGTCAAATCCATGGCCCAGGTCTTGCCGTCGCAGGTTTGGGGCAGGTACTTCTCTTTCTGCTCCTCCGAGCCGAACTCGTAGAGCGTCTCGGCGCAATCCTGCAAACCCCAGATATTCTGAAACCCTGCATCGGCTCGGGCAATCATCTCATTGACCATCACAAAGGTCGAAAGTGGAAAATTCAACCCTTGGTAGCGTCGAGGCAGCGAAATGCCATCCAACCCCGCCTTGTGCATTGCTTGCAGGTTGGCCACCGTGCCCGAAGCATAGCGTACGTGGTCGCCCTCGTGGTGAGGTCCTTCGCCATCGACCCCCTCGGCATTGGGGGCAATCACCTCGCCGCAAATCTCGCCCGCCAACTCCATCACACGACGGTAGGAGTCCATCGCATCGGCATAGTTCTGCGGTGCGTAGTCGTACTGCTCGGCCTGGGTGTAGTTGCGCTCACGCATCGCCACGATGCGCTCCATCAGCGGGTGGTCAAGCTGCAACTGAAGGTCTTTATTATCGGTAAAAAAGTTGGCCATTACTTTGCGTTTTGCTTGTAGAACTTGATGAGTTTGGGGATGACCGTCATCACATCGCCCGTGATGGCGTAGTCGGCCAGGCGGTTGATGGGGGCATTGGGGTCGGTGTTGATCGAAATCACCATCGCCGACTGCTCCATACCGGCCGTGTGCTGAATCTGTCCCGAGATGCCGCAGGCAATGTAGAGCTTGGGGCGTACCGTAACACCCGTCTGCCCAATCTGGCGGGCGTGCTCCGTGAAGCCGGCATCGACCGCAGCACGGGAGGCTCCCACCTCACCGCCAAGCACCTCGGCCAACTCGTGCAGCAGCGCAAAGTTCTCCTTCGAGCCTACGCCGTAGCCGCCGGCCACGATAATCGAGGCCCCTTTGATGTCGATTTTGCGCTCCGTAACCTCACGCTCCAGAATGCGAACAGCCAGGTCGGCATCCGAGAGCCAATGTTGCCAATCAATCATCTTTACCTCGCCTCGGGCAGGTGTTGCCGCCTTCTCTCGGCGCATTACGCCCTCACGCACGGTCGCCATCTGGGGACGATGGTCAGGGTTGATGATGGTGGCAATGATGTTGCCGCCAAAGGCGGGACGAATCTGGTAGAGCAGATTTTCGTAGTGCGTTCCCGTTTTGGCATCGGTGTGGTCGCCAATCTCCAGCTGGGTGCAATCGGCCGTCAGACCGCTGTGCAGCGCCGACGAGACACGAGGGGCCAAATCACGCCCCACGGAGGTGGCACCGAAGAGCACAATTTGCGGTTGCTCTTGGGTGATGAGCTTCGTCAGGATGGCCGTATGCGGCAGCGTGCGGTAGGGGCAGAAGATGGGATCGTCGGCCACCCAAACCCGCTCGGCGCCATACTTGGCCAACACTTCGGGTAGGCCGCAGGTCTCGGTGCCAATCACCACCGCCTCCAGCTCCACGCCCAACGTGGCAGCCAACTCGCGACCCTTGGTCAAAAGCTCCAAGCTGACGTCGGCCACCAGGCCCGCCTCCTGTTCGATATAGACTAAAATGTTGTTCATCGTTTTCGTTTTTAAGCGGTTAGCCGATGGTGTGGGCGGCGATCAGTTCCTGAATCAGCCCCTCTAACGCCTCGTCCGAGCAGTCTAGACGCTTCGCCTCCTTGGCTTGGAATACCACATTCTCGATCCGCTTCACCTTTGTCGGCGATCCTTGCAGACCGAGCTGCGTCGGATCGGGATCGATATCGGCAACCGACCACTCGATGATCTCCAATTCGGGCTTCTCGGCGATGCG
>CALAQA010000048.1:0-7020 GCA_937889065.1 uncultured Alistipes sp.
TGCACCAGTTCGACAAGGTCGAGATCGTGCAGTTGGCTCTGCCCGAGAAGTCGTATGAGGCTCTGGACGGTATGGTTGCTCACGTTGAGCAGCTGGTTAAGGCACTCGGCCTGCCCTACCGTATCCTGCGTCTGTGTGGCGGCGATATGTCGTTCACCTCGGCTCTGACCTACGACTTCGAGGTCTATTCCGAGGCCCAGCAGCGTTGGTTGGAGGTGTCGTCGGTGTCGAACTTCGAGTCGTTCCAATCGAACCGCCTCAAGCTCCGCTATCGTGACGAGCAGAAGAAGACCCAGCTGGCACACACCCTCAACGGTTCGTCGTTGGCACTTCCGCGCATCGTGGCAGCATTATTGGAGAACAATCAAACCGAGGAGGGAATCCGCATCCCCGAGGTGTTAATTCCCTACACAGGATTTGATTTTATCAAATAATGTATTATATTTGCAATAACAAACACACACATTAAACTCTAAAACTTTACAATTATGGCTTACAGAATTACCGATTCGTGCCTGGCTTGCGGTACCTGCATTGGCGAGTGCCCCGTAGAGGCTATCTCGGCCGGCGACATCTATGTCATCGATCCCGATAAGTGCATCGACTGCGGCTCGTGCGCAAGCGTATGCCCCACCGAGGCTATCGTTGCCGAGTAATTGGTGCGAAAACGCTAATGAAAAAGCCCCTGACCAAACGGTCGGGGGCTTTTTGTGTCAAATCGGTTTTGCCAAAGGGGACAGACAGCCAGGCAGGCAGGCTGCAATCAGAGTTTGATGTCGTAAATCTGAATCACACCTTGCAGGTGTAGCTCCTCATCGGCCACCAACAGCGAGGTGACCTTGTAGCGAGTCATCAACTGCTCGGCATCGATAAGGCGGGCATCGGCAGCAATCGTGCGGGGGTTTACGGTGGCTATGTCGGCAGCCGTGATGGAGAAAAAGTCACTTTTCAAACGCTCCATAGCACGACGCACATCGCCATCGGTCACAATACCCGCAATGCGATTCTGCTCCTCCACGACAATGAGTCCCAAGCCGCCCTTCGAGATGGTGTGAATCATCTCCACCGCCGAGCAAGAGGGGGCCACCACCGGAAGGTCGTGGTCACGCATAGCCTGACCTACGGTCATCAACAGACGGCGGCCCAGACTGCCACCCGGGTGCAGGCGGGCGAAATCGACACTCGTAAAGCCTCGCACCTCCATCAATGCCACCGCCAACGCATCGCCCATAGCCAATTGGGCCGTCGTCGAAGAGGTGGGGGCCAACTGCAAAATGCAGGCTTCGTGTTCGACACCCACATCAAGATGAATATCGGCGTGGCGGGCCAACGTCGAATGGGGATTGCCGGTGAGGGCCACCAACCGATTGCCGTTTGCTTGAACGAAAGGGACAATTTTCAACACCTCATCCGTCTCCCCCGAATAGGAGAGGGCCACCACCACATCCTCCTTCGAGATCATACCCAGGTCGCCGTGAAAGGCCTCACCCGGATGAAGAAAGAAACTCGGAGTGCCCGTCGAGGCGAGTGTAGCAGCAATTTTGCGCCCCACCAAGCCCGACTTGCCCATACCGGTGATAATACACTTTCCCGAAGAGGCAAGAATCGTCTGAACGGCACGGGCAAAACTATCGTCTATTTTGCGCTCCAACGCAGCCAACGATTCACATTCGGTGCGGATGGCACGACGTGCTGCATTCAAGAGCTGTTGTTTGAGATTCTCGGTCATTGCATCAGTTGTTTAATGACCCCTTCCAACTCATCGAGGGGTAACATATTCGGTCCATCGGAGAGCGCCGTATCGGGGTCGGGATGGACCTCAAAGAAGTAACCATTGGCGCCGAAGGCCTTGGCAGCCAGCGCCATCGAAGGGACAAACTCGCGATTGCCACTCGTCGTACCGTTGCCTGCGCCGGGGCGTTGCACCGAGTGGGTGCAATCCATCACCACCGTATCGACCAAGCGGGTCATATCGACGATGTTGCGAAAATCGACCACCAGATTGTTGTAACCAAACGAGTTGCCGCGCTCCGTGAGCCAGATTTCACGGGCACCCGCCTCACGGGCCTTCTCGACCGGGTAGCGCATATCGGCTCCCGAGAGAAACTGCCCCTTCTTGATATTGACAATTCTCCCTGTACGTGCCGCCGCCACCAGCAGGTCGGTCTGACGACACAGAAAGGCGGGAATCTGTACCACATCAACCACCTGGCCCACCGCCTCGGCCTGCCACGCTTCGTGGATGTCGGTCAAAAGCGACAAGCCCCACCGTTGTTTCACATCGGCAAGCAGTTGCAGTCCTCGCTCCAAGCCGGGGCCACGGAACGAGTGAATGGAGGTGCGATTGGCCTTATCAAACGAGGCCTTAAAGATAATCTCGGTTCCCAAACTACGGTTGATCTCCACCAGGCGGGCTGCCACCTCGTCGAGCAGCTCGGCCGATTCAATCACACACGGACCGGCGATAAGTTTCATCGTATCAGCTTTTAATGGTCACGAGCCATCAGGAAGGCCTCGGCCTTGGCCAAATCTTCGGGCGTATCGATGCCGATGGTCTCCATCTGCGTGATTCCCACCCCGATTTTGTAGCCATTCTCGAGCCAACGCAACTGCTCCAAGCTCTCGCTAAGCTCCAGGGTCGATTGCGGCAGGTCGGTGACCGCCTTCAGCACCTCGGCACGGAAGGCATAGATGCCGATATGTTTGTAGAAGGTGTGGTGTTTGAGCCACTCATTGCGCTCCACGCCACGCAGGTAGGGCACCACCGAGCGCGAAAAGTAGAGGGCACACCCCTCGTTGTCGAGCACCACCTTCGGCGAGTTGGGGTTCTCGAGTGCCGCCAAGCCGTCGGCCTCGGTAAAGGGTTTCACGAGGGTGGCAATCTGCGTCGCAGGATTTAAGAAGCAGCACTTCAACGACTCCAACTGGGCGGGCTGAATGAAGGGCTCGTCGCCTTGCACATTGACCACCACATCGTACCCCTCGCCCATCTTCTCAAAGGCCTCACGGCAACGATCCGTACCACTGCGGTGGGCCGAGGAGGTCATTACCGCCTTGCCACCAAAGGCCTCAACGGCGGCGAAGATACGCTCATCGTCGGTCGCCACAACCGCCTCGTCCAAGACGCCTCGCACCTGCTCATAGACCCGCTGAATGACCGTCTTACCCCCCAGCATAGCGAGCGGTTTACCCGGAAAACGGGTCGAAGCATAACGGGCAGGAATGATTGCAATAAACTTCATACCTATTTATATAAGGGCGAGGCGCAACACCTCGTCGTTGGTTCTGACATAATGGAACTCCAAACCGGCGATGTACTCGGCCTTGATTTCGGCCACATCCTTGCGGTTCTCCTCCGAGAGGATGATTTGGGTGATGCCTGCACGCTTGGCGGCCAGCACCTTCTCCTTCACACCGCCTACGGGCATCACACGGCCACGCAGCGTCGTCTCGCCCGTCATAGCCAGACGCTCCTTCACCAGACGACCCGTGAAGGTCGAGACGAGCGACGTCACCATCGTGATACCTGCCGAGGGACCATCCTTCGGAATCGCCCCCTCGGGCACGTGGATATTGACATCGTGCTTCTCGAACTTCTCGACCTCGATACCCAGCTCCTCGTGGTGGGCCTTGACCCACTCCAAGGCAATCTGGGCCGACTCCTTCATCACATCGCCCAGATGACCCGTCAGCGACAGACCGCCCTTGCCGGGCGTCAGGCACGACTCGATGTAGAGGATGTCGCCCCCCACCTCGGTCCAGGCCAGACCCGTCACGACGCCTGCCATACCGGCCACCTCGTACTCCTCCTTGAGGAATTTGGGCATACCCAGCACCTTCACCACCTCGTCGGCGGTCATCGTGGGCGAGAACTCCTCCTCGAAGGCCACCTGCTTGGCACGGGCACGGGCCAACTTGGCCAGCTGCTTGTCGAGCGAACGGACACCCGCCTCACGGGTATAGCCACTGATGATCTGCTCGATGGTGCTCTGCTCCAATTGGAACTGCTCGGCCTTCAGGCCGTGTGCCTCCGACTGCTTGGCCACCAGGTGCTGCGAGGCGATGCTGCACTTCTCCTCCATCAGGTAGCCGGGGATGTTGATCATCTCCATACGGTCACGCAGGGCGGGAGCGATGTTCTGGATATTGTTGGCCGTAGCAATGAAGAGGACCTTCGACAGGTCGTACTCTACATCGATGTAGTTGTCGTGAAAGGTGGTATTCTGCTCGGGGTCAAGCACCTCCAACAGCGCACTCGAGGGGTCGCCGTGGTTCGAGACGGTGAGTTTATCCACCTCGTCGAGGATGATGACCGGATTCGACGAGCCGCAACGCTTGATGGTCTGGATAATGCGACCCGGCATCGCACCGATGTAGGTGCGGCGGTGACCGCGGATCTCCGACTCATCGTGCAGACCGCCCAACGAGATACGGCCGAACTTACGACCCAGGGCGGCCGCCACACTCTTACCCAACGAGGTTTTACCCACACCCGGAGGGCCGTAGAGGCAGAGGATGGGCGACTTCAAATCGCCTTTGAGTTTGATGACGGCCAGGTGCTCCAAGATGCGGTCCTTGACCTCCTCCAAGCCGAAGTGGTCACGATCCAACTGCTCACGGGCAGCCTTCAGGTCGAGGTTGTCGGTGGTATATTCGCCCCAGGGCAGCTCCAACAGCAGCTCCAGGTAGGTGATTTGCACCGTGTATTCGGCCACGGCGGGGTTGATGCGCTCCAACTTCAGCAGCTCCTTCTCGAAGAGCTTTTGCACCTCCTCGGGCCACTTCTTCTTTTTGGCGGCCTCCTCCAGACGCTTCAGCTCGGCATCGGTCGTATCGCCCAACTCCTCCTGAATGGTACGCATCTGCTGTTGCAGGTAGTAGTCACGCTGCTGCTTGTCGATCTCCTGCTTCACACGCTCCTGAATCTCGCTCTTGAGCTCGGCCAACTGCTGCTCACGAATCAGAATTTCGAGCAGTTTGCGGGCACGGGCCAACAGACCGGGGGCCTCCAAGAGGGCCTGACGGTCGTCGTCCGACAGCTCCATATTCGAGCAGATGAAGTTGATGATGCCCCGCTTCGAGTCGATGTTCTTGATGGCAAAAGCAGCCTCTTTGGGCATCGTGGGCGAGATGTTGATGATGCCGAGGGCCGTCTCGCGAATCGAATCGACCAGGGCCTCAAACTCCAAACTCTTCAAATCGGGGGTCGTGTCACGCAGGGCCGTCACGTGGGCCTTGAAGTAGGGCTCGGTCGAGACATACTCGCCCACCTCAATCTTCTGCAGACCATTCAGAATGACGGTCAGGTTACCGTTGGGCATCTCCAAAATTTTGATGATGCGGGCCGACGTACCCACCCGATACATATCGGCGGGGGTGGGATTCTCGATTTCGCTCTCACGTTGCAGCACGGCACCCAGCATACCCCCCTCTTCATTGACGGCACGCACCAAGGCAATCGACTTGTCACGGCCTACGGTGATGGGGGTGATGGCTCCGGGAAAGAGAACCGACGAACGCAGCGTCAGGATGGGAAGCACCTCGGGCACCTCCACCTCCTCCATCGGCTCGTCATCGCCCGTTACGATGGGAATGACCCGATGGCGACCGTCCAAGAGTTCGGCCGACAGGTTTACGTCGTCAATCTCGATTTTTTCTATTTTATCTTTCTTGTTCATAGTTTCTCTGTGAAGTAAATCGCCACAAAGGTAACGTTTTTTCGGCGATTTTATTTTAACTTTAACAGAATGTTAATAACTTTGCAGCTCAAATGCGCCACAGCGCACCGTTAAACGCAAATTCAACCATCACAACTATGCAGATTGCAGACAAATACACCCCCGGACAGTTGGAGTCCAAGTGGTATCAGTATTGGATCGACCAAAAATTGTTCCACTCCGAGATTGACCACCGCGAGCCCTATACCATCGTCATCCCGCCCCCCAATGTGACGGGTATGCTCCATATGGGCCATATGCTCAACAACACGTTGCAGGACGTGCTGGTGCGTCGTGCCCGTATGATGGGCAAGAACGCCTGCTGGGTACCGGGTATGGACCACGCCTCGATTGCCACCGAGGCCAAGGTGGTGGCTATGCTGCACGAGCAGGGCATCGAGAAGGCCGACCTCACACGTGAGGAGTTCTTGAAGTATGCCTGGGAGTGGAAAGAGAAGTATGGCGGTGTGATTCTCAAGCAGTTGCGCAAGTTGGGTGCTTCGTGCGATTGGGACCGCCCCTGCTTCACGATGGACGATGCTCGCACCCAGAGCGTCATCAAGGTCTTCTGCGACCTCTATGAGAAGGGCAAAATCTATCGTGGTGTACGTATGGTCAATTGGGACCCCTCGGCCAAGACGGCCCTTTCGGATGAGGAGGTCATCTTCAAGGAGTCGCACGGCAAACTCTACTACCTGCGCTACAAGGTCGAAGGGTCGGATGAGGCCCTTATCGTGGCCACGACCCGTCCCGAGACCATTCTGGGCGATACGGCCCTCTGCGTAAATCCCAACGACCCCCGCTACCAACACCTGAGCAAGGATGCCCGTGTCATCGTGCCGCTGGTAGGTCGTTCGATTCCCGTGATTCGTGACGAGTATGTCGATATCGAGTTCGGTACGGGTGCCCTGAAGGTGACCCCCGCCCACGATGTAAACGACTATATGCTGGGCGAGAAGTATGGCCTGGAGTCCATCGACATCTTCAACGACGATGGCACCATCAACGACAAGGTGGGCATCTATGTCGGTATGGACCGCTTCGAGCTGCGCAAGCAGATTGAGAAGGATTTGGTGGCTGCCGACCTGTTGGAGAAGACCGAGGACTACACCAACAACGTGGGTTACTCGGAGCGCACGGGCGTAGCCATCGAGCCGAAGCTCTCGATGCAGTGGTTCCTCTCGATGGAGGAGCTGGCCAAGCCCGCCACGAAGGCCGTATTGGAGGATATCATCCGCTTCGTACCCGAAAAGTACAAAAATACCTACCGCCACTGGATGGAGAACATCAAGGATTGGTGTAT
>CALAQA010000049.1:0-3224 GCA_937889065.1 uncultured Alistipes sp.
GCCTCGCGACGGAAGCAAGGAGTATAGGCGGTCATCTTAACCGGAAAATCCTTCGCATCGAGAATAACATCGCGGAAGATGTTTGTAACGGGCACCTCGGCAGTGGGAACGAGGTAGAAGTTATCAGCCGTAGCGTGATACATCTGACCCTCCTTGTCGGGCAACTGACCCGTACCGAAGCCCGAAGCCTCATTGACCATAATAGGAGGCTCGACCTCCTGGTAACCTGCCTTGGTGTTGCAGTCGAGGAAGTAGTTGATCAGGGCACGTTGCAGACGGGCACCCTTGCCCTTATAGACGGGGAAACCGGCACCGGTGAGCTTCACGCCCAGGTCGAAGTCGATGATGTCGTACTTGCGGGCCAACTCCCAGTGGGGCAGCGGATTGGCGGGCAGCTGCGAGTAGTTCTCGTCGATCTTTACCACCACGTTGTCCTCGGCCGTGCGACCCTCGGGAACAATCTCGGCGGGGAAGTTCGGCAGCGAGACGATGGCGCTGTTCAGCTGCTCCTGTACCGAAGCCGACTCCTGCTGCAGCTCGGCCGACTTCTGCTTCATCTGAGCCACCTCGGCCTTGGCAGCCTCGGCCTCCTCTTTGCGGCCCTGGCCCATCAGCATACCGATCTGCTTGGCAGCCTTGTTCTGGGCAGCCAGCGTGTTGTCAAGCTCGGTCTGGATGGCACGACGACGGTCGTCGAGGGCGATAATTTGCTCGATGATGGGTGCTGCATCGACACCCTTCTTGGCCAGACGGCGAACTGCCTCGGCCTTGTTGTCGCGTATTTGCTTGATAGTAAGCATATTTCAAGAAATTTGAGTTGCGTTTTCGGTTTACAATCGACAAAATTACAAAACAATTCGCAAAAATGATTATTTTTGTGAAAAATTATCGCATTTAATGAAGCGCATCGAACTCTTAGCGCCGGCCAAGGATTATGCGGCAGCGGTGCGTGCGGTCGATTACGGGGCGGATGCCCTCTACATCGGCGGAGCACGCTTCGGAGCACGCCAGGGGGCGACGAACTCCATCGAGGAGATTCGCCGCACGGTGGCCTATGCCCATCGCTACGGCGTGCGGGTCTATGCCACGATGAACACCCTGGTCTGGGAGGAGGAGCTTCGGGAGGCCGAGGCCCAGGCCCGCCAACTGTTGGAGGCGGGGGTCGATGCCCTCATTGTGCAGGATATGGCCTACCGCCGTATGGGGTTGGGGTGTGAGATGCACGCCTCGACCCAGGTGCAGGTGCGCACCCCCGAATTGGCCCGCTTCTTGGGCGAGGCGGGATTCAGCCGTGTGATTCTGGAACGAGCCCTCTCGCTTGGCGAGATCAGAGCCATTGCCGAGGCAACCTCGGCCGAGGTGGAGTGCTTCGTACACGGGGCCATCTGCGTGGGGTATAGCGGTCGTTGCTTCCTCTCCCGCTCGATGTCGCCCACCCGCAGCGGCAACCGAGGCGGATGCAGCCAGCCCTGCCGCCTGAAGTGGAACCTGACGGATGGCCGAGGCCGCACGATTGTGGCCGATAAACACCTCCTCTCGTTGCAGGATTTGTGCCTTAAAAACCGCTTGGGCGAGTTGTTGGATGCCGGTGTCACCTCCTTCAAAATCGAGGGCCGTCTGAAAGACGAAGATTATATCCGCAACGTGGTGGCGGCCTACCGCCGTGCCTTGGATAAGGCCCTGCGGGAGCGTCCGCACCTGCAACGTGCCTCGGTGGGGGAGTCCCCGACGAGCTTTACGCCCGACACGGCCAAGAGTTTTACGCGAGGCGAGTCGGAGTACTACTTCGACGGCAAGCGTCGAGGGGTCGCCTCGTTCGACACGCCGAAGGCTGTGGGCGAGTGGCTGGGCGAGGTGACGCAGGTGTTGCGCAACGGCTATCGGGTCCGTTCCCGCAAACCCCTGTCGGCGGGCGACGGCATCTGCCTCTTGACCCCCGACGGCATCGTCGGCACCAACCTGAACGGCGTGGAGGGCGATCGCATCGTGCCCAACCGAATGACACGAGTGGCGGTCGGAACGCCCCTCTATCGCAACTACGACCACCAATTTCACCGACTGTTGGCGGCCGATCGTACCCGCCGTACGATTGCTGCACGGGCCGAGGTGGTGGCTTCGGAGAGTGGGGTGCAACTGCGATTGACCGACTGCACGGGCTGCTCGGTCGAGGTGGGCGTGTCGCAGCCTTTGGATAGGGCGCAGAACAGCGAGCGCAACGGCGAGAATATCCGCCGACAAACAATGCGTTCGGGAGATACGATTTTCCGCATCGAAGACGTTGATATAGTGGGCGAAGGGTGGTTTGTGCCCGCTTCGCTGATGACCGACCTGAGGCGTGAGGCGTTGGAACGCCTTTTGGAGGCCCGCCTGACGGCCCACCCCCAAGGCGTCGAGGCGACCGAAAACATCGAGGCGCGCTACCCCTCATCGACCCTTTTGGCCGAGGAGAATGTCTGCAATTCGTTGGCCGCACAGTTCTACCGTGATCACGGCGTGGAACGCATCGTTGAGCCCTTGGAGCGTGCCCTGACGATGGAGGGGGCACGGGTGATGCAGTCGGCCTACTGCCTGCGCCGTGAGTTGGGCGAATGCCTCAAGGAGAATCCCCGCCTGAAGGGCGATTTGTACCTCGAAACGGCGGGCCACCGTTACCGCTTGGCCTTTGATTGCAAGCGTTGTGAAATGAGTTTGATAGATTGTACGAAATAGTATGCAGGAACAATTAACCCCTGATTTTCAAGATTATGCCTTGCTGGATTCGGGCGACTTCGAGAAGTTGGAACGCTTTGGCCGCTTCGTAACACGCCGTCCCGAGCCGCAGGCCATCTGGCACCGTTCGCTCAGTGAAGAGGAGTGGCTGCGTCGCGCCGATGCCTCGTTTTTGAAGGATGAGCGCAGCGACGAACGTGGCAGCTGGCAACTCAAACGAGGGATGCCCGACCGCTGGAATGTCACCTACCGCTATAAGGAGATGGCCCTCACGATGCGTCTGGCGCTGACCTCCTTCAAACACGTCGGCATCTTCCCCGAGCAGGCGGCCAATTGGAACTTCATCTATGACCGTGTCACCGAACTGAAACAAACGAAGACACCTCGTGTGCTCAACCTGTTTGCCTATACGGGAGGTGCTACGCTGGCAGCCCGTGCCGCAGGGGCCGAGGTGACGCACGTCGATTCGGTGAAGCAGGTGGTCACCTGGCCGCGCGAGAATATGGGGCATAGCG
>CALAQA010000050.1:0-14697 GCA_937889065.1 uncultured Alistipes sp.
ATCTATGCCGGCCATAGTGACGTGGTGGTGGAGAACTTCATCGAGGGCGACTATGAGGGCCTGAAGTTCGTGACGGGTGTGATGAAGATGCTCGACACGAAGTCGATCAAGGAGGAGCGTGCCGTGGCACAGATCGGCTGCGACCACCCCGAGAACGACTACGACAAGTGGCCCAAGGAGACTGTGGCGCTGGCCGTAGCGCTGCCCGAGGAGGTGGAGATCCTCTCGGCCGAGGATGATCAGCTGAGCTACCTCTACCAGCTCACGCCCAATGCCGAGGGTGAGATTGCGTACCACTTCGACATGAATTGGCGCAAGAGCTCGTGGCTCGACGGCATGACGGATGAGGAGCTGCTGACCGACGTGCTGCAGAAGGCCAAGAGGGCTGCCGAGCCGATCAAGGTGGAGCGTGTAAAATAACGTAAACAACAGATAATCAAACAAATAACTAAAAAACCAACAACCATGAACGTAAAGCAAACTTTGTTGATTCTGGCGGCTGCCGCGATGTCGGCCTGCTGCTGTGGCGAGGCTGACAAGACGGCCGACGTCTATGTCAACCTCCCGTTCGAGATGCCCCGCGTGGAGCGTCCCGTGATTCCTGCCCGTGAGGCTTCGATCGTCGATTTCGGTGCCGTGGGTGATGGCTTGACCCTCAATACGGAGGCCATCCAGGCTACGATCGATAACCTGGCCGAGCAGGGTGGTGGTAAGGTGAACGTGCCCGACGGTATCTGGTTCACCGGCCCGATCGTCCTGAAGGACAACATCGAGCTCCACCTCGCGAACCACGCCATGATCCTCTTCAGCCCCGACCAGTCGCTGTATCCCCTGACGGAGATCATCTTCGAGGGTCTGAACACGTGGCGCATGCAGTCGCCCATCTCGGCCCGTGGCGTGAAGAACGTGGCCATCACCGGTGGTGGTGTGATTGACGGTAGCGGCGATGCTTGGCGTATGGTGAAGCAGAGCAAGGTGACCGAGAGCGCTTGGAAGAAACTCGTGGCCAGTGGCGGTATCGTCGATGGTACGAATTGGTTTCCTACCGAGAGCTACTACCGTGGCCAGAAGAGTGCTACGGACCAGAACGTGAACGAGAATATGACCAAGAAGGAGGACTTCGAGCCTATTCGCGACTTCCTGCGTCCCGTGATGGTGGCCATCCACAACTGCGAGAATGTGCTGCTTCAGGGCGTAACGTTCCAGAACTCGCCTTGCTGGACCATTCACCCCGCCATCTGTACGAATCTGACGATCGACGGCATCACGGTGCGTTGCCCCGCCTACGCCCAGAATGGTGACGGTGTGGATATCGAGTCGTGCAAGAATGTGCTGATGATCAACTCGTCGGTGGATGCCGGTGACGATGCCATCTGCATCAAGAGCGGTAAGAACGAGGATGGCCGCAAGCGTGGCATCCCCTGCGAGAATGTCTTGGTGGACAACTGCATCGTCTTCCACGGCCACGGCGGCTTTGTGGTAGGTAGCGAGATGTCGGGTGGCGTGAAGAATGTGAACGTTCGCAACTGCACCTTCTCGGGTACGGATGTGGGTCTGCGCTTCAAATCGACCCGTGGTCGTGGTGGCGTAGTTGAGAACATCTTTATCGAGAACATCACGATGAACAACATCGTAACGGATGGTCTGCTGTTCGACCTCTTCTACGGTGGCAAGTCGGCTTCGGAGGCTTTGGCCGATGGCGACGAGGGCGAGGCTACGGATATGCCCTTCAAGCCGGTGGATGAGACGACCCCCGCCTTCCGCAACATCGACATTCGTGACGTACGTTGCAACGGTGCCCGTCGTGCGATGCTCTTCAACGGTCTTCCGGAGATGAACGTCGAGAACGTGAAGGTCGAGAACGCCTGGTTCTACACCACGACCGGTGCTCAGGTGAACGAATCGACCAACGTGGCCTTCAAGAACGTAACGATCGTTCCCAAGCAGGGTGTGCCTCTGGCCATCAACAACGCCAAGAACGTGGTGACCGAGAACTTCATCTGCCCCGAGGGTCTTACGACGGCCCTGACCGTAACGGGTAGCCGCAACGAGAACATCGCCATCGGCTCGCCCCAGATTACGGCCGAGAATGCCCAGCTGAGCCCCAAGTCGGTCGGCAAGGTTGCCATTAACTAAAAAAACAACATACTATGAAAGCATTGATTCTTGGATTGTGCATTTTGCTCTTCTCCCCGCTGGGGTGTGACGATTCGGATAACTTCGAGGGGATGACCCAGCTGGCCACCCCCGCCGTTGAAGTGACCGTACAGGGCAATCGGGCACAACTGATGTGGGATGATGTGCCGAATGCCATCGGTTACGAAGTCGAGATTACGGTGGATGGCGTGCGCCTTGAGCCTGTTGCCACGACCGGACGTCTCTATACGGTAACGCTGGTTGGTACCTCCGCCTATCGTTTCCGCGTGCGTGCCATTGCCGCCAAGGGGAGCGAGGAGTACTACAATTCGGAGTGGTGCGACTACCTCGAAGCCAAAGGCAGTGCGCCCAATCCCACGCCAACCCCCAACCCCAATCCACAGAATTAACCCCCTGAAGAAGACATCTGTGCCGTCGCAGAACGGCGCAGGTGTCTTGTTTTAACCTTTTCCCCATCGAAAGAAAAAGAGCTAAACAAATGAAAAAGATATGGTTTATCGGGCTTTTGAGCCTCTTGATGCTGACGGCTTGCGGTGGCGGCTCGGACGACGGCAATGTCGATTTGGAGCCGCTGGCAACCCCTTCGCCGTTGGCAACGATGAGTGGTACGCAGGCCAAGGTGCGTTGGTCGGCTGTAGCCAATGCCGCCTCGTACCTGTGCGAGGTGACGGTCAATACGGCGTCGCCCACCACGCAGCAGGTCTCGGTGACCGAGTTTGGATTTACAATGACCTCCGGTACCAAGTACCGTGTGCGTGTCAAGGCTCAGCCCGGCGAGAACAAAGCCTACACCGAATCGGCCTGGTCCTCCTACCTGGATTTCGAGTACAACGAGCCGAAACCCGAACCCGAGCCTGAACCTACCCCCGAGCCGCAGACGCTGCTGTGGCCCGAGGCCGAGAAGGATGGTGTGATTCGTGCCTTCCCGGGTGCCGAGGGTGGCGGTATGTACACCACGGGTGGCCGTGGCGGTCGTGTGATTCACGTCACGAACCTCAACGACTCGGGTACCGGCTCGCTGCGTGCCGCTGTCGAGGCTTCGGGCCCCCGAACGATTGTCTTCGATGTGGCCGGTACGATTCAGCTCAAGTCAGAGCTGCGCATCAAGAATGGCGATGTGACCATTGCGGGCCAGACCGCTCCGGGCGACGGTATTACGTTGCGCGACTACTCGGTGGTCATCACCTCGTCGAATGTCATCATTCGCTACCTGCGCTTCCGTATGGGCGATGCCGCAGGCCACGAGGGCGATGCCATCTGGGGTCGCTACTACCAGGACATCATCATCGACCACTGCTCGATGTCGTGGAGCACGGACGAGTGTGCCTCGTTCTATGGCAACAAGAACTTTACGATGCAGTGGTGTCTGATTGGCGAGTCGTTGCGTGCCTCGATTCACGGCAAGGGCAACCACGGTTATGGCGGTATCTGGGGCGGTAAGAATGCCTCGTTCCACCACAACATCCTCACGGCCCACAGCAGCCGTAATCCCCGCTTCTGCCACCCGCAGGTCTATGGCAACTACCTCTCGACCCACCGTGGCCACGTCGATTACCGCAACAATGTGGTCAATAACTGGGGTGACAACTCGTCGTATGGCGGCGAGAGTGCCCAGATCAATATGGTAAACAACCTCTACAAGCCCGGCCCGGCATCGAAGGACCGCAAATACTTCCTGGCTGCCGATGCCTACTACGAGAAGGATGGCACGGTGTGGTCGTCGGCCTATGCCCAGCTCTATGTGACGGGCAACGTACATACGGCTCACGGCGACATCACGTCGAACAACCAGTCGGGTATCAACTTTACCGATGGTGCCGAGTATGCCAACTACCAGAAGTTCCAGTCGGCCCCCTTCTCGATTAAGAAGGACGACTCGCAGTTGTGCTACACCACGACCCACACGGCTTCGAAGGCCTACGATGTGACGCTCGACTATGCAGGTGCTTCGCTCAAGCGTGATGCGGTGGATGTGCGCCTGATTGACGATGCCCGCAACGGCAAGGCTACCTATACGACGGGCGGTAACGGCTCGACGGGCGGTATGATCGATACCCAGACTGCCGTAGGTGGTTGGCCGACGCTGACGGCTACCGACGAGGAGGTGAAGCGTTCAACGACCGATACGGACAAGGACGGCATTCCCGACTACTACGAGGATTTGCTGGGGCTGGATAAGTCGAAGTCGGATGCGACGCAGAAGACGCTCGACCCGCAAGGCCTCTACACCAACTTCGAGGCCTACCTGCACTTCTTGGTGCAGCACATCACCTCGGCACAGACCGCAGGCGGTACCTATACAAAATTAGAATAACAACCTATGAAAAAACTACTCTTAACCTTGGCGTTGTGTTGCTTTGTGGGGGCTTTGGCCGCCGAGCAGCGTCCGACGCATCTCTTTTTGATTGGCGACTCGACCTGCGCCAACAAGAAGCTCGACAAAGAGAATCCCGAGCGTGGTTGGGGACAGCTGTTCCGTGCCCTGTTCGATGAGACCATCTATGTCGATAACCACGCTATGAATGGCCGTTCGACCAAGTCGTTCCGTGAGGAGGGTCGCTGGGAGCCGATCTACAACAACATTCAGCCGGGTGACTATGTCTTCATCCAGTTTGGCCACAACGACGAGAAGGTGGACCGTCCGAAGGTGGGCTCCGTGCCCGAGGTCTTTGCCGAGAACCTGCGTCGCTATGTGCGCGAGACCCGTGAGAAGGGGGGTATTCCGCTGCTGCTGACCCCCATTGCCCGCCGCCACTTCACCCCTGAAGGGGAACTGATCAAGACCCACGGCGAATATCCCGACCGTGTGCGTCAGGTGGCCGAGGAGATGGGTGTGACGCTGCTCGATATGGAGCCGCTCACCGAAGCGTGGTTGAAGTCGCTCGGCGACGAGGCTTCGCGCCCCTACTTTGTCTGGGTGAAGCCCGGAACGTCGCCGCTCTATCCCGATGGTCGTCAGGATAATACGCACCTGAATGTGCAGGGAGCCCACGTCATTTCGCGTATGGTGGCCGACTGCCTCAAAAAGCAGGTTCCCGCCCTGGCCGAGCACCTCAATGTGGCTGATATCGTAGTGGCCAAAGATGGTACGGGCGACTACTTCACCCTCACCGAGGCCATCGCTGCCGTGCCCGATTACTGCAACGGTTGCTCGATTCGCCTTTCGGAGGGCGTTTATCGTGAGAAGATTACCATCCCCTGGACCAAGCGCAACGTGAAACTCTACGGCGTAGGCAAGGCCGTTGTTTCGTGGGACGACTATGCCAACCGCCTCAATACGTTGGGTCACAAGATGGGTACGTCGGGTTCGGCAACCATCTACTTCGGTGCCGATAACTGGACGGTGGATAACATCACCTTCGAGAATACGGCCGGCCGTGTGGGTCAGGCTGTGGCGGTGCAGACGCTCGGCAACAACCTCCGCTTCCGCAACTGCCGCTTCCTGGGCAATCAGGACACCCTCTACCTGCGTGGCGCAGGCAACTCGAACGAGCATATCGGCGGTGTGAAGTGGACCTATTTCGATAAGTGCTACATCGAGGGTACGACCGACTTTATCTTTGGTGCTTCGGTCGGCATCTTTACCGATTGCGAGATTCGCTCGCTTTCGAACTCCTACGTGACGGCCGCCTCGACGGTTAAGGAGCAGGAGGTGGGCTACATCTTCTACAACTGCCGCCTGACCGCCGCCGAAGGGGTGACGAAGTGCTACCTGGGTCGTCCGTGGCGTCCCTATGCGAAGACCGTCTTCATCAACTGCGAGTTGGGCGAACACATCACCCCCGAGGGTTGGGAGTTGTGGTCGAACAAGGAGAATCCCACCACCGTCTTTTATGCCGAGTATGGCTCGAAGGGCAAAGGTGGCAAGACGAAGGGCCGTGTAGCCTGGTCGGAGCAGCTGACCAAACGAGAGGCTCAGGCATTGATTGATTCGTATGTAAAATAGAGATGCGACTATGAAAAAATTGCTTTTTATGCTGCTCGTTGCAGTGGCTTTTGCGGCCTGCTCCGAGCAACCAAAGCATCCGCTCTTGGATGGCGAGAAGCCGCTGGCCGTTTGGATGGCCGAGAGTGAGATGGTGCGCTGCCCTTCGCCTGCCCAAATCGACTTTATTCCGGTGGGTAAAATCAAGTGGAACTACACCAGCGGTCTGGAGCTGTTGGCGATGATGGAGGCGGCCAAGGAGTATGACCGTCCCGACTTCACGGCCTACGCTTTGCGCTACTACGACTCGATTGTGCAGCCCGATGGCTCGGTCATCAGCTACACGAAGGAGCGTTACAACATCGATCACATCTGCCCGGGTCGCCCGCTGTTCGAGTTCTATGAGACGACGGGCGAGGAGCGTTACAAGATGGTGATGGATACCCTTTGGTCGCAGTTGCTGACCCATCCCCGCATTCCCGAAGGTGGCTTCTGGCACAAGAAGACCTACGAGAATCAGATGTGGTTGGACGGCATCTATATGGGCGAGCCTTACTATGCCGAGTATGTGATGCGCAACATTATGCCCAAGGATAAGGCGCAGGGCGAGAAGCACGTGGCCGACATTGTCAATCAGTTCAAGTTGGCCGCCAAGCATACCTACGACCCCGCTACGGGTCTTTTCCGTCACGCCTATGACGATGCCCGCACGCAGTTCTGGTGCGACAAGACGACGGGTCAGTCGGCCCACGCTTGGGGTCGTGCAATGGGTTGGTACACAATGGCTTTGGTTGAGACGTTGCAGTACCTTGAGCTGAACGAAACCACGCAGCCGATGGTGACCATCCTGAACCACATCATGGAGACGTTGCCCCGCTACGCCAACCCCGAGAGCGGTATGTGGTACCAGGTTTTGGACAGCCCCACCCGTGAGGGCAACTACGAGGAGGCCACCGGCTCGATTATGTTCATCTATGCGATGATGAAGGGTGCCCGTCTGGGTTATCTCGATGCGTCGTATCAGCAGAAGGGCGTGGAGTTGTTCCGTAAGTTTGTCGATCGCTTCCTAAAGGTCGAAGAGGATGGTACGATTTCGATTACCGACTGCTGCGCCGTAGCAGGTCTGGGTGGCGCAGGTATGCGCAGTGGTACCTACGAATACTACCTCTCGGAGCCGATTCGTGACAACGATCCCAAGGCTACGGGCCCCTTCATTTGGGCCGCTATGGAGTATGAGCGTGCCCAACGGTAGTGGCCGACTTTTTACAAAAAGAGAAGGGTTGCAATGAAAAATGCAGCCCTTTTTTCTTTTGCTTTTCCGCCGAAATGGTTATCTTTACAAAGAAAACTAATCCCTAAAACACTTTTAATGATGAAACGAACTGTTTTGCTGCTGATTTTTGCCCTTTTGTGTGGCGCATTTTATCGCTGTGCCGAGCCTGAAGCGATTGAGGTTACGCTGCACGATCAGGTGGTCGGTGCACCCATTGCCGACGACTATTGCGGTTTGAGTTACGAGACCCGCATTGTCTTGCCCGATACGGCAGGAACGCACTACTTCAGCCCCGAGAACAAGAAGTTGGTCAATATGTTCAAGACCCTCGGCATCAAGAGTTTGCGCCTGGGTGGCAACTCGGTTGATGTGGCCGCTACGCCCACCCCCTCAAAGGCCGATTTGGATGCCCTTTTCGCCTTTGCACGGGCGGCCGACGTGAAGGTGATCTATTCGGTGCGGTTGAAGGATGGAAGCATCGAGGCGGCGGTAAATCAGGCCCGCTACATCTGGGAGAACTATGCCGACCTGCTCGACTACTTTGCCATCGGCAACGAGCCGGGCTATTACAAGAACTACGAAGAGCAATATCAGCCCCGTTGGGATGCCCTTCTCAAGGCGATGCAGCAGGTGGCCCCCGAGGCCCGCTTCTGCGCCCCCGACGACAATCCCAACCCCGTGTTGTGCCAAAAACTGATTCGTGACTATTGGCAGCAGCCCCTAACGCTTATGACGCTGCACAATTACCCCGCAGGGTGTGCCTTCACCAATCCGGGGTCGGGCCGAGCCTACGAGGAGTTGATCCCCTTCGAGCCTGCGGAGCGTTGCGAGTACCTCCTTTCGGACAGCCTGCCGAAGGTCTATGCCAAGGTGGCCCGCCAAATGGAACAGGTGGTCGAGGGGTACCCCTTCCGCCTCTCCGAGACGAGCAACTTCTGGTATGGCGGTCTGGAGGGGGCAAGCAGTGCCTATGCCGCCGCCTTGTGGGGAGTGGAGTATATGTATTGGTGGGCCTCGCGCGGCTGCCTGGGAATGAATTTCCACACGGGCGACAATGCGGGCGGCATCCCCATCAAGGCCCATTATGCCGCCTTTGTGACCGAGGACGAGGAGTTCGATGTGCGCCCGTTGAGCTATGCCGTCAAACTATTTGATATTGGTGCCAAGGGGCGTCTGTTTCCCGTCGAGGTGAGCGATAAGCGTCAATTTGCGGTCTATGCCACCAAGCAGGATGCAGGCGAGGTCTGCGTAACGCTCATCAACAAAGCCTACGGCGAGGGCGACGAGCGGGTTGTAAAGCTCCGTTTTGGCGACAACACCACGCGTATGGTCGATGCCGAAATGCTTGTGATGGAGTGTGTTGATGGGTCGATTACCTCGACCTCGGGCATCACCATCGGCGGTCGTGCCATCTCGGGTCAGGGCCTTTGGACGGAGGATGGTTGGCAGTCGGTTGAGCCGACCGACCACGGCCTGACGATTCGTCTGCCCCGAGCAAGTGCGGTGGTGGTACGAATGAAGATGGAGTAGAAGTTTTAGGGAGGGGCACTATCTTTACCTGCGCTCCGCTTGGTTTAGATAGGCGGCGCCTCGCGCAATCCCCTAAACTTCGTTTAGAAAAAAAGCTACTAAATGGGGCCTTGTGAAAAAATTCACAGCCCCATTTACTACCTTTTTCCAAAAATAAATTTGGGATTGCGCTCGGCTTGCACTATCTTTGCAAACTATGATTGATCAGCAAACAGTGGACCGTATCTATGCCGCCGCCAACATCGTCGAGGTGATTGGCGACTATGTGACGCTCAAACGCAAGGGCGTCAATTATACGGCGTGCTGTCCCTTTCATAACGAGAAGACCCCCTCGTTCATCGTCTCGCCCGCCAAAGGATTCTACAAATGCTTCGGTTGCGGCAAGGGTGGCAATGCCGTCACCTTTGTGATGGACCACGAGGGGTTGAGCTATCCCGAAGCGTTGAAGCTTGTTGCCAAGCGTTACGGCATCGAGATTCAGGAGCGTGATCAGACCCCCGAGGATATTGCCCGCAACAACGATCGTGAGAGTATGTTCGCGCTGAACAGTTGGGCGGCCGACTACTTCACCCACTACCTCCACCACGCCGACGAGGGGATGGCTGTAGGTATGACCTACTTCCGCCAAAAGCGCAAGCTGACCGATGCATCAATCGAAAAATTCGGCCTCGGCTTCTGCCCCTCGAAGGGCGATAAGATGTCGCAGGATGCCCTTGCAGCGGGCTACAAGCAGGAGTTTCTGACCCGCACGGGTTTGTCGTTGGAGCGTGAGAGCGACCGTTCGCTTTACGACCGCTTCCGTGATCGTGTCATCTTCCCCGTCTATAACATCTCGGGACGTGTGGTGGCCTTCGGAGGTCGCACGTTGCGTACCGATGGCAAGGTGGCCAAGTACCAGAACTCGCCCGAGAGCGAGATTTACAGCAAGTCGCGCGAGTTGTATGGTCTCTACCACTCGAAGAAGGCGATACAACAGCTCGATTGTGCCATTATGGTCGAGGGCTACCTCGATGTGATTTCGATGCACCAGGCGGGCGTGGAGAATGTGGTGGCTTCGTCGGGCACGGCCCTGACCGAAGATCAGATTCGTCTGCTGAAACGCTTTACCCGCAACGTGACGCTCATCTACGACTCCGACCCGGCAGGTGTGAAGGCTTCGTTGCGAGGTGTGAATATGTTGCTCAAAGAGGGGTTGAGCGTGAGGGTGGTAACGCTGCCCGAGGGTGACGATCCCGACACCTTTGCCCAGGCCCGCACGGCCGAGCAGGTGCTGGAGTATATCCGCCAAAACGAGCGGGATTTTCTCGATTTCAAGGCCCACCTGCTCCTCAACGAGGCGGAGGGCGACCCGATTCGCAAGTCCCGCCTCATCAACGATATGGTCGAGTCAATCGCCTTGATTCCCGACCAGATTCAACGTTCGGTCTTCATCAAGGAGTGCAGCCGTACGATGGATATCGACGAGCAGGTCCTGATCGACTCCGTGGCACACAAACGCATCAACTCGACGGGTGACCCACAGGCCGATGCCTTTGTTCGCCGTCAGATGCAGCAGCGTCAGGCCGAGCAACGTGACCTCCCGCCGATGCCCGTCGAGGAGGGTACGGTCGATCCGGGCAGCAGCCTCGATGTGTTGGAGTACGAGATGGTCGAGTATCTGTTGCGCTACGGCCACCGAGATTTCGAGGTGCGTGAGGAGCGTGAGTTTGTCACCTTCAACGTGGCCGAGTATATCTTCGGGGCGTTGGACGAAGATCAGCTTGAGCCTCGTGACCCTCGCTACAAAGCCATCTATAAGCTCTACCGCAAACTGTGGGAGCAGCAGGGTGTAGGGGTGGAGATCGATACCGCCCCCTTTGTCTGCCATCCCGACCCCGAGGTGTGCCGTGTGGTGGCTCGAATGGTCGATTTGGAGCCTCACCGTTTGAGCAGCCTGTGGACCCAAAAGGAGGTTCACGTCACCACCCTCGATGATGTGTTGGCGGTGGGCGTGCCCAAGTCGGTGATGTTGTATCGCACGAAGGTGGTCGATCAGATGACGGTCGATTTGACCGCCAAGTTGGCAAGTGGCGAATTGAACGACGAGGAGACGCTCGAGATGATGCGTTCGCTCGATCGCCTCAATGCCGTCAAGCAGAGCCTGGCCGCCAAGTCGCAACGATTGATTGTCTGAAAAAAAGAGGGGATGGATATCGGGTTGTACACGTATCACTACGCATACCGTGTGCAAACAGAAAATAAACAGAAAGATGTGTGTAAAAACATTCAAAAGATAAAATTTAGTTACCTTTTCCCAATACCCATCCCTGCCCGTAGAGGTGCAAAATGTATGCCGTTTTAAGTTATGAGTGAGCCGAAAAAGACAAAAATAAATATCAAAAACAAGCGAGCCGCCTTCGATTACGAAATCTTGGAGGAGTGGGTCGCCGGCGTGGTATTGGTCGGTACGGAGATTAAATCGATTCGTGCAGGCAAGGCCTCGATGGTCGATTCGTACTGCTACTTCGAGCGGGGCGAGTTGTGGATCAGAGGGGTCAATATCGCCGAGTATGCCTGGGGAACGTGCAACAACCACGCACCCCGTCGTGACCGCAAACTGCTCCTTACACGTCGCGAGTTACAGAAACTGCAACGTTTGTCGCAGGATCGGGGCTTGACCATTGTCGGCCTGCGGCTCTTCCTCAACGATAGAGGTTTGGCCAAGATAGCCATCGGTCTGGCACGAGGTCGCAAGGCCTACGATAAGCGTGAGCACCTCAAGGAGGGCGATGCACGCCGTGAGATGGATAAGGTAATGAAGGATTATAGACGATAGAACTATGGCACTGATACTTCTGATTGAAACCGGTACCGATATTTGCTCGGTCGGCATTGCCCGTGATGGCGAACTGTTGTCGTTGCGTGAGAGTGACCGAGGACGTGACCACGCCCGTCAGGTGGCTGCCTTTGTCGATGAGGCGTTGGAGGAGATGGGCTTGCAACCCGAGGCGTTGGATGCCGTAGCGGTGGGCAAGGGCCCCGGCTCCTATACGGGCCTTAGAATTGGTGTGTCGTTTGCCAAGGGATTGTGCTACGGCATTGGCCGCCCGCTGATTGCCATCGGCTCGCTCGATGCCCTGACCGAGGTGGCTCGGGAGGATTACGAGGCGGGTATTGTGGATGTCGAGCGATGGGACGAGGCTACGCTGTGTCCGATGGTCGATGCCCGCCGTATGGAGGTCTATACCCAGCTCTTCAATGCAGCAGGCGAGGCCGTGAGCGAGGTCGAGGCCAAAATTATTGACGATGAGAGTTTTCGTGATGAACGCACTTCGGGGCGTCCGTTTGTCATCTTTGGCAATGGTGCCGCCAAGTGCAGCGAGGTGCTCGAGGGTGCTACGTTGATTGATGTGGCTCCGTCGGCTCGTGGTTTGGCTCGTCTGGCCGAGGAGGCCTTCGTGGCCCAAAAGTTCGAGGATATTGCCTACTTCGAGCCCTTCTATCTGAAAGATTTTGTGGTGACCACCTCGAAGAAAAAGCTATTCTAACTACCGATGATGAGACGAGCCAAAATAGGGTGGGGCGCAGCCCTTGCGATGCTGCTTTCGTTGGGTGGTTGTGCCGATGTGCCGACCCCCGAAGCACAGATGACCGAGGCAATCGAAACGATGCTTGCGAACTATCCCGCCTCCACCTTGCAGGACCTCTACAAGAGCTGTTTCCAGGACCACTTCGGTGTGGCGCATCTGCTAGCCGATCGGGAGCGGGTGAAGGGGTACATTGCCTATGAGTTGGCCTCCGCCGAGCAGTTTCACGAGGCCTACTGGGAGCCTTGCGGTTGGCAGGGTAACTTCGTGAGGGTCAATCTCAAAGTGGTGCGTGACGGTCTTGTGACGGTGGACGAACTCACCGATGCCTTTATGGCAAGTGCCGCCTTTTCAACGAACGAGGTAACCGACGAGTGGATTGCACAGTGGAACACCTTGCTGCGCACCCTTCAACAAGCGGGAATCGATGAGCAGTTGCCCGACTTTGCAGCCGACTCGACCCGCATTGCCCAAATGCTCGAAGCGGGCCACTATGTGATGCACCACAGCGAGCCGTACGGCGAGGCTCACCATCCGCACTACCGCATCATTCATCGCTCGGTATTCGAGGAGCGGATTCTGCCGAAACTTCCCCGATAAAGACAAAAAAGCGCAACCCCGAGGGGCTGCGCTTTTTCTTTGCGGGGGGGTGCGGATTATTTGATAACCACCTGCAACGGCGCATTGACCATCGCCTCCTGCTCGGCAATCACACCCTTCCAAGCCTCCATATCGGCTACACCGCCCTGGCTCCAGCCCGAGGCGCTGTAATAGGTCATCTTCTCGCCCGACTTCACCGAAACTACGGCCAGCGAGTGACCCAACAGGTCGGCGTGGAACTCGGCACCGGGAAGCACTACGGCCTGGTAGATGTCGCCATCCACCTCGGGCTGCTTTGAATCCGAAACGGCCTCGACCATCGCAATCCAATTCTCACCCTGCTCTACGCCCTTCACGTCGTGACGAACGAAACCGGCAGCGATGGGCAGCGACTCGAACTCGCCCGTATAGAGATTCTCCATACGGTTGAAACGCTGGTTGGCATCGAGCGTGATGGTCTTCACGAGCGATACGGCCACGCCGTTCACGTCCCAAGCTACGTAGTTGAGCTTTACCGAGGTACGAATCGGGCCGTTGGCCAGCGTCTCGTAGGTGGCGTAGTTGTGCTCCATGGGGAAGAACTTACCCTCGACCATCGGCACCGAAGCGCCGCCGCCGAGCGTCTTGCCCACCTTGTAGCAATCCATACCGTCGCCGTAGTTGTGGTGGTAGTCACCCTTGGCATACCACTCGTCGATAACGAGCTTGTCGGTGCACTTTACCCATACGTCGATACCCGGCGTGATGAGCTTCTCGGGCGAGGTCTCCAGCGCAGGACCATAGAGGCGGTAGGCGCAGAGGTTGTTCTCCCACGCATAGTCGTCGTAACGCTCCGGTACCTGACGACCAAAGGCCTTGGCGGCATACTCGGCGGGGGTGCCGACCTTGACGGCATACTCCACAGCGGCATTGCCCGCTACCGCAGCCTGGAAGATAACGGCCGTAGGCTCCTCGGCCGTGTAGAGCACCTGCGAGGGAATCTCCACGCCCTGCTCGTTGTAAACAACCACCGTCTCGGGGGTTACGTCGGCCAGCTTGGCCGTCACGTCGCTCCAAGCCAACTCGATGGTCTCGGCCTTGCGGTCGATGTCGGTGGTGTTGGTGAGTTGCACCTTCACCCCTTGGTCGCACGTACAGGCTGCCAAAGCGGCCGTCGTGAGCAAAAGAAAGAGTTTTTTCATAGTTGAATTGTGTTGTTTAAGTCAGTTGATGTGCAAATTTACAATTTAATTTGCAGAAATTCGCCTATTGAGCCACTTTTTTGGGTGATTTTCGCCCTCGAAAAGGTTGGATATTTCTAAAAGATATATTATCTTTACATTCTGAAAAGTATAAAAACAAAAACAACCAACATACAAAATTATGAAACAGTTTAATGACGACAACTTCCTGTTGCAGACGCCGGCTGCCGAGCGCCTGTACCACGAGCATGCGGCTAAGATGCCCATCATCGACTACCACTGCCACCTTATCCCCGAGTATGTGGCTTCGAACCACCGCTTCGACAACCTGTCGAAGATCTGGTTGGAGGGCGACCACTACAAGTGGCGTGCAATGCGTACCAACGGTGTAGATGAGCGTTTCTGCACGGGTAAGGATACGACCGACTGGGAGAAATTCGAGAAGTGGGCCGAGACGGTTCCCTA
>CALAQA010000051.1:0-4679 GCA_937889065.1 uncultured Alistipes sp.
CACCCTGCACCGCCTGCATCGACGAGGGTGGCACGGGGACCCACATATCCTCGCATATCTCGACGCCAAACTCGACGCCGTGAATATCGAACATAAGGTCGCTACCGAAGCAGCACTCCTGACCTGCATAGCGTATGGTGCGGTCCTTGATGCCGTAGCCCGACACCCACCAGCGCAGCTCCGAGAACTCGCCATAGTTGGGGATGTAGCACTTAGGCACAATGCCCCACAGCTGTCCCTGACCGAAGATGGCGGCGCAGTTGTAGAGGCGGTCGGCGAAGACCACTGGAAGACCCACGATGCCGATGGTGGGTATATCGCGACACTCCTCCATAAGCCACTCCAAGGCGCGCTCGGCGTCGGTGAGCAGCTTCTTTTGCAGTATCATATCGCCTGCGGTGTAGCCCACCAACGACAGCTCGGGCATAACCACAATCTCGACGCCCTCGCGGAAGGCATCCTCCATAATCTTGAGTGCGCCCTCGGCATTGCGTCGGGCATCGGCGATATGCACACGAGGCACAGCCGCCGCAACACGCATATATCCAAATGTGTTGTTCATAGTTTGCAGTTTTTAGGTTTTAGGGTGTTAGCTCTCACTAACTTTCGCTCACGCACTATCTTTCGCTCCTCCTTCGCTCACGCTATCTATCACTCCACACTAACTTTCGCTCACACACTCCGCAAGCCTACTCTGCCCAGATGCGGGCGAGGTTGATGATGACATTCATCGCCTTGTGCATAGTCGTAAGCGAGACATACTCGTAACGTCCGTGGAAGTTCATACCGCCCGTGAAGAGGTTGGGACACGGCAGCCCCATAAACGAGAGGCGCGAGCCATCCGTACCGCCACGAATGGGACGAACGAGCGGCTCGACATCGGCCTGACGCATCGCCTCCAACGCACGGTCGATGACCTGCGGATGGGGCTCGACCATCTTGCGCATGTTGTAGTATTGGTCCTTCAGCGTGAGGTCGATCACGTCGCCACCATACTTGGCACGCAGGAAATCCACGGCCGACCACATAAAACGCTTGCGCTGTTCGAAACGCTCGGCCGAGTGGTCACGGATGATGTAGCTAACCTCGGCCTGCTCGACCGTGCCGCTGATGCCTACGCAGTGGTAGAAACCCTCGTACCCTTCGGTGTGCTCGGGACGCTCCCAGCGGGGGATGAGCTGCTGCAGCTCCGAGGCCACCTCGATGGCGTTGATCATCTTGTGCTTGGCGTAACCCGGATGTACGTTGCGACCCTTGATGGTCAGCTTGGCCGAGGCGGCGTTGAAGTTCTCGTATTCCAACTCGCCCTCCATACCGCCATCGACCGTGTAGGCGAAGTCGGCGCCAAACTGCTCTACGGAGAAGAAATCGACACCGCGACCCACCTCCTCGTCGGGGGTGAAGCCGATGCGAATCTTGCCGTGAGCCACCTCGGGGTGGGTCAAGAGATACTCGGCTGCGGTCATAATCTCGGCCACGCCCGCCTTATCGTCGGCACCGAGCAGCGTGTGGCCGTCGGTGTGGATGAGGGTGTGACCAACAAAGTATTTCAGCTCGGGGAACTCCTCCACACGCATCGTCAGGGCGTTGTTCAGTACGATGTCCTCGCCGTCGTACGACTCGATGATGCGGGGCTTTACATCCTTGCCACTCATATCGGGCGAGGTATCGACGTGGGCAATGAATCCGATGACGGGGGCCGTTTCATACCCCTTCGTGGCGGGAATCGAGCCCATCACATAGCCATATTTGTCCATCACAACCTCGGTCATACCCAAGGCCTCCATCTCGGTTTTGAGCACCTCCAACAACACCTTCTGCTTCTCGGTCGAGGGGAACGAGGTGCTGTTCTCGTCCGACTGGGTGTCGTAGGCGACATACTTCAAGAATCTTTCGAGCAGTTCCATACTATAAATAATGCTTAAAGTGATTCGATGTTAATTTTTACTCCTCCTTTTTGGCTTGGAGCGAATGCCAGGCAAAGTAGGCGATGATGGCAAGATACATCACCAAACCGGTCCACTCGGCACCCTTCGTTGAGGCCCAATCCGTCAGGTACCAATCCACGTTGGCAAACTTCAACACGGCACTCAACACACCCATCAGGGCACCACCGGCAATGAAGCCCGAGGCGATGAGCGTACCACGATCGAAACGGGCCTTGTTGGTAGCCTCGTCCTTCGAGCGGGTCGAAACGAACCAAGCCACCAGACCACCCACGACAAGGGGTGCATTCAGCCCCATCGGGATGAACATACCCAGCGCAAAGGCCAGGGCGGGCACACCGATGAGGGTCAAAATCAGGGCCAACGCAGCACCGCAGAAGTAGAGCATCCAGGGGGTCTGACCACCCGTCATCAGGGGCTGAATCACAGCCGCCATCGCATTGGCCTGGGGAGCCACGAGGGCATTCTCGCCCACAAAGCCGTAGGTCTTGTTCAGGATGATCATCACACCGGCTACGGTAGCGGCCGAGACAATCGTACCGAGGAATTTCCACGCCTCCTGCTTACGGGGCGTCGTGCCGAGCCAGTAGCCAATCTTGAGGTCGGTGATAAAACCGCCCGCCATCGACAAGGCCGTACAAACCACACCACCGATGACCAACGCAGCGGTCATACCCGTCGTGCCGTGCAGACCTACGCTGACCAACACCAGCGACGAGAGGATGAGCGTCATCAGCGTCATACCCGATACGGGGTTCGAGCCTACGATGGCAATGGCGTTGGCGGCCACCGTCGTAAAGAGGAACGAAATGACAAAGACAATCAGAATGGCCACCACCGACTGCAACCAGTTGTCGAGCAGACCAAATTGGAAGAAGACAAAAACGCAGACCAACGTGGCGCACAGCACCGTCAGAATGAACTTCATCGTCAGATCGTGCTGCGTGCGTACGGGGGCCTCCTGCACACCCTTCTTGCCACCCAGCTCCGAGACGGCCAGACCAATGGCCTGACGAATGATGCCTGCCTGACGGCAGATACCGATGATGCCGGCCATGGCAATGCCACCGATGCCGAGGGGCTTACCGATGAATTGGAAGAGGTTTTCGGCCGTCAGCAGCTGCTCGGGGTTGGCCAGCAGTTGCTCGTTCGAGACACCCAACAGCGTGGCCATCGTGGCGGGATCGAGGGCCGACGCAAGCGAGCCGACCAGCGGCACGATGATAAACCACACCAGGGCCGAACCTGCCGTGATGATGAGGGCATATTTCAGACCGATGATGTAGCCCAGACCCAGCACGGCTGCCGAGGTGTTGAGCGAGAAGACCACCTTGAACTTGTCGGCAACGACCGTGCCCCACTCCGTCAGACGGGTCGAAACGGTATCAACCCACAGACCGAACGTGGCAACCACAAAGTCGTAGAGACCACCCACCAGACCCGCAATGGCGAGCAGTTTGGCCTGGTTGCCGCCCTTCTCGCCCGAGATGAGCACCTCGGTTGTGGCCGTAGCCTCGGGGAAGGGGTATTTGCCGTGCATCTCCTTGACGAAGTATTTGCGGAAGGGAATGAGCAGCAGGATACCCAGCATACCGCCGAACAACGACGAGAGGAATACCTGCCAGAAGGCCGCCTCAAGGCCCAGGATGTAGAGGGCGGGCAGCGTGAAGATGGCACCTGCCACAATCACACCCGACGAGGCACCGATGCTCTGGATGATGACATTCTGACCCAACATATTCTTTTTGCCCATCAGCGAGCCGACACCTACGGCGATGATGGCGATGGGGATGGCGGCCTCAAAGACCTGACCCACCTTCAGTCCTAAGTAGGCGGCCGCAGCCGAGAAGATGATGGCCATCACCAGACCCATACCCACCGAGTAGGGGGTAATCTCTTTGGGTTGCGAGGCGGTGGGCATCACCGGCTCGTACGTTTCGCCCGCTTTGAGTTCGCGGTAGGCGTTTTCGGGCAACGAAGTCTTATTTTGCTCCTGCATAAATTTTTAGTGATTTCGTGTTAAATGATTTAATAGTGTTAAACTTAAAAAGTTCAAAAAATTAAATCATTTTGAATTTTGAATTCTAAATTTTGAATTTATAATTGCGTTAGCGATTATCTCCGCTGCCCGTGATTTTTGAACGCTCCATACGCGAGCGCAGCTTATCGACATTGGTTTGAGCCACCTCGTCGAGCGTGTAGCCAAGGTCGTGCGAGAGGGTAGCGCAATACCACAGCACGTCGCCAATCTCCTTCATAATCTCGGCCTTCTTCTCTGCGGTAAACTCCTTGTGGTTGTCACGGATGATTTTCTTCACCTTATCGGCCACCTCGCCTGCTTCGCCCGTCAGACCGAGCGTGGGGTAGATGATGCGGCTCTCGGCCGGATAGATGGCCGTCTCGAGCGCGTGCTCCTGATATTCGTTGAGTGTCATAGTTTATGAGTGTTTTTTTGTAAAATTCAATTCTAAATTATCATAATTTCTAAAATTTTTCAAGCTTAATTTTTTTATATACATCAGCCCACAATAAGTTCAAATTTTTCTTCTAATTGAATTTGAACAATGTCTCCTTTATAAAGCTTTCTGCCTCTTCTTAGTTCTGTTTCTCCATTTACTTTAACAAGCCCCGAGACTACCATTTCTTTTGCCTCGGCACCGTCAAAAGAAATGCCTGCAAATTTTATAAGCTGGTCTAACTTAATAAAGGGTGTTGTTATTTTAATATTATTGT
>CALAQA010000052.1:0-3235 GCA_937889065.1 uncultured Alistipes sp.
TGTCGTGGCCTTTATTGCCTGGCTGCTGCAGCGTCGTCTGGACGAGTCGGCCGAGTGGAAGGCTGCCAAGGCGGCCGAACAACAGGCGCCGAAGGCGGGGAGCGTCTTTGCCTCGTTCGGTAAGCTCTTTACGAACAAGACCAATATCCTCACGATGCTGTTCCTGGCCGGTATGTACCTCACGTGGAACCTCGTATGCTCGGTGATGGGCTTCTTCCAGCCCCACATCTACGAGACGGCCGGCGGCCTGTCGAACGAGTATGCCAACCTGCTGGCTGCGGGTCAGTGGCTCGTGATCATCGCCACGACGTTCGTCTTCTCGCTCATCGTCGATAAGGTGAACCAGCGCTGGTTGTATGCCGTGGGCGTGAGCTTCGGTGTGCTGGCTTGGGTGATTGTGCTGTTCCTGGGCATCAACAGCCTGAGCGGTCTGCTGTTCTTCACCCTGCTGTGGGCTTTGCAGGCAGGTATCTCGGTACAGTCGTTCTATGCCCTGTGGGCCTCGGAGCTCTTCCCCGCCAAGTATCGTGCTGCCGCCCAAGGCGTGATGTTCTTCATCGTGCGTGGTCTGTCGGCCGTATGGGGTCTGGCCTTCGTCTATATCTACGGCGAGAATGGTCAGGGCTTCACGCTGGCCGCTTCGATTATGTTGGCCTTCTTTGTTATTTCGCTCCTCATCGGTACGATCGGTGCCCCCGTGACCCGTGGCAAGACCTTGGAGCAGATTACCCGTGAGCGCTATGGAGATGACTTCTAAAGCAACCTGGATTTGGTATCCGGGCGACTACGAGATTTGGCTCGGAAACAAGATGAATAACCGCCGCACGGAGCGCGGAGCCTTCTTTCCTCCCTTTTGGAAGGCGGACAGCCACTACGTGACGGTCGAGTTCTCGAAGGTGGTCGAGTTGGCCGAGGCCGAGGAGATTGAGATTGCCGCCGAGGGTGTGTTCAACCTCAAACTGGACGGCAAACTGCGCTTTGGTATGCCCCGTCGCTATACCATCCCCGCAGGTCGCCACCACCTGAACATCAAAATTTGGAATCAGGCCACCCCGCCCGCCCTCTTTGTCGAGGGTAAGACCATCCACAGCGACAGCTCGTGGCAGGTAACCTACGAGGATAAGGAGTGGATTGACGAGAGTGGCAAGGCCAGCGATACGTCGGCCACGATTTATGCCTCGGCCGGCTGTTGGAACTTCGGCCGTGAGGAGCTGCCTTCGCAGTACCAACTGCGCCGCACCGAGTTGCAGGCCGAGACGGTGACCGAGACGGCGACGGGCCGCCTCTACGACTTTGGTCGCGAGACCTTCGGCTATGCCCTCTTGGAGCGTGTGGCCGGCGAGGGCGTCGTGGCCCTCTACTACGGCGAAAGCCCCGAGGAGGCGCAGGACAAGGCCTTCTGCGAGACCCTCGACCGTATTTCGGTTACGGGCAATGAGATTATCGATGAGGCCACAAATCGTTCGGTGCCCCTTACCGATCGTTATGTGTTGGACAACTCGAAGGCTTTTCGCTACATCTATGTCGAGACGGAAGGCGATGTCGAGTTGGGCGGTGTTGCGATGGAGTATGAGTATGCCCCTGTGGAGTACCGAGGGCTGTTCCGCTGCAACGACGAGGAGCTGAACCGCATCTGGCACATTGGTGCTTACACGATGCACCTCACCACCCGTGAGTTCTTCATCGACGGCATCAAGCGTGACCGTTGGGTGTGGAGCGGCGATGCCGTGCAGAGCTACCTGATGAACTACTACCTCTTCTTCGATTCGGAGTGCGTGAAGCGTACGACGTGGCTGCTGCGTGGCAAGGACCCCGTGACGAGCCACACGAATACGATTATGGACTACACGTTCTATTGGTTCATTGGCATCTACGACTACTATATGTACACGGGCGATCGAGCCTTCGTGCGCCAGATTTATCCCCGTATGCAGACGATGATGGAGTATGTGCTGGGTCGCACCAACCACCGAGGTATGGTCGAGGGTATGACCGGCGACTGGGTCTTTGTCGATTGGGCCGACGGCTACCTCGACAAGAAGGGCGAACTCTCCATCGAGCAGGTGTTGCTGTGCAAGAGCTTGGAGACGATGGCCTTGTGCGCCCGCCTTTCGGAGGAAGAGGCGGATGTGGTGCGTTACGAGCAGCTGGCCGCCTCGTTGCGTGAGCTGCTGCTGCCCACCTTCTGGAACGAGCAGAAGCAGGCCCTGGTGCACAACTGCGTCGAGGACCGACAGAGCGAGTCGGTGACCCGCTACGCCAATATGTTTGCCTCGTTCTACGGCTACCTGAGCCCCGAACAGCAGACGGCCATCAAGCAATCGGTGCTGCTCAACGACCAAATTCTGAAGATCACCACCCCCTATATGCGTTTCTACGAGTTGGAGGCCCTCTGTGTGATGGGCGAGCAGGAGGAGGTGATGCGCCAGATGAAGGCGTATTGGGGCGGTATGCTGCGTGAGGGTGCCACCACCTTCTGGGAGAAGTACAACCCCGAGGAGCAGGGCACCGAACACCTGCAGATGTATGGTCGTCCCTACGGCAAGAGCCTCTGCCACGCCTGGGGCGCCTCGCCCATCTACCTGCTGGGCCGCTACTATCTGGGTGTGAAACCCACCTCACCGGGCTATGCCACCTGGGAGATGCGTCCCACGTTGGGCGGCCTGGAGTGGATGGAGGGCGTGGTACCCACCCCCAACGGTGAGATCTACCTCAAGATGGACAAAGAGCAACTTACGGTACGTGCCACCGAGGGCGAGGGTCTGTTGTACCTGCCCAATGTGGAGGCTCCGATTCGCATCGAGGCCGGCCGTGAGGTGACCGTGAATTTATAAACCACCAATTACAACCTTTCAAACCTAAACACACTATGAAGAGATTTTTAATGATGGCTGCGGCTCTGTTGCTGTGCAGCTGTGCCGCCGAAACGGTCCGCCTGACGCTGCCCGAAGAGCTAACGCCGCAAACCGCCTTCTCGGCCGAACAACTCACTGCCGCCCTCGAGGCCAACGGCTACGAGGTGGTGACCGACGGCGAGGCCGACTATACGATCAGCCTCTCGCTGCGCACGGGCGAGAACCTTAAAAAAGAGGGTTTTCGCATTGAGACGACCGAGCAGCAGATTGCGGTGATGGGTAACGACGAGAACGGTCTGCTGTATGGCTGCCGTGAGTTGATCGACCGTATGGCCCTCAGTGGCAAGTTGGAGGCCCCCGCCGAGTTGGAGGATGCCCCC
>CALAQA010000053.1:0-19706 GCA_937889065.1 uncultured Alistipes sp.
TCTATGCTTTACACAAAATGAACATCAGTTATTACGGAGGTAAGTCCATTATAATTCCTCTTCCTTTGAGTTTATTTAAAAAAATGGTAGAAGACTCTTACAAGGCAGATTATATCCCAACGCCTAGCCACATTGAGAATCTTTTTAAATATTCAGAAAAGATATCGGAAACGAGTGTTGATGAAAAAGCATGGTATTCTGCTATCACTGATGCAGCAAATAATTGGTTGGCGCTTGAAATATAATAGATACCTCTCCGTCCCTTGCGACAAAATGCGACAAAAGTGTTGAACCTATACTGAACCTAATGTTGCGAAATAGGCGTTTGAGGCGCATAAAACCAAATACATTACACCCCCTGAGGGGGTACAGAAGCGAGAAACTTTCGTTTCTCGCTTCTTTGTTGTTGCTCAATGAGTTAAGCAGTCCGCCCCGGGGCGCACCAGTGGCGTATCGCGGCCCACTGAAAATCTTGGGGTGGGGATTGGTTTTTGTTGCCTTTTTGCTATCTTTGTGGCGATGGCAGACGAACTGAAAACATCCTCGCTGATGGGACGCATCAAGCATTTTCTGCAGTCGCTCTCGTTTCGCACGGGGGTGATTGTCCTTTTGATGTGCATCCCCTGCTACATCCTCTCGTTTGCCCAAATGGCCCTGCCCATCTCGACGGCCGCCAAAGGGGTGTTGTGGTTCATTCTCTTCGGGTTGGCCAAGACGACCCAATACGGCGGACTCACCATTCTGGGTGTGGAGGGTGTCAAACAATTGAAAGATTGGTGGAAAAATCGCAAAAACAAGCGACAGGAGCGATAGAAACGCCCCACCAATACCCTCTTTAGGAGAAATCATACCTTGTTATACACCTATGGGACGACTTCCCGACACCGACCTTGAGCGTTTTGTAGAGGCGCAAGAGCGTCACTTTGAGAACTACAAGCGTGCCCTGGCCGAGATTCGCAACGGGCGCAAAGTGAGCCATTGGATTTGGTACATCTTTCCTCAACTGAGGGGGTTGGGCCGCAGTCCGATGTCGATGCGCTACGGACTCGATGGGCTTGACGAGGCAACCCGTTATCTGGCACATCCCATTCTGGGGCCACGTCTGCGTGAAATCACGCGTGCGCTGTTGGAGCATCGCGGCTGCGATGTGGTGGAGATACTCGGGTCGGTGGATGCCTTGAAGGTCTGCTCTTCGATGACCCTCTTCGATCGGGTGGCCCCCGACGACTGCTTTGCCGAGGTGTTGCGCCACCTCTACGGCAACCGACGATGTCGGCTCACGTTGGCACGGCTGGAAGCGTAACCATTCCACAAAAGACGAAAGCGAAATTTGCTTTCGTCTTTTTTTATGGAGGGGAGATAGAAATCGCTCCTCACTTCGCTCCCTATATTGGAAAACCCTAAAAAAACAGCATAGGATGAAACAGAAAATCTACAACCTGATTATTTTGGACCGCAGCGGTTCGATGATTGACCTGCAAAAGACGGCCGTGAACAGCGTCAATGAGACCTTGCAGACCATCCTGGAGAGCCACTGCAAGGAGGAGAACCAGGAGCACTATGTCACCTTCGTGAGCTTCAACCACGAGGTGAGCACCCTCTACTCGGCCCTGCCGGCGGAGCAGACCAAGCAGCTGACCTTGGAGGACTACCAACCCTGTGGATTGACCGCACTGCACGATGCCATCGGTATGGCCGTAACGGAGTTGCGCAGCAAGATCACCCCCGAGGCTCGTGTGTTGGTGACCATCATCACCGACGGTATGGAGAACAGCTCGAAGGAGTACACCGCTCCGATGATTAAGGCCCTGATTGATGAACTGAAGGAGTCGGGCTGGGTCTTTGTCTATATCGGTGCCAACCACGATGTGGTGACAACGGCCGCCTCGATCTCGATTCACAACACGATGATCTTTGAGGCTACGGCCGAGGATTTCGACCGTGCATCGAAGCGCACCGATCAGGCACGCCGAGGGCTCTTCCACAAGATGGCCAGAGTCCGGTTCGACTCGAAGGCCGTGGATTCGAGCTTCTACGAGGATGACGAGGCGGAGTAACCTTTATCAAAACCATAAAAATCAATACATTATGACTTACAAGACAAAACGTATTCTGGTCCTTGCCCGTCGCAGTTTCTTCATCATAGTGGCGATGGTTGTGGGGTTGGCCACGATGGCCGCCCTGCTCTTTGGTGTGGTCTGCCTGGGTGCCTGGGGCTGGGAGAAGATCAGTAACCACTTTGAACACTACACCGACGAGATTCTGTCGAGCTATGTCTCGGTGGAGTACTACCCCTATCGCCACACCTATCGTCTCTACGACAACGAGGCCGAAAAGTTCCTCACGCCCCACTACGACGCAATCAACACGTCGTCGAACAAGGAGCTGGTGGCCTTCCAGAAGGATTTGCGCTACGGCTTCCTCGACCCCGAGACGGGCGAAGTAGTCATCGAGCCGCAGTACAGCTATGCCGAGTGTTTCGACGAGGGTATTGCCCCCGTAGTCATTGACAACAAGCGGGTTATCTTCATCAACCGCCAAAACGAGAAGGCCTTTGAGGGGGAGTTTGACTATAGTTATTCGGTGCTGCCCGGCTACGAGAAGATTGGTTGGAAGCTACGCAACGACGACTCGATGGTCGGCATCATCGACCGTAACGGAGCGTGGGTCATCAAACCCGAATACCAGGACATCGACTGCAGCCTGATGGCGGGCTTTCTGGGGGTGATGCAAAACGACAAGTGGGGCGTACTGAACGCTGCCGGCGAGCTGCACTACCCCATCGCCTACGACAACATCCTAGCCAACGAAGATCGAGACGGCTTCATCCTCCAAAACGAGGGACTTTGCCGTGAGGAGGATATGAACCACCACATCGTGCGCCCCTTCATCTACGACGTAGCCAAGGAGTTGAGCTACAAAACGAGCAATGAGTACGACTCCGAGGAGGAGGTGAGCTGCGGCGAGCTGTTGTCGGACTTCGCTTCGTTCAGCATCAACGACAAGCAGGGAGTCTTCAACCGTATGACGGGTGAGGTGATTTTGCCCGCCCTCTACGACAACATCTACCTGATTTCTTCGGACCTGATCGAGGCCTATACCGACGGCTATTGGCAGACTTTCGACCGCAACGGCAAGGCCATTGAGCCTTAAACTTTTTTCGTCGTCTGCCACTTTTTGGCAGTTTGAAGAGCAAACTTTGTACCCACAACCCGATTCAATATGCAAAACACAACCAACCGTAAAGAACGTATGCGCCTGCTGCTAAAGCAGTTGAGCGCAGGCATCTACGAACGTGACTATCCGTTGGCAATGGCCCTTCTGTCGGCCATTGCGGGCGAGAGTTGCTTTCTGCTGGGGTTGCCGGGCGTGGGAAAGAGTTTGGTGGCCAGACGCCTCAAGAGTGCCTTTCGCGGGGCAACGGCCTTCGAGTACCTGATGAGTCGCTTCAGCACCCCCGACGAGATTTTCGGCCCCGTGTCGATCTCCAAACTCAAAGACGAGGACACCTACGAACGCCTGACCGAGGGGTATCTTCCCTCGGCCGACGTGGTCTTTCTGGACGAGATTTGGAAGGCGGGTCCCTCGATTCAAAACGCCCTTTTGACGGTCCTCAACGAGAAGCGTTTTCGCAACGGTCGCACCGAATTGGTGTTGCCTCTGAAGGCCGTCATTGCCGCCTCGAACGAGCTGCCCTCCGAAGGCGAAGGGTTGGAGGCGTTGTGGGACCGCTTTGTGGTGCGTCTGGTAGTGCCGCCCCTGGCGGGCAAAGAGGCCTTTCGGGCGATGATTTGCGGCCAAACAAACCTCTCGACCGAGGTGGACGAAGAGTTGCAAATTTCCAACGAGGAGTACCGTCAATGGAGCCAATCGATTGATGGCGTGGAGGTCGATGAGGAGGTGCTGACACTTATCGACGCCCTGCGTGACGAGTTTTCGCCCAAGAGCGAGGAGGAAGACACGATCGAAAACTTCATCTCGGACCGCCGATGGAAGAAGCTCATCCGATTGGCACGCACAGCCGCCTTCCTGGAGGGGCGAGAAAGGGTGCTGACCGAAGATTGTATGCTCTTTGGGTGTGGGTTGTGGAACCGTGACACCCACCGCATCGAGCGTACGGAGCGCACCGAGCGAATGGTGGCAGCGGCCATCTTCCGTCCGCTGTACAGCCGCCTGGAGGAGTTCAAAAAGAGCCACAAAGAGATTGTCGAGCGGATGCTGTCCGAGGCGAAACTGAAGGGCATCTCACTCTCACGCTACCGCATCATCGACTACAAATACCACAACATTGTCGGCTTTTCGGAGGGGCAGACCCTCATCTCGAAGGAGCTGTTCGAATCCCTTTCGCAGCGCATCGCCACGCTCCTGACCCTCACCCCCTATGACGAGACGGGCAACACGCTGCTCTCGAAGGAGGTGAGCCATCCTCGCCCCCGACGGGTATCGCTCCTCAGATCGGTGAATGGAGTGCTCATCGACGGCGTGGAGTATCCGCTCGAGATTTCGCCCGATGGCAACATGGCGCGCTACTTCCCGAAGGAGCTGGCCGAGTTGCAACAGTTGGAGGAGCAGCTCGACCGCTTCCACGAGGAGGTGCTGGCCCGAGTGCGGGAGCTGACCGCCGAGAAGAGCCGTCCGCTCTTTATGAGCAGTGAGCAGCTGCAACGCCTCCGCAGCGAGGGCAACCGCCTGAAGTTGCAGACCAAGAAGTTCAGAAATCTTCTCTACACCCTTCAATAAAGATGGCAACCAAAGAGCAACTACGCAACTACCTCATCGAGCGGCTTCGTGAAGAGGCCGCTTCGTCGGGTTACAAAACCGACCTCATACCCGCCCCGCAGGAGGGCAAGGAGATGGGGCGTGATGCGGCCATCGACGAGAGTGTGAAGCGTACGCTCGATGCCATCGCCACGAACACCCACCTGCTGTATGGATGCACGACGGTGGAGGGCATTGCCGAGCCGGCCATCGACGAGGTGGTCGAGTACCTGGACAAGACGGTCGATTTCATCAAGCAGAACAACCCCTTTGCCGCCGAGCGTGATCTGTGGAAACGCTGCTCGGAGTTCGACGACGGCACCTTCGAGGCCCATTGGGAGCAACTGCACCCCTACCTCGAACGACGTTACACACGCCAAGAGTTGGACATAAAGTTCTATGTAGATGAATTTTACGCCGTCCTCGGGCCGGAATATCCGTTGCTGCGTCAAGGCTTTTTGGAGGATTGGGATCGTTCGCTCTGGCTCAAGGAGGTGGCCTACGAATTGGAGATTTTGAATCGGGTGCGTCGGCAGTTGGAGCGAGATCTGACAAGCCGCATCACCTCCTTCTACTCCGCCTCGGGAATGTCGCCGCTGGTCATTTCGCTGCTGTGGGGCAACAACTTCGGGCAGTGGAAACGCTCGACGGTCACGCTGCTGCGCAATGTCGATGCGTTGTGTCGCAACAACCCCACCATTCGCACCTTGCTCGATGCGCTGGGGCGCAAGGGCGACTCCCGATCCGCCACCGAGATCGGCTACCAAGAGCGGGAGCGGCACACCCGCATCCACTACCCCACAGCCACCCGCTCCGACATCGACGGCGTGGGTGAGAGCAATCGACTCGATGCGCTGCTGCCGACCGAGGTGGCCCTGTTGGGCGAACGACGGTTGGAGGAGACCTTCTATAAGAAGTATGTCGAGCGACGGCTGCAAACCTTCGATTTTCGCTCCCACATCCGCATCCGAGAACAGACTGAACGCCCCACGCTCCAAGCCGACCGCAAGGGGCCCTACATCGTCTGCATCGACACGAGCGGTTCGATGGCGGGCAAACCCGAGGAGGTGGCCAAGGCCATCTGCTACGGACTGATCGACCAATCGAGGGCCGAGGGTCGCCACTGCTATGTCATCAGCTTCTCGACCCGCATCGAGGTGTTGGATTTGAGCGATTTGCAGAACAACCGCAAAAAGATTCAGGAGTTTTTGATTCACTCGTTCAGCGGCGGCACAGACCTCAAGCCTGCCATAAAACAGGCCCTCAAGATGTTGAAACGCGAGGAGTTTCAGTTGGCCGATGTGCTCTTTATTTCGGACTTTCTGGCCGACGATTTCGACCCCATCACCTTGACCTGCATCGTTCAAGAGCAGGCCCGCAACGTGAAGTTTCACGCCCTTACGATCGGCTCGATGGGGTGTCGTTCGCTGCTGGGCATCTTTGACGAGCTGTGGAGCTACCGCCACCGCACCAACCGCATCGAAAAAACTTCGATGGAGGAGCTGAAGAGTTTTCAGGATCAGTAGCAACACCAACAAAAAGGGCTGTCTTTGCGGACAGCCCTTTTTTGTTTATTGGTTGGCTTGGTTGCGGCGGCGCAACTTATCGACCGCCTCTTCGAGCGACTCGGTCGGCTCGATGATGTTGTACTCCTGCCAATAATCCTCCTCCCAACGCTCATCGACCATATCGTAGAAGATGTGCGTCGAGCGGAAGGCCTCCTTGTGTTCGATGCGCTCGGCATTGTCGTCACGATCGACCATCACCATCTCCGAAACAGCCGTAAAGGGCGAGGAGAAGAACAGTCGTCGCCAATCGCACTTGAAGCGGAAGGTGCTGCGGATGTAGTTCAAGTAGGTAAAGTCGCCCTGGTTGCGGTACGAGACGACAAACGAGACCTCGTTCAGCCTCACCTTCAGTCCGGCGGGTCGTTGGCGCAACACCGCTGCGATGGCCTTTTCACGATCCGAGAGGTCCAACTCCAACTCGGCACGGGTGAAGGACATTCGCTCCTGATCGATGTAGAAACGACCCTTGAAGAGGGCGTAATCGAGCTGAATGAGGGGGCGGGCACGCACCACGAAGTGCATACGGCTGTCGAGCATCACCGGATCCTCCAGCTCGAAATCGTAGAAGTCGAGCGTGGCAGCGTTGAGCATCTCGTTTTCGTTCTTGACCAAATCCAAGGCGATGGCCAACGAGGGGCCTCCGGCAATCTTCACGGCCACCGTATCACGCACGCTCTGGCTCACCAGACGACGGCCACGCTCCATACGCACCCTGTCACGGTAGATCTCACGATGGGTATAGGGGCTTTTGTAGAGCGACATTACGGCCTCCGAGATGCCGATGTAGTTACGACGTTTCTGAATCGTCTCACGGTAGAAGGCCGAGAAGAGGCTCTGGTGGTCGGGATAGTTGTCGGCGATGCGGCTCACGGCCTCCAGCATAATATCACGGGCCTTTCCGCCATAGACGGCCACCTCATCGACACGCACGCTGATGGGGACCATCCAAGCCACCACGTTGTAGTTGTTTTTCTTCAGCTCGTCGAGCGTAAGGTAGGCATTGCGATAGCCCAGGTGCGAGCAGGCGACGCCGCCACGCAGCGCCTCGGCCGAGACCTTGAGCGAGAAGCCGCCCTCGCTGTTCGAGACGGTGCCGATGTTCGAGGCGGGAATCGTCAGATTGACATTTTGAAGGACTCGACCACTCTGGCTGTCACGCACAACACCACGAATGGTGACCAAATCGCCTTGCGCCATAAGAGGCAGGGCCACGACAAGCAACAAGAGGGTGAGTATGAATCGAATCGGTTTCATAGAAGAGTGCATTATGGTTTTTACAAATATAGCACCTTTTTGGCTAATTTGCAAACGGATAAGCATTTTACCGCAAACGGTTTTGCAGGAAGTGGCGGCGGGCGTACGACAGGAAGAAGAGCACCCCGACCACATTCACAGCCCAGGCGACCCAAAAGGCGGCGTGGTAGCCCAGATGCTCGGCCACCGAGCCACCCACCAGAATACCCAGACCGATGCCGATGTCCCACGACACCAACAGCGTCGAGTTGGCCGTACCCCGTCGTTCGTTAGGGGCCAGGTTGATGAACATCGTCTGGAAGGCGGGGAACATATGGCCGTTGCCCAAGCCGATGATAAGGGCAGCCCCATAATAGCCCAGCGGCGTATGCAGGGCGGCAAACAAAAGGTAACCGAAGAGCGAAATCACGACACCCGCCGAGGCATTCTCCACCACCCGACCCCGACGCAGTGTGCGGGAGCCGACCAAGCGGGAGAAGATAAGGCCGAGCGAGAGCAACATAAAGAAGAGACCCGTGCCCTCGGTGATGCCCAATTCGTCTTTGCCATAGATGGCAATGTAGGTCGAGAGCACACCGTACGAGAAGGCGTAGGCGACCATACACAGCCCCTGGCTCCACCCATCGAGCAGCAGAAAACGATCCCACGAAAGGGGCTGACGCACCGCCTTGGGGGCGTAGGTTTTCAGGTGGAGGGTCGAGTTAATCACCAACCCCGCAAAGGCGACGGCAAAGGCCAACCAAAAGAGCAGGTCGTAGCTCTTGCAGGCTCCGTAAATCACCAGGGCAATGGTGGGACCGATGGCCGTGGCGATGTTGTTCGAGAGGCCGTAGAAGCCGATGCCCTCGGCACGGCGAGAGGTGTGCAGCACATCGATGGCTACCGTGCTGTTGGCCACCGTGGTCGCCCCAAAGGGGGCACCGTGCAGCGTACGCACCACGGCAAATAGCCACAACGAACCGGCCAGGGGATAGAGCGCAAACAAGAGTGCAAAGAGGGCATACGAGGTCAGCAGCACAACTCTACGGGGCAGGCTATCAACCAGATAACCACTGAACGGACGAATCAGCAGTGCCGTGAGCGTATAGCCCGACAAGACAAAACCGATCATCTCTTTGTCGGCCCCGAACTTGTCGCTCAGGTAGAGGGGCAACAAGGGGGTGAGGAGCATAAACGAGAAGAAAATCATAAAGTTGGCCGACCACACCTTCAGGTAGTTGGCCGTCCACAAGGGCTCGTGGGGTTGCTTGGTCTGTTGGTTCTGCTCCATCTCGTCACACGCATACTTATCGGGGGCAAAAATACAACATTTTCGGCCTCGTTGTTCGCCAAAAGGAGGGCAAAATCTGCCATTCGTCGCCCCCTTTCAACCGTTCGGCGGAAAAGGGTGTGACAGCAAGGGGTTAATCTCCACTTTTTTGCTACCTTTGTATAGGTGTAAATTTGCCCGTTACACCCCAAGCAAAGAACTAACCAAAAACCGCAAATATGAATGTAAAATTAAGAATCGAGTACCGCACCACCTACGGTGAAAACCTCTACGTGGTGACCGAGAACGGCCCGAAGAAGGGGCACCCGATGCACTACATCGGTGGCGATTTGTGGGAGTGCACCCTCAAACCCACCTCGGAGGAGCTCGTTTATCATTATGAGCTGCGCAACAGCGAGCGCACGCTTCGCACCGAATGGGGCGCACCGCACCATCTGACCCTCGATAGTAAGATGACGACGCTCCATATCTACGACCGTTGGCAGCAGATGCCCGCCGATCGTTCGTTCCGCTCGACGATGTTCACCGAGGGTGTCTTCGCCCGCACGAAGCGAGCCAAGCAGCAGCCCATCGGGGCCGGCGAGGTGGTCATCCGTGCCGAAATTGCCCAGGTGCGTTCTGACGAGCAGGTGATTCTGGTGGGCGATGCCAAACAGCTGGGCCAATGGGAGGTCAAGAAGGGCATCGAGATGAGTGATGCCGACTTCCCCGTGTGGAGTGCCCACCTGAAGGCCGACAAGCTCCAATTCCCCTTTATGTACAAGTTCGTCATCGTGAAGCGCACGACGGGCGAGGTGGTAAGTTGGGAGTTGGGCGAGAACAACTACTTCGCACAGCCCGTGCCGTCGAAAGGCTCGGTGCTGATTGATGCCCTGCGACCCCGCTTCAACCGTCCGGCGTGGCGTGGTGCCGGTGTGGCCATTCCGGTCTTCGCACTCCGCTCCGAGCAGAGCTTCGGTGTGGGTGAGTTCTACGACCTGAAGTTGATGGTCGATTGGGCCGCCTCGACGGGGCAGTCGATCATCCAGATTCTGCCCGTCAATGACACCACGATGACCAACACCTGGCAGGACTCCTACCCCTACAACGCCAACTCGACCTTTGCCCTGCACCCCCAATTCCTGCGTCTGGAAGAGGTGGGCGAGCTGAACGACAAGGCCGAAATGGAGCGTTATCGTCAGTTGGGCCAAGAGCTGAACGCCCTGACGCAAATCGACTACGAGCGTGTCAATGAGGCCAAGCGAGCCTATCTGTGGGCCATCTACCGCCAGGAGGGCAAAAAGACCTTCCGCACCAAGGCCTTCAAGGAGTTTATGGCCACGAACAGCCATTGGTTGCGCCCCTATGCCGTCTTCTGTGCCCTGCGTGACGCCTTCTCGACGCCCGACTTCAACACCTGGGGCAAGTGGAGCAAATACACCGCCGCCAAGGCTGCGAAATACGAAGAGGAGCACCCCGAGGAGGTGGCATTCAACCACTTCGTGCAGTTCCACCTCGACCGTCAGCTGCGTGCGGTGCGTGACTACGCCCACTCGAAGGGGGTCGTACTGAAAGGTGATATTCCGATCGGTATCTCGCGCACGAGTGTCGATGCGTGGGCCAACCCCGAGCTCTTCAATATGGATTCGTCGGCGGGTGCTCCGCCCGATGATTTCTCGGTGATGGGCCAGAATTGGGGCTTCCCGACCTACAACTGGGCCAAGATGGCCGAGGACGGCTACGCCTGGTGGAAGGCCCGCTTTGTGAAGATGGCCGAGTATTTCGACGCCTACCGCATCGACCACATCCTCGGGTTCTTCCGCATCTGGGAGATTCCGTTGGAGGCTTGCAACGCCCTGCTGGGTCGCTTCAACCCCGCCCTGCCCTTCTCGGTGGAGGAGATCGAGAGCTACGGCTTCCGCTTCAACCGCGATTGGCACACCGCCCCCATCGAGGCCACAGACAACGTACTCTTCATCGAGGATAAGTACAAGCGAGGTCACTACCATCCCCGCATCTCGGCCCACTCGACGAGCTGCTACCAGCAGTTGCCGGGCGACCAGAAGGAGGCCTACAACCACCTCTACAACGACTTCTTCTACTACCGCCACAACGACTTCTGGTATGGCGAGGCGATGAAGAAGCTCCCGCCCCTGATCGAGGCTACGGGTATGTTGGTATGTGGCGAGGATCTGGGTATGATTCCCCACTGCGTGCCTTCGGTGATGGCGGGCGAGCAGATTCTCTCGCTCGAGATTCAGCGTATGCCCAAAGACCCGCAGGTGGAGTTTGCCCATCCGCAGCACTACCCCTACCTCTCGGTGTGCACCACCTCGACCCACGATATGAATCCCATCCGTGCCTGGTGGGAGGAGGATCGTGCCCTCTCGCAGCGTTTCTTCAACCAGGTGCTCGGCGCCTGGGGCGAGGCTCCCTACTTCTGTGAGCCGTGGATTTGCGAGTTGGTGGTCGAGCAGCACCTCAAGTCGCCTGCCATGCTGACCATTCTGCCCTGGCAGGATTGGGTGGCGATGGATGGTAAGCTGCGTAGAGAAAATCCCAACGAGGAGCGCATCAATGTGCCGGCCAACTCCCGTCACTATTGGCGCTACCGTATGCATATGACGCTGGAGGAGTTGCTCTCGGCGGATGAGATGAATCAGATGATTCGTCGCAAAATCAAGGAGAGCGGCCGCTAAAGAAGGTTAGGTTAATGTACAGCGTGCGGGTGTCCACCTTTCTTGGGTGGGCACCTTTTTTTTGGGCAGCGCCAAAGCCCGTTTCATACATCCAATGGCCCATTTGGTACATTTGCCCCCGAAATGTTTGGGGATTCGCCCATCGCTCATTAAATTTGCTACACGAAACAACCAATGGCACGCCACCTTGTCATATCGACCTCGACCGAATTGGTCCGCATTGCGCCCGAACGGATTATCTATATTTCGTCGGACGGCAACTACTCGTTGCTCTACCAGACCAACGACGAGGTGCGCACGCTCACCTTTCAACTCGGTGAGATTGAGCGTATGATAGGCGAACAGCTGGGTGCGGCGGGCAAGGTATTTATCCGCATTGGTCGCAGTCTGATTATTAACCGCTCCTACATCTACCAAATCGATATGCGCCGACAGCGGCTCGTCCTCTCGGACGTCGATCGCTTCAGCCATACGGTCAATGCCTCGAAGGAGGCCCTCAGGCAGCTGAAGGAGCTTGTTGAAAAGGAGAACACTTTATGATGCACGAAACGGACATACAGGATGATGAGATTCGCATCATCGGTTGTGACGCAACGCCCATAGAGCCGTCCATCGAACCACCGAAGCCGGGTCGAAGAGGGCTGTGGTTTACGCTCGGTGCCGCAGCTGCCATCGTTGTGGCGGCGGTGGTTGTGTGGATTTTTGCAAGCCGTGAGACGACACCCGAAGAGGAGCCTGCGCTCTTTGAGCCGCTGCCGACGGTCAGCTACGAAGCCCCGCAACGAGTTCGCTTCGGCACGCCGACCGACTCGCTCAAGACGGGCCATTGCGAAATCCGAGACACGACCATCAACGACATTCCCTTACGCATCTACATCCCCCACAACGCCTCGTTGGAGCTCCACGTGGGGCGCATCGACAAGGCCGACACCACCATCATCTACACCGCTCAGGCGGCCGATGTGCGTGCCGACAACGGCAAAATCGTGGGAGCCTTTGTGCTGCGTGGCGAGCCGAAGGCGTGGGGATTGTCCAAGCGGGGATTCTGCGCCTCGATTGACGGGAACGTGACGGTCGGCGTGGCCGACAACTCGCCCCTCTTCGAGGAGGCTACCGAGCGGGGTGGCTACTTCTTCCGCCAATATCCGCTGGTGCAACACGGCGTGCTGGTCGAGAACAACCCCAAGAACAAATCCTACCGACGGGCCATCTGCGACCGTCTGGGCGAGATTTTTATGGTCGAGACGCTGACCCAGGAGTCGTTCCACGACTTTTCGCAGGCGTTGGTCGATTTGGGCATCGACGAGGCTGTTTCGTTGGTCGGCTCGGTGGCCTACGGTTGGGCGGTGGACGCAAATGGCGAGCGTCACGAATTTGGCGACGAGAACATCTACCGCTCACGACGCTATCGGATGCCCCGAAACATCAGCTATATTGTTTGGCGTAAAAAGAGGTAAAAAGATGTTGCTTGACTTTGCTGCCATCGACTTTGAGACGGCCAACACCTCGCCCACGAGTGTCTGTTCGGTCGGTGTGGTGATTGTGCGTGGTGGGGAGATTCAGAAGCGTTACTACTCGCTCATCCGCCCCACGCCCAACTATTACAGCCGCTTCTGCACCGCCGTACACGGTCTGCGCAGTTGCGACACCCTCTCGGCACGCCCCTTCTCGGAAGTGTGGCAAGAGTTGCAACCCCTGGTGGAGGGGTTGCCGCTGGTGGCCCACAATGCCCGCTTCGATGAGCGGTGTTTGCGTGCCGTCTGCAACCACTACGGCCTCCCGTGCGATGTAGCTCCCTTCTACGATACGCTGGCCGCCTCACGCCGTTCGTTTGGGCGTACGCTTCCCAACCATCAGCTCCACACCGTGGCTGCGGCCTGCGGCTACGACCTGAAAGCGCACCACCACGCCTTAGCCGATGCCGAGGCGTGTGCCGTCATTGCGATGCAACTCCTCTAAAAGATTGCGCTGATAATCATCCAGACGATAGCCACCACAAAGAAGAGGATCGCCAGCACAATCTTCACGGCCCAGGTCAAAAGGGGCATCACGCCAAAGAAGGTCATCAGGACCGCCAGCAGCGCAAAGAAGAAGAACCATCCGAAACCGTGCCCCAACCCCTTCATAAAGCGCACACGGGGCGAAGCGATAAGAATCGACGAGGGGGGCAGCTCGAAGCGGTAGAACTTCATACTTGCAAAGAGGATGAAGAGGTACGAGATGCCCATCATCAGTTCGGTCCGAATCTCCAGCCAATTCATCAGCCAGCGACTCCAAGGGGCATAGAAATCGAAGTGGGTGTAAATCAGATACATCAGGGGTGCGAAGAGAAAACCTGCCAGCACCAGACCGATATTGGCACCCAGGCGGGTCACCATCTCCATACGCTCCTCCAATTGCTCCTTCATTTGGGCCTCGGCCGAGCCTGCCTGCGGGAATTTATTGACCTCGTTCAACAAGGCCCACGCCTCGCCGTAGCGGTGCACCCGACAGAGGGCATTGACCTGCTCTTTGAGGTTGTTGAGCCGCTTGGTCATCGGCGAAGTGGCCGTCACCAGACGCCACTCGTCACCAAGCAGGAGGCAGTAGTAGCGACTGCCATCGACCTCGTAGATGACCGTCTTGGCCGCACACTCGCACGTTTCGACCCGATGGAAGCAGACCGCCGTATGTGCGGGATGCTCGACCCACGAGGGGAGTTTGGCCATAATGTGGCCCACCACGGGACGAGACTCCAGCCCCGCCTCTTTGAACTTTTCGCCCTCGATTTGCAGACGCTCCACCACCTTCCAGGGGGCCGAATCGCCCAAAAAGTCGCTCATCTTCGAGAGCTCCTCCTGCGGAATCTGCGACGGGTAGAGGCGTCGGAACAGAACCTTGGTATAGAGGTGACGAGTCAGGACCGTATAGTTTACCATCCGACCCTCGCCCTTGCAGGTGGGGCAAATCAGGCGACCCGATGCGCCACACGCCTTGCACCCCTCATCGACATAGCTGACACGCTTCAGCTCGCGGCTACCCTGGCAAACGGGGCAGGTCACCTTCACCGACTGCTCCTCCTTCACGTAGCGGAGTTTGAGTTTGCCGCCATCGCTGTAATCCTGCACCTGCTTCTGCACCTCGACCAGCTGCTTCTGATAGACGTAGCCGTAGCCGCTGCAATGGTCGCAAGGGCGTTTGGTGGTCACCTCACGCTTCACTCGGCCCGTGCCGTGACAGGTGGCGCAGGTAATCTTGCCCGCCCCCGAACACGAGGTACAGGTGGCGGCGTAGGCCGTGCCATCGATGGGGGTGGAGGTGTTGCTTGAGGTAAAGAGGGTCGGATAGGGGGCCATCGACCAGCGTTTGATCTCCGCCCGGGAGATGGCCGGCTTGGCGGGATAGTTGCGTCCACCCAACGGCTTGGAGGCCGACTCCAGGGTGCGGCAGTCGTATTGGGTCTTCAACAAAACCCGATAGAGGGGCGAATCCCACACCTCGATAATCCGCAGCTCATCGCCCAGCGTGGGGCGATTAAAACCCTCGGCCGAGGCGGCCCAACGATTCATCAACTGACGAAAACGACTCTCCTCCGAAGCGGAGAAGGCGATCTTTTGATTCATTCTGTACTGTGCCATCTTGCTCCCCTTTCTATCGTTTGGAAGTAAATTGGGTGGCCGTGGTGGTAAAGTCGAGCGGACGCATCGCCCGGATGCGGAATCGAATCGCCATCACCAACGCCACGCCCAGAAAACAGAAGAGATAGATGGGCAGGTAGAGGGGCAGCAGGTAACGGTTGCCCAACTCCTTCTCATAGACATCCATTGCCTCCCAGCAGTAGCCCAGACGGGTAAAGCCCCGGTATTTCTTGGTGGTTTTGCCCTCCGAAATTTCCTTGTCGTAGAGTTGTCGGCCATACTCATCGGCCTTGCCTGCGGCCTCGACAAATCCCCAGGGGGTGTAGGCGTTGTAGGTCGTAAGCAGGGTCTTGAGGGCCGAGGTACGCTCCTCGTCGGCAGGTTTGCTTACGAAGAGGTTACAAACAAAATAGATACCGAGCGCCACGGCCAACAACAGCAGCAGGCGCTTAAGCGAAGGTCGATCCTCCAAAAAAGCGAGAAAACCGGGTAGATTCATTGTCAGAAAGGTATTGGTTAAACGGGCTGCTTGTCAGCCACTTTTGACAAAGATAGCGATTTTTTTCATTTATCGCCCTCCGATCGCTCAAATTTTGAATTTTAAGAATGAAGCGATGCTGAATTTACGCTCCTTTTTATCTCGGGTTACAAAAATGTAACCCACGCCTATAAAGACCTATGGGGCCTATGGGACCTATGGGACCTATAGGTCTTATAAGTCTTATAGGTCTTATAGGTCTTTAACCTACCTCTCTCAAAGAAAAAAAGGGTCGTGACGCCTCACCCCCTCCCAATTTTCAATTTTGAATTTTGAATTTTGAATTTTGAATTTTGAATTAAAAAAAGCCCCCGAAGGTGTTTCGGGGGCTTTTTTTACTTGCGGGCCTCTTTGGCCTCGATGCACTCCGTGGCGTGAGGCACCTTCATCAGGCGCTCCTTCGGAATGAGCTTGCCGGTGGTTTTGCAGATGCCGTAGGTCTTGTTTTCGATGCGGATCAGCGCCATCTCCAGGTTGCGAATAAACTTCATCTGACGCATTGCCAAGCGGCCATTCTCCTCCTTTGAAAGGGTTGCAGCACCCTCTTCGAGCACTTTGTAGGTGGGCGAGGTGTCGTCTGTGCCATTGCCTGCCGTGTGCGTAATCGCCTGACGGAGCAACTCATAATCGGCACGGGCGCTCTCCAACTTGGCCAGTATCAACTGCCGAAACTCTTCCAGCTCGGCGTCGCTGTAACGGGTTCTCTCCTCTGCCATAATCGTATCCTTTTAGTCGTTAGTTGCTTTGGTTATAATGTAAAATTAAACATTATTCTACACTCTACCAAATTTTAGACCTATTTTTTCTGCAAATATGGCTCTGAGTGGGATGCAACGGCTATTCGGTCACAAGGGGTGCATCGCCCGTTTCGACCTCGAAGCCCAACGACTGCATCCACTCGATGGTCTGCTGGTCGAGGCGGTCGTTGCGGTCGGCCCAGCGACCCTCACGCACCAACTCCTCGCGCTGGCGGTCGATCCATTGGCGGATGGGGAAGTCGGGATGGGGGGCCGATTCACGCTCCTCACGCATCGAGGGGCGCACCACCCTATCGAAGACCTCCGAGCGGGTGGGACGTCGGTCGCCCTGCCACTTGAAGCCCTCCAGATAGAGGCTCCGATCCTCGGGAACCTTATCGACGGGGAAGATGGGCCACTCGGGATTGACACGATAGACAATCTTCTCGACCTGACGCTCGACGATGTAGAACGAAGCATCGCCACTCTCGATGAAGGCCACCATCACCACCTGTTGCGGGTAGCCGTCCTTGTGGCAGAAGATGGTCTGCACGTTGCCATTCACATCGAGGCGGTAGATCTCGTTATCGCGGAAGAGGGCCTCCATCGTCTTGCCCTTGATCTGGTCGTAGTAGGTGGTGTCGAACTGGGAGCACATCATCGGGTCGCCCACAAACTCGGCACGCTCCAACTGTTGGTTGGCCGTATAGACATCCATTACCGTAGCGGTAATCTGGTTCTGCTGATTCCACAGCACCGGCTCAAGGAAGAGGTGCAGGGTCGAATCGGAGGTGTTGGCCGTCAGCGAGTCACACACCACCTGGAAATCGGGGCGATAGATCTTTACATTACGAAATCCCTTCACAAAGCGGTAGGTGCTATCGACAAGGGCCGAATCGAGGGGCACCTTCACGGCAGCCACCGAATCCAACGAGTCGGACCAACGTTGCATCACGCTATCGACACGTGGCCACTCGGCCTGCCAGAGCGAATCCATCCGTCGGAGCATCGTCGAGTCGGGCTTATAGCTGATACCTCTTTTTCTATCGCGCGCGATGCGGGCCGCCAACTTGGCCTTCGCCTTGGCACGCTGTGCCACACGACGCAACGAATCCTTCTCCTCCTGCTTGCGCAACTTGGCCGTTGCTTTGGCCTGACGCACAATGGCAATCGAGTCGAGCAGTGCCTTCTTGGCAGCCGCCTTCTCCTTGCGTTTCAGCTCGGCTGCACGGCGGGCCTCCTCCTTGCGTTGGGCCTTCTCGAGGGCCAGACGCTCCTTGGCCGTCAGCGTATCCTTGACCATCGTATCGAGGCTGTCCGTTGCCAATGTATCGGCAACGAGGCTGTCGGTCGAGGCCGCAACCTCCTCGCTGCGCTCGTTCGCTTCGCCCTCCTCGCCCTCGTCGCTTGTGGTCTCCTTCTCGGCGGCAGGTTGTTCGCCCATCTTTTGAGCCACCGCCTCACGAGGATTCAACCCCAGCGGATTGCCCGCCATCGAGGAACGATTGATAGCAGGTGATGCAGGTACTACCCCCTCGCCCGTCGCTTCGGCCTCGGCGGCCAACTGTGCGGCACGGGCCAGGCTGTCGGCCTTCGCCTTGAGGGCATACTCATCGGGGATGGGATCGCCCAACTTGAGGGTATAGAGGTAGATCGAATCGCTGCGCATAAAGACCGAGTCGGGATTCTGCTCGGCATCGTAATTGACAATGACGGGATTCTTCGTGAGGAAGCCGTTGCCCTCCACCTGCCAATACTCGCCATAGTCGCCAAACGAAAGGGTTTTGTGGGTCGTCTCGTCGATTTGCAGGTTGTGGCGCAGGATGACGTGCTCCGAGGTGCGGTAGTAGTCGAGCGTATCACTCCACAGCTCCTGCTCTTTGGTCAGCAGGTAGCTGTTCTCGGTCACCATATAGCGTTGGTCGGCCTTGCTGTAGTTGCCCCGATCGCCATAGAGGAAGTTGCCATCGGCATCCCAGATGTGGGTCTTGTGGAAGAATTGGGCATAGTCGGTAGCGGTGTTGTAGCAGACCGAGTCGCCCGTCATTTCGTACTCGTTGTTGCGCATCTGGACATCACGCACGGCCACCAACTCCTTCAGGTCGGTGTAGTAGTAGCCCTCCTGCGCCTCCATCACGTTGTCGCGATTCAGCAGCACGCCGCCTCCGCTGAAGCGGCCCACATTCTCCTTCGTGTTGAATTGGAACGACGAGGCATAGAGCGTCGCCTCGCCATCGATGACCTTGACCAACTCGGAATAGACCGTCACGAGGTTGTTGGCCCCGTCGTAGTCGGCACGGTCGCCGTACATATAGGTCGAGTTCTTGTTGATGAGCACGTTGCCGAAACACTCGACGTGGGTGTCCGAGTAGCGCACGGCACTGTCGCAGGTGATGACCGCCCCGTTGTGTTGGGCCGCCACGTTACCCACTAAGAAGATGACCGAGTCGCCCTTGGCAATGGGACCCGAGAGGTCGGCTTTGAGGTGGATAATCTTCTTCTCGGCCTCACGGTCGGGCGCAACATTTCGACCGCCCTGGGCAAAGAGCAGCGACAAGAAAGCCACCGTGGCCAACGCTATGATCAGCCCCCGACGCACTACTGCACCCAATTTTTATTCTCGAACGCTCCGTCTCGGAACTCGGGGTCGATATAGACATACATCCCCTTGATGCGCTCCGAGAGCCACTTATCGAATACCTTTTCACGCTTGTCGGCCAGCGCCATCTCCTCCAAACGGAGGTAGTCGTCGCTCATCGATGCCGTGTGGGTGGGAATCACCTCCACGAGCTTGACGATCTTGGCCAGCTGGTTCATCAGCAGGTCCTGCGTCAAGAAGGAGTCCGACACCTCGCCCACCTCGAGGCGTTGCAGGTTGTTGTAGTCGTCCAACGCACCAAACTGGGCAAAGTCCTCACGCAGGAACTTCGTGACCGTCAGCTTGGCATCGAAGGCCTGATAACGCTCCAAAATGTCGTGGTTCGAGACGATACCGCCATTCAGGCGCGAGTTCTTATCGTCGGAGTGGTCCATGGCAGCCTGCTCGAAGGTAATCGAATCTTTGCGAATCAGGTTGGCCAGCGAGTCGAGGGTTGTCAGTGCCTCGGTCAGCTCATCGGCCGTGTAGGAGGGGCGCAACAGGATGTGGCGGAAATGGTAGAGTTGGCCACGCTTGTCCAAGAGCTGGATGATGTGGAAGCCGAACTGGGTCTTCACGGGACCGACGACGTCGCCTTCCTTGCCGTTGAAGCAGGCCTTCTCGAACTCGGGGACCATGTCTCCCTTT
>CALAQA010000054.1:0-19768 GCA_937889065.1 uncultured Alistipes sp.
TTTCGACCACCTACGTCATCTTTATGGTGGCGATGGGTTCGTCGTTGGCCGACCGTGCCTGGGGGCGTGAAAGTGCCGTCTATCGCATCACGGGTGTCTTTACCGTCATTGCAGGTTGGTTTGTAACCGCCTTGGGTGCCTTTACGATTGCCCTCTGCACCTCGTCGGTGCTTGTTTGGGGCGGCAAGGTGGCCATCGTACTGCTGTCGATGGTGGCTTTGGGGATTATTCTCTATCGCTTCGTAAAGCCCGAGAAGGCGCAGAAGGCCCACGAGCAGGAGGATAGCATCCTTACGAAGAACGACCAAAACGAGGTACTCTACGCCTGCACCGAGGAGGTGATCGAGACGATGCGCCGTGTAAACCGCATCTACAACCGCACGATGGTGGCCACCTTCAAGGAGAATCGCAAGCTGTTGAAGGAGATGACCGAGGAGGCCAAAGAGTTGCTCCAGACGGCCCGCAGCCGCAAATACCAGCTCCTTTCCACGCTGCAACACCTGCGCAGTTGCAACGTGAATACGGGCCACTTCTATGTGCAGGTGGTCGATTATATGTCGGAGGTGACCAAGGCACTCTACCACATTGTGAAGCCCTGCTACGAGCATATCGACAACCACCACGAGGGGCTGTCGAAGAGCCAAATCTCGGACCTGATGACCATCAACGACGATGTGGAGGAGATCTTCCGTGTGGTGGACGAGATGCTCAAGAGCCGCAACTTCGAGGAATTGGATGCCGTGATGGAGATGCGTGACCGTTCGTTCGACCGGATTGCGCTCGTCACGAAAGCACAGATTCAGCGCATCAACGACGAGCAGGTCAAGACCCCGACCCGTGCAAGTCTGCTGTTTCTGGACATCCTGGCCGAGACCAAGACGATGATTCTGCAAGCACGCAACCTGGTGAAGTCGCAGAGTTACTTCATCAATAACTAAACCGGGTAATATCTCATCTTGGGGCCTCGGGGGGCGGAGGGTTGAAAAACTTTCCGCCCTTTTGGTTGCCGGTCTCGCTTTTTTTACCTATATTTGTTTGGTTAAAAAAATCCGTACTATGGAAGCGTCGAAATTTAGGCTGCCCATCGTGGCCGAGGATGAATGGCTGCAACCCGTCGAAGGCGAGATGGTGGCCCGCTATGAGCGTTACAATGCCAAGTTGGAGGAGATCGTCTCCTCGTCAGGCTCGATTACCGACTATGCCAACGGCTACGGCTACTACGGTTGGTCGTGGGACGATGTGTTGGATGGGTGGTGGTTCCGTGAGTGGCTGCCCGGAGCACACGATGTCTATCTGTTTGGCGACTTTAACAATTGGCAGCGCACCGAACTGCGTTTGAAGCGGGATTGGAACGGCGTGGGGAGCATCTTCCTCCCTGCTGCGATGTACCGTGACCGCCTGACCCACGGGTCGCTCTATAAGATACACGTGCACGGCCCCAACGGCTGGATGGACCGCATTCCGGCCTATGCCCGTCGGGTGGTGCAGAACGAGGAGACGAAGGATTTTGCCGCCCAATTCTGGTGGCCCGCCGACCCCTTCGATTGGCAGGGCGACCGTCCCATCGGCACCCCCAAAGGGGGCCTTTTGATCTACGAATCGCACGTCGGTATGGCCCAGGAGCGGGCAGGGGTGGGCACCTACAAGGAGTTTACCCGCAAAATTCTTCCCATCGTCAAGCGCAACGGCTACAACGCCATTCAGTTGATGGCCATTGCCGAGCACCCCTACTACGGGTCGTTTGGTTACCACGTTTCTTCCTTCTTTGCCCCCGCCTCACGCAGCGGCACGCCCGAGGAGCTGAAGGAGCTGATCCGCAAGGCCCACGAGATGGGCATCGCTGTCATTATGGACCTCGTGCACGCCCACTATGTGAAGAACTACAACGAGGGCATCCGTGACCTCGACGGTACCGACCACCACTACTCGAAGAGCGGCGATGCGGGCTACCAGCCCTATTGGGATTCGATGATTTTCGACTACGGCAAACGCGAGGTGCAGCACTTCCTGCTCTCGAACATCAAATACTGGATGGAGGAGTTCCACTTCGACGGCTTCCGCTTCGATGGCGTGACGTCGATGCTCTACCACCACCACGGCTACACCGACTTCGACTGCCGTGAAAAGTTCTTCGACGCTGGGGTCAATACCGATGCCATCTGCTACCTCACGCTGGCCAACAAGCTCATCCATACGCTCAACCCCGAGGCCGTCACCATTGCCGAGGATGTGAGCGGTATGCCGGGTATGTGCATCCCCATCGAGGAGGGCGGCGTGGGCTTCGACTACCGCCTGGGTATGGCCATTCCCGACTTCTGGATTAAACTCTTGAAGGATATTCCCGACGAGGATTGGAACATCTGGGAGATGTGGTCGGTGCTGACGGGTCGCCTGCCGAAGGTCAAGACGGTGGCTTATGCCGAGTCGCACGACCAGGCGTTGGTGGGCGATAAGACCATCGCTTTCCGCCTGATGGACAAGGAGATGTACACCGATATGGACCGTGCTACGGAAAACCTGGTGGTGGAGCGTGGTATGGCCCTGCACAAGATGATACGCCTGATGACCATCTCGACAGGCGGCCAGGCCTACCTCAATTTTATGGGTAACGAGTTCGGACACCCCGAGTGGATTGACTTCCCTCGCGAGGGCAACGATTGGAGCTATGCCCACGCCCGCCGTCAGTGGTCGCTCTCGACCAACGGATTCTTGCGCTACCAACTCTTGGGCGACTTCGATAAGGCGATGATAAAACTTATTCGCAAGTACAAGGTCTTGGAGGATGGCTATGCCTGGAATTTGCAGATGGACGAGCAGAACAAGACGATGGTCTTCTCGCACGGCCGCCTGCTCTTTGTCTTCAATTGGCACCCTTCGGCGTCGATTCCCGACTACGAACTGCCCGTGCAGAAGGCGGGTAAGTATGTGCCCATCCTCTCGACCGACGAGAAACGCTTTGGCGGCCACGCCACGGTCGATATGGAGGGCGAACACTTCTCGTTCAACGTCGAGGACGAGGCGGGCAAGAAGTGGCCCCGCCTGAAGATTTATAACGTCGCCCGCACGGCCACGGTCTTCCTCCGCAAACGATAAAAAAAAGGTTGCAGTTTTCACTGCAACCTTTTTTTAATTCAAAATGTAGAATTTAGAATTCAAAATGAATAAAATAAGGGATAAGGTCGCTATAAGTCGCTATAGGTCTTATAGGTCTTATAGGTCCTTATCAACCCTCCCGTCCTATTGAGGGAGTAACACGACCGAAATATCTCTGGCGGTCGCCCTGCTTGCAAAGAGATTCTTCACTAACGTTCAGAATGATGCCCCTCCCATAGCGACCTTAAACGACTTTAAAAGACCCTAAAAGACCTTATCAACTCCCTCCCCCCAAGAAAAAAGGGTCGTGACGCCTCACAACCCCAATTTTTAATTTTTAATCTTTAATTTTGAATTTACACAATCACGCCGATGTCGTCGATGAGTTTATTCACCTGGCGACGCAACTTGTTGATGATGCGTCCCCAAATGACGGCCAGCATAATCAGTGCTGTGGGCGATGAGCCGAGCAGTATCCCACGGAAAAAGTCATCCACGGAAGGGTTGTCCGTGATGAGCAGTCCGACGATGCAGAAGAGCGCAATGAGCGCAAGGATGGTCAGCAGACGGCAGAAGGTACGCATCGTGAAGGAGTATATCTTATTAATATGGCGCAATTTGGCGTAGGTGTCGTCCTTCATATCGAAGGGCCCCTCGGCCGCCTTTTTCTGCAAGAAGAGCCAATCCTTCAGTTCGCCCACCACCCGGATGTTGCACTCGGTGAGGAAGTTGAAATAGCTCTCACGCACCTCGTCCGAGGCGGTGCGCTCCACCACATCGAGCTTGTAGATGTACTCGCCCGGGGTGCCTCGACGGAAGATGTAACGGCACAGACCTACGGCCGTGAGGTTCCACCCCTCCTTGGCCATCTCGTTGATCCACTGCTCCTCCTGCTCGTACTCGGCGATGGTGTAGAATCGCCACACTTTTTTCATTTCGCTTCTCTGTCGCATAGCCTAACGTGTTTGAATTTTCAAGATCTCTTTTCCGTTTTCGACCAACTCGCTAAGACGCTCTATTTCAGCCTCAAGGATCGTGCGTCCTCGGTCGGTGAGTCGATACTCTTTTTTGCGTCCCTCTTCGGGTAGCGGCTCAATCCATCCCTTCTCCTGCAACGAGGCCAACGCCCCGTAGAGTGTGCCTGCCGAGAGGGATAACCGCCCCCGACTCAGCGCAGCCGTCTGCTGCATAATGCCGTAGCCGTGCATCGGCTCGACGAGCGAAAGAAGGATGTAATAGACCGCCTCGGTAAGGGCATTGGTGTTGGTATTCATCGTGGTTTTATGGTTGTCGGTTTTGCTATATTGTCTTCCGTTATATCGGCAACCGATACAAAGGTAAACGATATATTTTGTTTCTGCAAATTTTTTTCGACAATTTTTCGTTTGACCTACAAAAAACGGAGCAACCTTGTGTGGCTGCTCCGCTTGGTTAAGTGTTTTTTTATTGTTCAGGTTCCTCTGATGCGGAACGAGGTTTAAGGCTGAAACCTTCTTGGCACATCTGATCGAATAGCTCTTTGTCGAAATGGGGGTTGAAGGTGCTGCCTCCACTCAAATAGGCCTCGATTACTCGCTCGTATTCCTCGACCACCCGCTCGTCAAAGGCCTCGATGCAGTAGGGGATGAAGGCATGCTCGGCACGGAAGATAAACATCTTCTGACGCAGTGCCTCACAGGGGTTGGGAATGAACTTGCAACCCGCCTGACCGGTAGCCAGGCTGATGAAGGCGTGATCCTTCTCCAGTCGGCACTTCTCATCGCCCTTGCAGTAGAGCGAAATCATATACTCGTGTACCATCAGCTCGGTCGGTTTACGACCACCGTCGTTCTCCTGGCTGCGGTTATCAAGACGCAACAGGCTGCTTGCCTTGGTCTCGATAGCATACTTGAGCTGTGCATAGGCCACATCGTCCAGTGCTTCGATCACATCAATCAGGCGCTTCGTGCGATAGGCAACTGCCTGCGGCAGACCCTCCACATAAGCATCGATGGCGGACTTCAATTCGGTTTCGATGTCCAAATCCAAAAGTGATTTATCCATTGTCGCAACAAATTGCGCCACACTGATCTCGTCCGGATTGACGATGACATTTTCACGCTCCAATGCTGATAGATCGTGCTCGTAAAAGGGTGAATGCTGGCGACATAGAGTTTCCAATTCGTTGGCGTATAGGTCACCAAAGTGGCCCAACAGTGCATCGGTAGATGCGAGCTGATGGTGGTATTTTTGAATTTCGTTGAGCAGATGCACGAAGATGTCACGGGCAGCCTCACGGCGCTTAATCTCCAAGGCGAGTTTCAGCATACCCTTGGCCGTTGTCGAAACCACCTCCAGACGCACCTGCCTGCCACGGTTGGTGCTAATAAAGAATATGCCGCCATAATTCTCGTACTCCTGTTGAGCCTTCTCCAAAACAGGCGCCTTATCGGCCAGCTGCTGCTTCATCGTGGCAGCCTCAGCCTCCATCTTTTCGCGGCAACTATACAGCTGATTCCTCAGGGTCTGGAGAAATTTCAGAGCGTTGGCCACGCCGCCCTCATCGCTCAAAATCGACACCAACTCGGCTTTAAGCAGACGCTCCTTCTCGGCCTGAAGCTCGGCCAAAATTTTAGCCTCGGGGAAGTCCACCAGCGTATTGATGTAGTTCTGTACGGTCGTACGGTTTTCGGTCATCGAGTCCTGGATGGCCACCTTGGGGCCCCTTAACTTACCCAATGCCTCAACGGAGTAGATTGAGTCGATGAGCAGGTCGTTGTATTCATTCTCAAGGATGCGTGCCTCCATCATCCAGTCGAAGACCCTCTGTGGGATGTCGGAGCCTTCTTGACGTATCTTGCGAATCAGCTCAACGGCCGCCTTGCAACCATAAATTTTGGCCAGCAGGTCGCCCTTATAGACTACGCGCATAACCCCCATACCGCTTACCCAACCGGTTTTGTCGGCAATGTCAAACGTGCATAGACCTAACTTAGGGGTTGGAACGTCCAGTTCAAGAATCTGGCTGCGAATGAAGGTGTGTAACCCGACAAGGGCACACAATTCCTGCAAGTTTGTCACTAAACGACCGCTTTCGGTTAGATTGTCGATCACATGGAAACGATCAAACAGAGGAACTTGAAACACTCTTTCTGCACCATTGATGGTGAATTTGATAGGCTTTGAGGGGGTAGCACTCATTAGGTAGTCCAAATCCTTGATGGCCGAGTAGGCATTAACGGCAACCTTTCTTACCTTATTCCCGATCGGGTCCATCGCACGGAAAATTCCGTGCAATACACCATAACCAATGATGTGAGCACGTTCGCTATACTTACGATGAATCAACTCGGCCACATTGAGGAATGAACCTGCCCCGGTGCCGCCACACAACGAGGTGAGAATATAGATACCAATCCACTTACAGTGAATCGGCGTGCCATTCTCGTTTACGTAGGTTGAGTGTGTTACCTGCAACCAACGCTGTTCAAGCGCAGCCTCAATCGTATGAATAATATACTCGGTATAGAAACGGCCCGTCGTACGCACCTGACAGGCACCATCCGAAATACGGTGTGCCAAGCTAGCGGTATTGCCGGGGAAGAGCCAGTTGTAAGCGCCTCGTTTCTCTTGAACCGCGAAGTGCTGTATCGGGCTGCCGTTATAGGGAATCAGCAACGCATCCTCCTCGAGCGAGGTGGGCAGCTCGGGATTATTAATCTCGGCAAGGTTGAAATCAATGGCCAAAAAGTTCACAATGGGCGGAATATTGCCCTTGCCGTAAACATCTTCGTAGTGCTTTTTAATCGCAGCCAGGATTCGAATACCCGTGCCGCCGAGTCCGATGTAGATGGAAGGTCGCATAGTCGTTTTGGATTAAATCGTAAACAAATTTAGCTCTTAGTGATGAAAAATGCAAATCAAAACACTCTCTATTTTCGTCTTTGTTGTTCTGCTGTCAGATTTTATGGGATGGCGACCAATGGGGAAAATAGTTGTAAAAAAATTTGGTCGTTTTGTCAAAAAAGGCTAACTTGCATTGAATTTGGGGATGCTATCGTGTGGTGAAAAGACGGATGTGTAACAGCTGCCTAAAGCGTCTCGCGAAAAAGTGTCGTCGAAAACCCGCAAAACGAACAAGTTTTTTATCAAAATTAACCTAAAAATGAAGAAACTTTACTTATTCTTGATTTTGTGTGCCTGCTGCTTGACCAGCAGTGCCTGGGCGCAAAATCGAAACATCTACATCTGGGATGTTACCCGCTCGATGATCGGAAAGGGTATGGTGAATGGTCAGGCTACGCCTAATGTCTATGACAAAGTGGAGGACTATCTGATTAAGGATATCAACCGAATTGCCAACAACCATACCGAGATTGTTGTTATCCCGTTCCAGGAGGGTGTGTTGTTCGACCAAATCATATCGGTGCCCAACTCGACCGATGACTCCAAAAAACAGATTATCGAAAAGATTAAGCAGACGGGGCCGTTGTGTATGAAGCTGAAGCACTCCAATACCAACATTTCCGAGCCGCTGCTCTACGCCCAGCGCACCTACCAGAAGGCCGATAAGGTGAATACGTTGGTCCTGCTGACCGATGGTCGCCAAAATATGAATGGCGGTATGGATGCACTCCGAGAGGCCATCATCGGTTGGAATAACGATGCCGACGAGGATGAGTTCCTGATTTATGTCTTGACCACAGAGAATGCCGAGCAGCCCACGGAGGACAATTTGGATAAGGTGGGGTATGTCACCACAGGTGAGTTTGTGAATCAACTGATTCGTCTGCAGCTGAAGCCGACTGCGGAGATTGCGTTCAACATCAAGGACCAAAAATCAATCCAGGTTTCGTTTGCCAACAATAGCGATGTGCCCCTTCCGACGGGAACCAAAATCCGCGTGCAGAGCCAGGCAGGTGCTCCGATTGCCATCAACGAGGTGGTGGAGTTGGTGAATGGCACCATTCGGCTTTCGCCCAACTTCGATTACGAGGTGCTTAAAACGCAACTTGCCGAGGAGGTGTCGATGCGTTTGGTGTATAGCGTGGAGAACAACGATGAACTGAAGGCCAAGCAGAATACAAAGGTCGCCATTGTTCCCGCCCACTCGCAGGTGAAATTGATCAACAAGAAAGAGCGTGTATTAACCATTTCCGTAGTAGAAGAGTAAGCTATGAAACGTTTTCTTACAACACTGGTTTTGGCAGTTTTGGCATTTGGCTTTACTGCTTGCAATAAGGCTGAGGGTGGCTTGAAGTGGGGTGAAACCAACTATTTCAAGGACTCATTTCTGAAAAAATACGAGCCTGTAGTGATGGCCAAAACGTTGAATTTTGGTCTGAACGAGGATGGCTGCGATCTGAGTGATACGGAGTTCTCGTTCGATGTCTATGAGCGCACCCCGAGCGGTGATATGGTCAAGGCGCAGGAGGTGGTCCTTTATAAGAATGGTACGCCGTGCCCCGATAATATCCTCAAAGTAAAGGGTGGCGAAGGCAAGGTCGTTGTGGGTGTCGAGTTTACGCCCGAGGCTGCCGAGGGGTATCATACCCTCTTCTTGAAGGCCAAGTCGCTCAATGGACTGGATCGTATCGAATATACGTCGTTGGGCGATGGCTTTGTGGCCCGCAAACAAAACGTGATGAATCCGGCCAATGAGTTGGTGATGTGGATTCTGATTGTGCTGGCCTCGCTTTATGTGGCTTGGGTGCTTCTGTTGCGCCCGCTCTTCTTCCCTCACGTGAAATTCTCGAAGGTGGATATCTATTACCCCGGCACTGCGGGCGAGGTTACGGTGCGCACGAACGGCTATTGCAGCCTGATTTTGAGCAACAAACCCATCAAGCAGAGCTGGCTGAAGAAGCTCTTTTTCGTGCAGGACCAAGTGGAGGTGAACGAGGTGTGGAGCTCGCAGGTGAAAATTGAGTCGGGCAAGGGCCGTAATGTAAAGGTATATACGATTTTGGATGTCGATACATCGCCGCTCGATATGCCCGAACGCCGTGAGCGTTTCCACGTCATCAACGAGGAGAACCAGCGTATTGGTGTCGAGACGTGGTAAAATCATAAGCTGTCTATAACCCATCAAAACAGATAATCTTATGGAGAACGAAAAGACGGAAGAGGAGATTGTCAATCAAATCTACGCTTATGCTGCCGATATGTTGTTCGAGCAGAAGAAGAGTGTAGCCGACACGATGCAGAGCCTCATCGAGCAAGGCCTTACGGCCGAGCAGGCCAATACGGTCGTTACGCAGTTGCAGGAGCAGTACAAGAAAGAGGTCAATAAGGCGGCCGACAAAATGATGCTTTACGGTGCCTTGTGGTTTATTGGTGGCGTGGCGGTGACGGCTGTCACCTACGCAGCGGCCACTGGCGGCGGTACCTATGTGGTGACCTACGGTGCCATTCTCTATGGTGTCATCCAGTTCTGTGTGGGACTCTATCGTAAATTCAAAGCATAAATAACAACAAAATAACCTAAAAATTTCATACAAGATGAGACCTTCAATTTATGTAGGTTTGGGTGGTACCGGTATCCGTGCCATTGCCCAGACGAAAAAATTGTATGAGGATGTTTATGGCAAAGGTAACATCCCCAAGTGTATCGCCTTCTTGGCTGTTGATTTCAACCTGAAAGATGTTGAAAATCCTTCGTTGGCAACATCTATGAAGGATGATGCTGTGATTATTCCTTTCTCGGGAAGTCCGCGCAAACACTACGCAAACCGCCGTCCGTTAGGCGATTATCTGTGGATGTTTGATAGCAATACGAAAAGTCTTGCTGATAAGATCACGGACGGAGCCAGCCAGGTGCGTACGACCGGCCGTTTCTATACGGAGTATATTATGACGCACATTGAGCCTGCATTGGAGCAGGTGTGGCTGCAAGTGGCAAACCTTACCTATGTGGACGATAATGGCTATGCCGTTGAGTGCGAAGAAATCGATATTCATCTGGTGATGTCGTTGGCCGGTGGTACAGGCGCAGGTTCGTTCCTCAATGTGGCCGAGTTGATTCATCGTAAGTATGGCGAACGTGCTCATATCATTGGTTATGGTGTATTGCACGGCGTCTTTAAGGCGATGGATAAGATTGGAACCAAAACTAAAAAGGTTTCGCATAATGCTTATTCGTCGATTCTCGACTTGGACTATTTGATGTCGGCCGACATCTCTAATCCGATTACTTTTAATATCAATGGAGAAACTCGTACTTTGACTCAGCCTATGTTCCACGAGTTTTTCGTGATTGATAACTATACCGCTAAAGGAAATGTGGTTACCGACGTGAATGGCTTGTGTGAGGCAATTGGAACTTGCCTCTTCTCGAGTAGTGGTGATATGGGTTCCACGATCCAAGGCGGTCAAAGCAATAACAAATGGACGGGTGGTAATTATGATATCCTTCACAAATTAGGTTGGGTGCAAGGTCTTGGTGGTTGCCAGGTGGTCTATAAGGGCGATCTGTTGGCCAAGATTTATGGCTGCAAGGCTGCCGTTGAGTTGATTCGCAAGATGCGTCAGGAGGGCTCTGATATTGCACAGAAGGCCATCGATTGGACCGTAACGGCAAAGGTGCGCGAGGATGAGGGCAACGACCTGCTTATTGACACGATCTACCCCGTTGAGACGCTGGGTAGGCTGAAGGGTCCAAAGGTGGCTATCCAGGGCTCAATGACGGAGACTAAAGCGACGGTACAGAAGTATATCAATACGTTGGTGGACTTCCCCGAGGCTAAAATTTTGGCCGAGCTTCAGGTTGAGAAGGATAATCTGCTTAAAGCCGAGTTGATGTCGATTTTGAGTGGCGACGGTGGCGTCGGTAACGCCCTGAGGTTCCTGAAGGCCCTGACTCATCAGCTGGGCGTTTGCCGTTCGGAAATGGAGGCTGAGGCTGCCACGATGAAGCAGAAGTTGGCCGATAAATCGCCTGTTTTGGAGAAGGATCAGAAAGAGTACGAGGAGTATTGCAATAGGCTCTTCAAAACGGCCAAAGGCAAGCAGGATCGTCTGGATGTTGTTTCGGCAACGGCCAAGGGTATGTTGAAGCTCGCCTTGGAGATTAAGCGCCGCGAGGCTGCCCGTGACATCTTCGTGCATCTGTTGGATGTGGTCGAGAAGTACACACAGCAGATTCAGGCCGCCAACGAACTGCTTGAGAATTTGAGCGACGCCTATGAGGTGGAGTTGGCAGCTTTGATCAATGAGGGTGGAGCTCCTATTTTCGAGTACGATTTGTCTTTGGGTGAGCGTACGAAGATTACCATCAATTCGGAGGATATTGGTTTGGTTGGCTTTATCTCGAAGCTTCCCAAGTCGCTTTTGGAGCTTGATGTCGATACCGAGCTCAAGCCCGCCATCGATGCTTATGTGGAGGGTCTGCCGCAGGCTGTCGCCTATCGTTCGAAGCGTCTGATTGATATTATTCAAGGCTTGAGTGAAGAGGCTTACAATCTGCTTAAAGATGCCATCATTGCCAAGTCGAGCCGCTTGTTGCGTGTAAACAATCGTGGTCAGCAGAATAATGATGGCAAGCCTACGGATTTGATGGTAAACGAGTATATCATCTCTCTGTATGGTTCGAAAGAGGATGTTGAGAGCTGTCGTCTTAATACTGATGAGGCCTTTAAGAGAAATGCAACCTCTGCCGCTGGATGTCAGTTTGTTCCTAACACGTGTGCTCCTTTCAGCCAGAAGATGTTTGTGTATCGAGCTGATTACGCAGTTATTCCGTACTGTATTGATGCGCTTACGGATGAAGTTTATGAGGCTTACGAGAAGCAGATTCGCAGCGCATCTTTCAATCCTCATTTCGATCAATCGATTTATGATCAGATTTGCCAAAAGAACTTCAAACTCAAACCCGAACTTCAGAACGAGGCGATGTTCTACTGGGTTTGCGGTCAGCTCTTCGGTTACAAGGATGTAACGGAGACGGGCTATGTTATGCTTAAGGATGATAAGGGTGACGATGTTACTGTGAAAATTGACCACAAAGAGAATGTAACTCATCCGAAGTATATCCGTTGCATCAAGGGTAAGTACTATTTCTGGGCCGAGACAATGGATGAACACAGCAACCTTGAGAAGTGGTATCCTATCGGTGGCGAGCGCACAACCGGCGATCGTTTGAAGGCCTTCGAATACTTCAAGACCTCGGTTCTGCCTGAGTTCAAAGCCGAACTTCGTCGCTTCTTGACTGAAACGTTTAAAAAGATGGGGCAGGTTCAACGTCAGGCATTGGTTAAGGAGGTTGCCGATATGGGTAAAATGGATTACATCGATCTGATTCTTTGCACCGACAAGAGCAGTTCAACCTATTACAGCCAGAAGAAGATGGAGTCCACGCAGATTGATGCAGAATGGAACTACATTAAGAAAGAACTGGCAAAAGCGATTGAGAACTTAAATTAGTATGTTAATCTTTGCACATATTTTTGTAGGCAAGGAGTTTACGGATTTGGTATCAGGCATTGGCCGTGCTACGCTGAAATATGGCGGTGGCACGGCCGTTGCCAATATCAACTATATGGTTGCCGATTGTTCCGACGGGCAGCTCAACCTCTCCCGATTGAAGGTGGAGAATACGGCACCCGCTCCCGAATTGATAGGTGCGGACCATTACACAAACTTTTCGTGGGAAGCGTTTCCTGCGATTGCCTTGCCCGAATTTGGTAAGAAGTGGCGCGAGGTCTATAACGAACTGATCGATGCCGGCGACGATGCAACGCAGCTCTATGTGATGTTGCACTTCCCGCTCTACAAACAATCGAGTTTGGAGGCCTTTCAGCTGCTTTACCAGGGAATCAGCGGCGTAAATCTGCCTACGCAGCTCGACTTTGTGGGCTACACGACCGATTTGGCACCGGTGATTGAGCCGACGCTCAAAGACCCCGAGGATGCGTCGAAACTCATTGTGAAGTATGCCGAGTTCCGCAAGAAGATGAAGATGCCTGTGATGCAGCATCTGATTGTCATGCAGAACGCCAACCGTTGGGGCCTTACGTTGAAGTTGAAGCCCGATTCGTTGGTTGAGGTGATTACTCACTTTGCCCTCTCGTGCAGCACCAACTACAACGAGCTGCTTCCTACTACGTTGGATTACAAAGAGGTGGTGGCTTTCGGCCTTTCGTCGTTGCAGGTCGATAAGTTCCTGATGGTGGATTATCTCTTGCACAGCGCTATGCTCAATGCAATGGATGTCGCCTCGGTGAATGACAAAGAGGTAAATGCAAGCTATGCCAACGAGGTGGCTGCCTCGTTGTTGAAGGGTAAGCCGCAACTCTTGAGCCGTTTCTTTGAGGAGTACGACGCTGCCAAACTCGAAAAACCCTTCTCGGAGGTGCAGGCGCAGTTCCAAAAGGAGGCCAAGGAGGTATTGGAGCAGTGCGAAAAGGTGCTGGGGCGCGAAAAGAGTATCCCGGTCAAGACGGCTATTCTGGCTGCTTTGCTCTCGAAGACCGATTGCGAACTGTTTGCCCAGTCGGTCTATAACCGTGACGGAGTCTGCATCTACGACCTCTTCTCCGAAGGGCTGGACTTCTTCATTGCGAACGATTACGGTGGCTACTACGCCGACGAGGAGGGAAACGGCCCCGTCAATCCGATTCCCGAGCTGAAGGAACTCGATGCCAAGGTGATTGATCTGGAGGCCCAAAAACGAGCCTTTACCGAGCAGATGACCCAGCTGGAGCAGCAGATCCAGGGCAGCCATGAGGTGCAGCATTGCCATATCGAGGATGGTGTGTTCCACTTCAATGAGCAGGATTTCCGCCTGATGCCCAACCTCGAGCAGGAGCTCTTGGAGGAGACCTTCCAACCCAAGGAGGGTGGCTATATCCCCGAGAGTATCGACCTGCGCCGCGGCTTCCGCCCCATTCAGAATCAGGGTACGCAAGGCTCCTGCCTGGCACACGCCCTGACGGCCATCTTCGAGTATGCGATGAAGCTCAGCACGAACGAAGAGTTGGATTTGAGCGAGGCGTTCCTCTACTACAACGCTCGTGATATGGACCAAAATCCCGATACTTCGGTCGTTACCGACAAGGGCTCGCGCGTAAAACCTGCGGTTCAGTCGTTGGGTAAGTTTGGTCTGGCGCAGGAGCAATACTGCCGATACAACGATAAGGACTACACCTCGAAACCCTCCGAGGAGGCCTATACCGATGCAGCCAAGCGCAAGCTTATCAAGGCCATGAATGTCGGTAAATCTACGCAAGCCATCAAGGCGGCCCTTGCCGAGGGTTATCCTGTGGCTGTCGCCTTGACATTGTGTGAGAGCTTTGCAAAGGCTTCGTTGGATGGTTACGTGCAGATGCCGACCGAAGTCGAAATTGAGTCGCTGTACGCAACAGCCGATGAGGAGAAACCTCGCCATTCCTGCCACGCCATGGTGGTGGTGGGTTTCAGCGATAAACTGCAACGTTTCATTCTGCGCAACTCGTGGGGCGATGATTGGGGCGAAGGCGGTTATTGCTACGTGCCCTACACCTATATGGATCACGAGAAGTTGTGCCTCAGCGCCACCATCCTGACTGAGATTGATTCGTTGTCGCAGGTGCGAATGATCGATATCCCGACCTTGTCGGTAAACGATCAGGACCTGCATATCCGCTACTACATTGTGCAGGCGATGCGTGCCAAGGTGGAGGCCGATTTGCAGGCCTTCCAGCAGCGCCGTCAGCAGCTCTTCTTTATGTGTACCGAGCTCACTACTCGTTTCTCGTCGCTACCCCACGTGCGTGATGAGTACCTGCGAGTAGCCGACGAAGCCTTGGAGAAGCGTATTGGTGAGATGCGTACACGCCGTCGTGAGATTGCGGAGAATTTGGAGACGTTGGCCAAAAACCAGCGTCGCTACAACCTCCTCACGCTGATTCGCATCCTCTGCTTTGCGTTGGCTGTGTTGGCTTTTGTCTATAGCTGGCACTATCTGTGGCACCAGATTGATTGGCACTACTTCGACCTGCGTTGGTGGGTGAAGTGGGTTGTTATCGGTGGCTATACGCTTTGGTCGGGCTATATGGCACGTCAGCGTTGGAAGTCCTACCGTGAGGCCAAGCATCAGCTCGAAGAGGAGGATAAGTCGCTGCAAAAGGAGATTGCTGCTACGCAGAAGGTGAAGGCGCAGTTGAAGTACAAGACCTACGCCGCTTATCATCTGTTGCAGATGATGGATGGTGTGCGCAACCGTCTGGAAGATAAGTATCTGAACTTCTTGAAGCTGCTCAACAACCTGCGTGCCTGGTATCAGGAGATTTCGCTCTCGCAGAAGAAGATTGAGCTGGATAAACCCATCCCGACCTTCTCGTTGTTGGACCAGGCGTTGTTGGATCAGTTCTTTGAGGAGGTGCTGAAAAACGACGACTCGTGCGAGATTGACTTTGCCGCCGCTGTGACTCCTCAGCCCTTGGCCGATGCCGATTTGGGTAAGTTGCGTCAGCAGTTGGTGGATGAGACCATTGTCCATTTGTGCCGTCATCCTCGTGTGGCCCAATTTAACCTTGCGGAGCATATCGTAAAAACTCCGGCATCGTGGGTAAAGAGGGTTGAACGTAAGTTGGCGGATGAGTGTGCTCGTCAGGCCGATTTGTTCATCCACTTCAGCGCACAGGCAAGCAACGATATTGTTTGTTCGCAGTATCTGTTGGGTCACAATGTGGTAGAACATCAGGTCAAACTCGGTGAGAAGTTTATGGGGCTTACGGGCTACTACCAGACCGAGGATCCCTATCGAATGACCTACATCACCATCTCGACCCTTGAGTTCAAGGATTGCGAGGCGCTGAAATAGGATTCGTTTGTAGTCGATAATGGGGCGGGAGGGTAACACTTTTCGCCCCTTTTTTTGTGCTTCGCCGATAAAAGCGTATATTTGTAAGAGCGAACAACAAAAACCGAAATGAATATGATTGCTTTGATTGTTTTAGGTGTGGTGGTGCTGCTGGCGGTGGTGCTCTATTTCAGCTACCACAACCGTGAGGTGAGCCTGCGTAAGGAGTTTGAGGCCCAGCAGGGGAAAATCGAGTCGGTCTATGACACGATGTGGAAGACCCTGAAGCAGGAGGCCGAGGTGACCGAGCAGTATCGCAAGGCCTTCGAGCGCATCTATCCCGAGCTGATTGCCGGTCGTTACAGCGGTGACAACTCGCAGTTGATGAAGCTCATCCACGAAGCCAACCCCAACTTCGATGTTAAGCTCTACGACAAACTGATGCAGGTCATCGAGTCGCAGCGTGCCTACTTTGCCTCGGCCCAGCAGCGCATTCTGGACATCATCCGTGAGCACGACACGTTGCGTGAGTCGCTGCCCTCGTCGTGGTTTGTCGGCTCGCGTCCCAAGCTGGAGTATGAGGTGATCTCGTCGTCGATTACGAAGGAGGTGGTCGAGACCCGTCGTGACGAGGATATCAAGCTCTTCAACGAATAGTCGGCCTTAGCTCCTCGCTGTGCATCGTATAGCCTATATTGCGCCACCACTCACCGCCCTGGGGTTGGTGTTGTGGCTGGGCATTACACCCGATTGGTGGGCCTATTTGGTGATGGTTGCCGTTGCCGAATTGGTCCTCTGGTTGGGGCTTCGCCGTATGAGCCGCAAGCGGGAGTATCTGAGTGGCTATGCCCACGCAGTCGAGCACCACAATCCGTGGGTCGAACGGGTCGTGACAACCGAAACCTACACCGACAGCCGAGGTCGCACCCATACCCGCCAACGGGTCCATTATGTCCGCCACAGCGATGAGTGGTGGATGTGGCTCAATACGGGCAAAAGCATTGCGATTGACTCGACCACTTATAACGTGTGGCGCACCTATTGGGCCACGCCGTGTGAGCAGATCAACCCCTACCATCCGAATTGCGTCAGTGGGGGAGGTGGTCAGCGATACGCCTGGAACGGTGTCTATGAAGATGCCGCTACGGTGACCTATAAGGGGCTTTATATCAACTACCTGGCCAACTCCAACTCCATCTTCCTGGAGGAACGAATTACGAAAACCCGAGCCGAGGAGATGGGTTTGGTCGAATACCCCGACTTCGGAAGCGAGGGGTTGGATACCCGGACGGTGCTCTGCTCGTCGCACCTGCCCGAAGAGGTCGAATTGCCTAAAGAGTGGGAGCGCACGCTGCAACTTGTCAATGCCTTTTATGGGGCGGAGCGGCAGATACACCTCTTTGTGGCCTTGTTTGCTGCTCGGGATGGGATCGAGACGGCCCGTGCCCAGCGTAACTATTGGCAAGGGGGCAATAAGAACGAACTGAACATCTGCCTGGGGGTGGATTGCACGAAAGACGAAGCGGGTGGCTATGCGATGGAGGTGAAGTGGTGCGATGCCTTTTCGTGGTGCGACGAGCCTCGATTGGAGGTGGCCATCGAGCTGTGGTTTGTGGACCATCCTGCGCTCGATTTGACGGCCTTCGGGGCGTGGCTGCGAGCCAATCTTTCGCTGTGGCAACGCAAGTCCTTCAGCGACTTCAAATACCTCGGCATTCGCCTCTCTATGGGCCATAAATGGCTGCTCTTTGCACTGACCCTTTTGTTGTGTGGCGCAATGGTCGCTATCGCCCTCGAGTGCCTTGTACCCTATGCGCCACCTGCTTAACACGAAAATCTATACAAAAAACTTGTCAATTATGGCTGATGCAAAGAGAGTTGCTGAAAAAATCAAACAGCAGGGGTATGTGGTTGTGAAACACGAAATGGAGGATGAGTCACCCGAAAGGTGGTTTATCTTTCAGGTGTGGTTCTACCTGCAACACGATTTTGAGATTCGTCTGGATTGGCGCTGCGGCAAATACTACCTCTATGTGGAGCGTGGCGAGGCGGCCATAAGGGAAAAGATGCCTGCTCGTCGAGCGTTGGATGCCTATACGGCCGAAGAGTTTCTGCGGGGCAATCTGTTGAAACACTATCCGCTTTTCGGGGAGATCTCCGAGACGATTCGCACCACGGGCCTCTATGTAACCGAGGAGAAGAAGGTGATAAACATCCTGAAGCGGGAGGATCATCGAGCCGTTTTGTTTTGGGTGATGGATGAGTGGGGGAGTGAGCCGTGCGACAACCCCTGCGGCATTGTGCATAAGGAGCAACCTTTGATGATGCTCTCTACGTTTCGTCAGCGCGATTTGATGATCGAGCAGGCCAAACAACTCGGTTATGAAATCACCACCCGCCGCCCGAGTTGGGCCGATGAGGAGGACGACGAGACTACCGAACAAGTCGTCATCGGCTTCAAGGAACTCGACTTTTTGTTTTAGGGTAATGATGCCGAAAACGTTGCTTGGGGGGAGCTAACCGAGCATCCAAAGCAGGTTTTTGGTGAAGTTGCAGAGGTTGTGGGTTAGGATGGGAATCAGAAGGCTGCGTGTCTTGAAGGCGATGTAGGCGAATGCGTAGCCGCTGATTGCTGTGGCGATGAAGACACCCGTGCTGAAGGTTGTCTCGCCCTCGTAAAACCGCAAAGCGTGGCCCAATCCAAAGAGGATGGCATTGATGATGATGGCGGGATTGCTCCACGCAGATGTTTCGCTGCGGAGCGTACTGCACATCAAACCTAGCAGGATGCCTCGGAAGAAGATCTCCTCGTCGATGCCCGGCATTGTAAGCTGAAACAGTAGGGTCTCCGGGTCAAACTCCTTGTGGATGGTTAATTGTTCTACCTGTTGCGCCAGAAGAATGGGGAGCACGGAAAAGGCAAAAATGGCAATTGCAGCTTTGATGCCGGCCTTCAGCCCCTCCTTGTTTTGTTTTAGGGTGAAGAAGTTGTTGTCGCTCAATTGCTTTCGAAAAGCAAAGTACATCGCAATGCCGCAAAGGATGCTGTAAATTTTTCCGTTCCAATTCCATTTCCCGTCGATTATATGCAGCCAATCAACAAGGTGAGGCAGGAACAGCGCAACACAACACAAGTAGTAGCAGAGGATGATGCTTCCCACACGCAAGTAGTTCTTCCGCGAACGCTCCTTTAGAAAGAAAAGCAGCAACGGGAGAATAATCGCCAGGTGCAACAACGGTTGAATAAGAGCTTGGCTTAGCATATCTTGTTTTTACTTTCCGAATATCAATGAGTTGCGAATTTCAGGCTGAAATAGGGCAGATAATTGTGCCTTGCTTTTACAGCAAATGCGCACTTCTCTAATTTTTTTGCTCGGGGCCCGAATCCGTGTACAAAGGTAGTAAAATTTCATAGAAAATTGCGTTAAATGGTGTGTAAATAATGGTGTCACGGTTTGCGGCACTATTGTTCGTAGGAGTATTTGTTTACTTTCTATTTGGGGAAGTGCAGATGACAACTATCTGTAGTAAACTTGATAATATTTGCAGTCTGTTAGTGCGACTAACCAACTGGCCATTTCCCACCCAACTGGTTAGTGCGGCTAACCACTTCAAAGGCTATAAAAAAACAACTCGTGAGTGATTCTCACGAGTTACTTTCTATATAAATCGTTTTTTTGCTTCTAAATTTCGCACTTGACAACCCACTTGCCATTGCGCTTTCCGTTCTCTCTTTCGAGCAGACCTCGTTCAATCAGAGCAGGTGTCATACGCTTGACTGTTCTTTCCGACTTGCCGATGTGCTTTGCAATCTCTATCTGGGTGGCATCGGGGTTTTCCTTCACAAATCGCAAAAGTGCCAGCTCGTCGAGATTACAATTCAAAGTGCCATTCAAAGTGCCATTTTGGCTCTTTGAA
>CALAQA010000055.1:0-19775 GCA_937889065.1 uncultured Alistipes sp.
TACCCATACCACGAGCCACTACGGCAGCGTGAGAGGTCATACCGCCACGTGCGGTCAGAATACCGGCAGCATCCAACATACCCTTCAAATCCTCGGGCGAGGTCTCGATACGAACCAAGATAGCCTTCTGGCCACTTGCTGCAACCTTCTCAGCGTCCTCAGCGAAGAATACAACGGGACCCGTAGCGGCACCCGGCGAAGCGGGCAGACCCTTCGTGATAACCTTGGCCGAAGCGATGGCCTTCTTATCGAATACGGGGTGGAGCAGTTCGTCGAGCTTGGCGGGCTCGCAACGCAGTACGGCCGTCTTCTCGTCGATCATGCCCTCGCGGAGCATATCCATAGCAATCTTCACCATAGCTGCACCCGTACGCTTACCGTTGCGGCACTGGAGCAGCCACAGCTTACCATCCTGGATGGTGAACTCGATGTCCTGCATATCGCGGTAGTGCTCCTCGAGGCTGTTCTGGATGGCATCCAGCTCCTTGTAAACCTCGGGCATTACCTCCTCCAACGAGGGGTACTTCGAGGCACGCTCCTCCTCCGAGATGTTCTGAGCCTTGGCCCAACGACGCGAACCCTCGATAGTGATCTGCTGTGGTGTACGGATACCAGCCACAACGTCCTCACCCTGTGCATTTACAAGGTACTCACCGTTGAAGATGTTCTCACCGGTTGCGGCATCTCTTGAAAAGGCAACACCGGTAGCCGAGTTGTCGCCCATGTTACCGAATACCATGGCCATAACCGATACGGCCGTACCCCACTCGGCGGGAATGTTGTTAAGCTTACGATACAGAATGGCACGCTCGTTCATCCACGAACCGAACACGGCGCAGATGGCACCCCACAGCTGCTCCCAGGGGCAAGCGGGGAAGTCCTTGCCGGTCGAAGCCTTCACGGCAGCCTTGAACGAAGCAACCAGCTCCTTCAGATCCTCTACCGTCAGGTCGGTATCCTTCGTGATACCGCGCTTCTCCTTCTGCTTCTCGATAATCTCCTCAAAGGGATCCTGATCCTCCTTCGAAGCGGGCTTCATCTCCAATACCACGTCACCGTACATCTGTACGAAGCGGCGGTACGAGTCCCAAGCAAACCAGGGGTTACCGCTGCGCTTGGCCATAGCCTCGACAGCCTCGTCGTTCATACCCAGGTTCAGGATGGTATCCATCATACCGGGCATCGAAGCACGGGCACCCGAACGTACCGACAGCAACAGGGGCTGCTGCTTGTCACCGAACTTGCAACCGGTCAGCTTCTCGATGTTGGCCACTGCACGCTCTACCTCGGGCTTGAGAAGCTCAACTACAGCCTCCTTGCCCTGTGCGTAGTACTCGGCGCAGGTGTCCGTCGTAATCGTGAAACCCGGAGGTACGGGCATACCGATGAGGTTCATCTCAGCCAGGTTTGCACCCTTACCACCCAGCAGCTCACGCATCTTACCATTACCCTCGGCCTCTTTGTTACCGAAGGTGTAAACTCGTTTTACGTCTGCCATAAAATGTGTTTTGTTAATAAAAAATTATAGAAAAAATTGTTTGTTATTTTCTCGTTTTCTCACTGCTTTGCCTCGTGCACGCACGCGTATAGTGCGCACACACGCTTTGCAGAATGCGAAATTAGTAAAAAAAAATGGTTATTGCAAGCCTTTTCTACTCAATCCTGCACCAAACTGGCAGGTTTCTGCCCACACCCCCACGGTAAGATGCCCCCTGCCAGGTTGGAAGGGGTGTTGAATTGGCGGGGTCGAGCCATTCACGGCGAATGAAAACCTCGGCCGAAGCGGTGCCCAGCGAAGGGGAGGTGTAGATGCGTTCACCAAAGTACCACCCTCGGCGGGAGTAACGGGTGCCGTAGCCTTGACGGCGGGGATGCGCCGTGCGTTCGATCAGCCCCCACCGTTCGCCCCGAAAATAACCTGTGTAACCTGCGACGATAAGCGGACGGTCGGGATGTCGCTCAAAGCACGCCTGCACTTCGTCGGCACAACGTCGTCGGTCGCCCACCAAAAGCAGGGTAACGGTATCTCGCTGCATGCGGACATCGAGACGCAGGCTCTTCGGGCCTGCCTCGGCCTCCAAAATCTCCAGTTTGTCGCCGTAGTAGAGCAACGCAAAATCCATACCGTCCGAGGCGTTGAGGGTGGTGTGGTAGTAGCTGTAATCTTGGCGCGACGAGCGGACAATATCTCGTACAACCGCCTCATTCTCTACGCCATACAGAGCCACACACTCCAACCCCATCGAGTCGATGACGGCGGCCACCTGCTCCACTTTGCGGCCATAACGTGCCGTATCCCAACGGTTGGGTCCATCGGGAGTGTAGGGGTCGTAGTAGAAGAGCGAGGGGAGGGTGTCGCAGAGGCGATCTACGTCGTAGTAGGCCATACGCAACTGCCCCGATGCCGTAATGCACCCGAGTAGCAGCCAACACATCAGCACGACCTTTCGTACCATCTTTGCGTCTGTTTTTTAGGCCCGAATGACCCCCGAGGCGAAGAGCTCATCGCCGTCGTAGAGGGCGGCAAACTGCCCCGCCGTGATGCCTCGTTGCGGCTCATCGAAGAGGATGTAACAGCCCCCTTCACGTCGTAGCAGCGTTGCCTCTTGCAGGGGTTGGCGGTAGCGGATGCGCACCCGACAGCGGCGCTGCTCGCCCATCAGGAGGGTGTGGTCGGGATTGACCCAATGCAGCTCCTCGGAGGGGATGCAGAGGGCGGGTCGCCAAAGCCCCGGGTGGCTGTCGCCTTCGCCCACATAGATGACGTTCTCCTTGACATCGGTCGAGAGGATAAACAGCGACTCCTTGCGGCCGCCAATACCCAACCCCTTGCGCTGACCGATGGTGTAGTAGTGGGCCCCGTTGTGGGTGCCGATCTTCTTGCCGTCACGCACCGTGAAACGCCACGGAGCGGCCAGCTTTTCGAGCAGCTCGTCCGTCAGAGGCGTGGCTGCATCGTAGGTGGGGCGTAGCGAGAATTTGGGCCATTCGGCCTTGATTTCGTGGATGTTACCCACCTTCTTGGCCAACTTCTGTTGCAGGAACAGCGGCAAATCGACCTTGCCCACAAAGCAGATGCCCTGCGAATCTTTGCGCTTGGCGGTGGCCAATCCCTGCTCGGTGGCGATGCGGCGCACCTCGGGTTTGAGCAGATGACCAATGGGGAAGAGGGCATAGCGCAACTGCGCTTGCGAGAGTTGGCAGAGGAAGTAACTTTGGTCTTTGTTGTCGTCCGAGCCGGCTAAAAGACGATAGCGAACGGTGCCGTCGGGGAGGGTGTAGCTCTCTTTGCGGCAATAGTGACCCGTGGCAACATAGTCGGCGCCGAGTTTGAGCGCCTCCTTCAGAAAGACATCGAACTTAATCTCCCGATTGCACAACACATCGGGATTGGGGGTGCGCCCCGCCTCGTACTCCGAGAACATATAATCGACCACGCGTCGGCGATACTCCTCCGAGAGATCCACGACGTGGAGGGCAATGTCCAACTTCTTGGCCACCAACTCGGCAAAGACCCGATCGTCGTGCCAGGGGCAGTCGCCCTCGAGCGTGCCGGTCGTGTCGTGCCAATTGACCATAAACAGGCCGATGACCTCGTGACCCTGTTCCTTTAAGAGGTGAGCCGCCACCGACGAATCAACACCTCCCGAAAGTCCGATAACTACCCGTGCCATAGCGTGTTGCGATTAGTCGATAAGCCCCTGTGGGATGACAAACTTGATGGTCTGGTGGTCGAAATCAATGCCGCCAATCATCTCATCCACGGCGGGAATCAGCACCTCCCGCTCGTCGATTTCGACCTCGAACAAGGGGTTCTGCTCGTTGTCGTAGTAGTCCGTCAGACGGCCCTTGAGACGACGCTTCGTGCCCACCTCGATCAACTCGGCACTAAAGCCGATCAGATCCTCGAGGTAGAACTCGTCTTCGTCTCGCTCCTCGTCCTGAAGCTCGAGACAGAACTCCTTGCCAATCAGCTCCTCGGCACGACGCTCCGTGTCCAAATCCTCGAATACCACCGAGGCACCTTGTGCCCCCACCGGCTCGAACGAGGCGCACCACAGGGGTACATCCAGCCCGTCAATCTCGACAATGAGGGGCATGGTGTCGGGGTTGAAATCCTCGGGAAAAGCATCGTAGAGGGTGAGGCGCAAACCGCCCCCCGTGCCAAAGAGTTTATTGATGCGACCGCAGCGTGTCATACCTTTATAAAATCAAAATTTAGAATTCGGCATTCAAAATTAGTGCATTTTGACAGAAAATGCAAACATTACCGCAAAACAAGGGGGCGTTCGTCCAAAGGATAAAGGGCTGCTCCTCGAAAAAACAAAGGGCCGCTCCTCGGAAAAACAAAGGGCCGCTCCCGAATGGGAACAGCCCTTTTAGACTTGGTTGCGTGCGGATTACTCCTCCGTAGCAGCCTCCTCCGAAGCCTCGGCGGCAGCCTCAGCAGCGGCCTCGGCAGCAGCGGCCTCAGCGGCAGCCTTCTTCTCGGCGATAGCCTGAGCACGCTCCTCCTTGATCTTGGCCTCGGCAGCCAGACGAGCCTTCTCGGCCGACTTGGCCTCCGAAGCGAGCTTCGAAGTCTTGGCCTCGATCTTGCCGGTCTTGGCCTCCATCCACTTGTTGAAGCGGGCCTCAGCCTCAGCCTCGGTGAATGCGCCCTTGGCAACACCGCCCAAGAGGTGCTTCTTGTACATTACACCCTTGTACGACAGGATTGCACGGCAGGTGTCCGTAGGTTGTGCGCCTTTGAGTAACCAACCCAGTGCTTGCTCGAAGTTCAGGTCGATCGTAGCAGGATTCGTGTTGGGGTTGTAGGTACCCAACTTCTCGATGAATTTACCATCACGTGGCGCTCTGCTATCAGCGGCAACGATGTGATAGAAGGCATAACCCTTCTTACCGTGGCGTGCCAGACGAATTTTAACAGCCATAATGCTCTAAAATTTTGATAAAGGTTAATAAAAAACGCTCAGCCTTTCGGCTTATTTCGGCGGCAAAGGTACGAAACAGAATCGAAACCACCAAATGTTCGATGCAAAAAATGTTGAAAAATAAAGGGATTTCAAATTCAAAATGTAGAATTCAAAATGCAAAATGAGTTTTGGCTGGCGCGACCTGAAAAAGTTGAGAGTTGAAAGTTGAAAGTTGAAAGTTGGGCTGCGCGACCTGAAAAAAGTTGAGAGTTGAAAGTTGGGCTGCTCCGTTAATCTCTTTAAGTTCTTTAAGTTCTTTAATCTCTTTATCCTCCCCCCCCCTTGCAGCACGGGTTACAAAAATGTAACCCGGCCCATCAAGACCTATGGGACCGATAAGACCTATGGGTCGTTATAAGCGGTTTCTGCTGCGTCATATTGAGGGAGCTCAGCGACCGAAATATCTCTTGCGACACACTGCCCCGCAAAAGAGATTCTTCACTGCCGTTCAGAATGACCTTTTGCCCATAGGTTTCATAGGTCCTATAGGTCTTATAGCGACCTTATCCCCCCCCCACCTCTACCAACAACAAAAAAACACAGGAACAAAACTGCTCCTGTGTTTTTAAGGTTGATTGACGATTATTCTTCTGTTAGTTTGTGGATTTGCTCTTTGGCTTGTGCGTTGGATAGACTACGCAAATTAGTAACAAATCGCTTTGTCTCTGCGGGCTGATTGTACTCCTTTGGCATTTTGTCGTAGGTTAGCGTAAACATAAGTATCGGACTGTTGTAGTAGAGCACCTTCAAACGCCACTCATTATAGTAATTAGTGGGAGCAATAACAATATCTCCGGTCTCTTCCTTATAACGCCACAATCTTTCATCGCAGTTGCGATAGGTTATGGGGCTCCCATTTAAGTAAGATCCCGTTTCGCTATAGTTTAGAGCTGTTCCGTTCTTCTCGAAGACCCACCAATAGCAATAAAAGCCACCACCATAAACCGGATTATACACCCACTCTTTGCTATCCTCCATCCAGGTATCCAAATAACGAACATCCCAAATGGCGCCCTCTGTCAAATCTGCTATCAATTGCTGGTGGTCGATCTTTGTGGCGTCAAACCCTTGACTCAAAGCCTCCAGCTCCTCGGTTGTGAAACCATCTACGTCGGGCCCTGCAGCAACAAATTCGTCGTCGTTGCACGCCACCAAGCAACAGGCGGCAAGCAACAATAAAAGGTACTTTTTCATAGTTTAGGCGTTTTTGTCTGTGTCTAATTTGCTAATTACAAAGTTAGAAAAAAGTTGAACAACAATGGCTTGTTGGGCCATTTTTTCTTGACTCTACTCTATAAATGCACAAAGGGGTGAAATACTGCATCGGGGGAGTGATTTTTTTGAGATTTTTTTGGGGATAGGTCGTTATAAGTCGCTATAGGTCTTTTAAGGTCGCTATGGGAATGCCCTGTTTCGTTAAAATCCTTAAACTCTTTAATCTCCTTATCCTCCTTACTTTGCAGCACGGGTTACAAAAATGTAACCCAACCATAAAGACCTATGGGGCCTATAGGACCTATGGGTCGTTATAAAGTGCTGACCTAATCCCCATAGCGACCCATAGCGACCTTAAAAGACCTATAGCGACCTTATTCCATGCCCCATGCCCCGCCAAGAGATTCTTCACTACCGTTCAGAATGACGCCCCTCCTATAGCGACCCATAGCGACCTTACAAGACCCATACTGACCTTATCAACCCTCCCCCATTTTGAATTCTAAATTTTGAATTTTGAATTTAATTTTGGTGGTTCGCAAAATTTTGCCTACCTTTAAGGGATAAAACTGCACAAACGAAAAAACTTAATAAAATCTTAAAAAATAAACAGCACAATTATGGTTATTCTTGTATTGAATTGCGGCTCTTCGTCGATTAAGTATCAAGTAATTGATATGCAGGAGAGTTCGAGCAAGCTGCTCGCCAAAGGTCTGGTCGAGCGCATCGGCCTCACCGAAGGCGACCTGACGCACAAGCCCGTCGGGAAGGAGAACTTCCACATCCAGCAACCCATTCCCAACCACACGGTGGGTATCAGCCTGGTAATGGAGGCGCTGACCAACCCCGAGCACGGCGTAATCTCGTCGCTCGATGAGATCAAGGCCGTAGGTCACCGTGTAGCTCACGGCGGCGAGTTCTTCCCCGCCAGCTGCATCGTAACGGAGGATGTGAAGCAGAAGATCGAGTCGCTCTGCGTGATTGCCCCGCTGCACAACCCCGCCTCGTTGCAGGGTATCGAGGCCATCGAGACCGTTCTGCCGGGTCTTCCGCAGGTAACCGTATTCGACACCTCGTTCCACCAGACGATTCCCGCCACGAACTATATGTATGCCCTCCCCTACGAGTATTACGAGAAGTATCGTGTGCGTAAGTACGGTTTCCACGGCACGAGCCACAAGTATGTAGCCCGCACGGGTGCCAAGTTGGCCGGTCTGGATTTCGAGCAGTCGAAGATTGTCACCTGCCACATCGGCAACGGTGGTTCGATTACGGCGGTGCTGAACGGCAAGTCGTTCGACACCTCGATGGGCTTCTCGCCCCTGGATGGTCTGGTGATGGGTACCCGCTGCGGCTCGGTAGATGCCAGCGCAGCCACCTACATCGGCGAGAAGGAGGGTATGAGCTATGCTGAGCTGAACGCCATGATGAACAAGAAGTCGGGCGTACAGGGTCTGACGGGCATCTCGAGCGATATGCGCGACATCGACGCTGCCTACCACGCCGGCAACGAGCGTGCCATCCTGGCCCGCGATATGTACTACGGCCGTGTAAAGAAGTTCATCGGCGAGTATGCTGCCGAGATGGGCGGTCTGGATCTGATTGTCTTCACGGGCGGTGTAGGCGAGAATTCGACCGAGATGCGCGAGTGGGTATGCTCGGGCCTGGAGTTTATGGGCGTAGAGTTCGACCCCGCCAAGAACGAGGGCGTACACGGCGAGGATAAAATTCTCTCGGCCGACTCATCGAAGGTCAAGGTAGCCGTGATTGCCACCGACGAGGAGTTGATGATTGCCACCGACACCTACAACCTGGTAAAGTAAAACAATAACTAACTTATAAACACCAATTTAACAATGGGAGAGATTAAGAAGCTTGCCGACATCGTTGTTGAGGCAAGAGCAAAGGGCCGCAAGAAGATGGCCGTAGCCTATGGTCAGGATTCGCACACGCTGGAGGCTGTTTATGCCGCTTACAAGGAGGGTCTGGTAGATCCTATCCTCTACGGTGACAAGGCCGTGATTGAGCAGGTATGCGCCGAGCACGGTATCGACGTATCGGTCTTCACGATCGTCGATGAGAAGGTCGATGTAAAGTGCGTGGCACAGGCTGTTCAGGCCGTAGCATCGGGTGAGGCCGACGTGCTGATGAAGGGTCTGGTGACGACCGAGAAGTATATGCGCGGCATCCTGAACAAGGAGGCCGGTCTGTTCCCCCCGAAGGCTGTGTTGAGCCACGTTTCGGTAATCGAGATGCCCGTATATCCCAAGCTGCTGATTGTTTCGGATATCGCCATCATTCCGCTGCCCGATATGAAGCAGAAGATTCAGATGATCGGCTACCTGGCACAGACGGCCAACTCGCTGGGTATCAGGACCCCGAAGATTGCCTGCATCGCCCCCGCCGAGACGCTCAACCCCAACATTCCTTCGGCCGTTGAGGGTGCCCTGTTGTCGAAGATGGCCGACCGTGGTCAGCTGGGCAACGTGATGGTGGATGGTCCGCTGTCGCTCGACGTAGCACTGTTCAAGGAGGTTGCCGAGCACAAGAAGGTGAAGGGTGCTCCGTTTGCCGGTGACCCCGACTGTCTGCTCTTCCCCAACCTGGAGTCGGGCAACGTATTCTTCAAGGCCTCGTCGCACCTCTGCCACGGTGAGATCGCCGCTATGCTGGTAGGTGCCAAGAAGCCTTGCGTGCTCACTTCGCGTGGTGACAGCAGCCAGAGCAAGCTCTACTCGATTGCCCTTGCCTGCCTGGCTTGCAAATAAGCCTCACAGGACACCAAAGCAAAAGGGAGTGGCCTAACAAGGCCGCTCCCTTTCTTTGTGTCATAACATTCGTTGCAGGAGGAGTTCGTCGTGCCAGCCGTCGGGGCGCCAGAGCCAATCGTGTTTGCGGCCCGTCTCCGTGAAGCCGCAGCGGGCAAACAGGGCTCGGCTCGCCGCATTGTCGGCACCCACGTTGCACCACAGCTGGTGCAATCCAAGCACCTCACGGCCATAGCGGGCAAAGGTCTCGACGGCATCCGACGCATAGCCCTGCCGACGCTCCTCGGGGGCATAGATCAAGACCCCCACCCCGGCTCGGCGATGCAGCAAATCCAGCTCAAAGAGGTCCAATGCACCAACCGCCTCGCCCGCCGAGGTTTCGATGATGAGGCGCATCTGGCGACTCTCGTGAAGGTCGTACTGTTGCTCCTCGACAAAGCGCATCAGCTGATGGGCCGAGAAGGGGGCCAACGTACCGCTCACGGCCCACACTTCGGGGTCGTTCTCCCAACGATACATCAACTCGACATCCCTCGGCTCCACAGCCCGAAGGGTCACCTTTTCGCCCCGGATATTCACTACAAACCGATGATTTTGTTGCGGATAAGCATCGCCACGCCCCACGCTCCGGCATCCTCGGACATCTTCGAGAGGCGGAACTTGGTATCCTTATAGACCAGGTTGAGCGAGTATTTGCTAGTGGCCGACTTCAGGGGCAGCATAATGTAGTCGCCCGCCATCGCCAGGTTACCACCCACGATCACCGTCTCGGGGTTGAAGGTGTTGATGAGGAAGGCCACCGCCTTGCCCACCTTCTCACCCGCCTCCTCGATAAGCTCGATCGAGAGGTTGTCGTCGTTCTTGGCGGCCGCAATGATGTCGTCGATGTGAATCCACTTCTGACGCTCGTACTGCTCACGCAGAATGGTATTTACACCCTTCTCAATCTCACGGCACATCTTCTCCTCGATGGCGATACCCGACACCTCGGTCTCCAGACAACCCTTCTTGCCGCACGAGCAGATAATCTCGTTGTCGAAGAAGGGAATGTGGCCAAACTCGCCTGCAAAGCCGCTCTTACCGTAGTAGAGCTTGCCATCCATCACCATACCGATGGCCACACCTCGACCCATATGGAGGTACAGCACGTTGCTCTCGTCCTTCGACTTGCCGCAGGTGTACTCGGCGTAGCAGCGCGAACGGGTATCGTTCTCGATTAAGACGTGGATGCCGATGCGCTCCTCCAGGATCTCCTTCAGCGACTGCTCCGAGGAGGTGAAGTACTTGTAGCTGCGGCCCATCTCGGGATTGACACGGCCCACGATGCAGAAGCCCAGACCGAGGATTTTATCACGATCCACGCCGCACGACGAGATAAAGTGCTCGATGTTGGTGCAGATGCGCTCGAAACACTGCGGACGGTCCTGCAACTCGAAGTCCGAGTCGCAATGTTCGACGATGATGTTGTTTTGCAGGTCGGTAATCACATAACGCATATTGTCGCGACCCACATAGACTCCGGCGAAGTAGATGGCCGAGCTGGCCAGACCGAAGATGTTGGGACGGCGACCACCCGGCGTCTCGACCTTGCCCAAATCCATCACGATGTTCTCCTCGACCAGCTCCTGAACGAGCTTGGTGATGGTCGGCACCGAGATGTGCAACTCCTTTGTCAGTTCGGAGAGGGTACACTCGCCATTGACCGCCATATGGGCGATGATATTGCGTTTAATAATGCTGTTCTTATGGGTTACACCCTTCAATGTTTCGTCCTCGTGTTTGACGAAAAATTCAGTAAGAGAGGTCATATTTGCCACTTAAATGAATAACTAACCTCACAAATATAACTACTATAATTAAAAAATGCAATAATTATTTTAATTTTTTTAATTTCATCGTCACTACCCTACCCGTCGCCAAAAAGAAAAACCTGCTGAAATTCAGCAGGTTATCATATACATAAAATAATGTGTCAATTTGTTATAAACCACTCTCGCTGCGCACCTCGACCTCGGTCGAAACCTTGCGAATCATCCCCTGAAGCACACTGCCGGGTCCCTGCTCGGTGAAAGAATCGAAGCCGTCTGCCAACATTTGGCGCACAATCTGCGTCCAACGCACCGGAGCGGTGAGCTGGGCGATGAGGTTTTGCTTGATCTCCTCGGGGTCGGTATGGGGTTTTGCATCGACATTCTGGTAGATGGGACAGCGGGGCGTGGTGAAGGTTGCCTCCGAAATGGCCTTGGCCAACTCTTCACGGGCAGGCTCCATCAGGGGCGAGTGGAAAGCTCCACCCACGGGCAGCACCAAGGCACGGCGGGCACCCGCCTCTTTGCACTTGGCACAAGCCTCCTCGACGGCCGACTTCTCGCCCGAGATAACCAACTGACCCGGGCAGTTGTAGTTGGCAGCCACAACAACCCCCTCGACCGAGGCGCAAATCTGCTCCACGACGGCATCGTCCAAGGCGATGATGGCGGCCATCGTACCCGGCACCGACTCGCAGCAGGCCTGCATGGCACGGGCACGCTTCTGCACCAGCTTCAACCCCTCGTCAAACGAAAGGGCACCGGCCACCACAAGGGCCGAGAACTCGCCCAACGAGTGACCTGCCACCGCCTCGGGTGTGGCCGAGGTGGCCTGCGCCATCGCCACCGAGTGGAGGAAGACGGCGGGCTGGGTGACATCGGTACGCTTCAAATCGTCGGCCGTACCGTCGAACATCAAATCGGTAATGCGGAAGCCCAACACCTCGTTGGCACGCTCCATCAAGGCACGCACCTCGGCATTGGTATCGTAGAGGTCTTTTCCCATACCTACGTACTGGGAACCCTGACCGGGATAGACAAAAGCCTGTTTCATTTTACTAAATTTCCTTTTTTTTGGCTAAAAACTGCCGCAAAGATACAACTTTTTTTCGATTATAACACCGAATGGCGACGCAATTCACGCCTGAGTTCTCGTTCACGTCCCCCACAAAATTGGTCTAAAAGGGCATAGAAACGGGGCGAGTGGTTGTGGTGCACCGTGTGACAAAGTTCGTGCAGGAGGACAAAATCACGCAAATATTCGGGCAGACGCATCAGGTAGAGGCTCAGCGAAATGGTATTTCGACTTGTGCAACTCCCCCACTTGGTGCGGGCGGCACGAATCGTCACCCCCTGATACTTCAACCCCGTGAGGCGGGACAACCGCTCCAACCGTGCGGGCAGGTCTGCCTTGGCCGCACGACGCAGCGCCTCGACATCGACCTCCTCGGCGGGATGTTCGGCACGGCGGGCAGCCATACGCCCTTGTGCCGCCTCGACCCACGATCGGCGCTCCTCGAAGAAGCGCATGGCACGTTCACGGCTCACCCCCACGGGATGGGTCAGCACCACCTCGCCCGAAGGTTTCACCGTAAGGATGATGCGGCGGGCACGGCGGGAGGCTCGGATGGTCAGCTCGTCCAACTTACTGAATGCGTTGGCGTACCACCTCAAAGAGCATCACGGCAGCGGCGGCCGAGACGTTGAGCGACTCGATGTGGCCAATCATCGGGATGGCCAACTGCTCATCGCAGAGCTTCAGAACGGCGGGCGAGATACCCGTATCCTCGGCACCCATCACCAACACGGTAGGCTTCGTGAAGTCGGCATCGTAGAGCAACTTGCGGCTCTTCTCGCTGGCTGCCACAACCTGAAAACCCTGCTGCTGCAACGAGGCGAGCGTCATACGCACCGATCCCACACGGGTGACGGGGATGGTCGTAAGGGCACCTGCCGACGAGCGGATGGCCTCGGCATTGACAGGGGCGGCATTCTTGAGCGGAGCAATCAGGCCGTGCGCCCCGGCACACTCGGCCGAGCGGGCAATGGCACCGAAGTTACGCACGTCTGTCACGCCGTCAAAGGCGACGATGAGGGGCGTCTCGTCGTCGGGCACACGGTCCAGAATATCCTGCAACTCGACATAGGCGATGGCTGCCACCACAGCCACCACCCCCTGATGGTTGCCACGGGTGAGGCGGTTGAGTTTCTCGACGGGCACCTCCTGATAGCGCAGGCGATGGCGTGCGATGAGGTCCTTGAGCTCCATCATCAACTGTCCCTCGGCACCCTTGCGGATGTAGAGCTTCTCGAACTGGCGTCCGGCTTCGATGGCCTCAGCCACGGGACGAATACCAAAAATAAGGTTTTCCATATTTTTAATGCAAAATCAAAATTCAAAATAAGGTAGCGCAGCCCCCCGAAAATTTTTAATTCTCTTCGGTGATTTCCACCTCGTACGAGGCCTTCTCCCACTCGTGCATCAGGTGGTCATAGCGTCCTTTGAGGGCGTTGTAGGCGGCATAGTCGGCCTCGACATACTCCGTAGCGGTGGCAAACTTCTCGTCGTAGGCGGCAATTTGCTGCTCCACCTCCATCAACTCGGCCTCGATCTGCTCGACCGCCTTGCGCAACTTACGCAGCAGCTTCTCCTGTTCCTTCTTCTGTTCGTAGCTCAACTTGCCGCTCGAACTCTTCGGCTGTTCGGCCTGCGCTACGGGGCGGTCACGACGCTCAATCTCCTGCAACGAGGCCAACTTGCGCTTCTCCAAGAAGTAATAGATGCCCCCCAGGTATTCGTGTACACCGCCATCACGGAACTCGTAAATCTTATCGACCATGCCATCCAAAAACTCACGGTCGTGCGAGACAACGACCACCGTGCCGTCGTACTTCATAATGGCCTCCTTCAGAATATCCTTCGAGCGCATATCCATATGGTTCGTCGGCTCGTCCAACACCAGCAGGTTGCGAGGCTCCAACATCATACGGGCCATCGCCAGGCGGGAACGCTCGCCACCCGACAACACCTTGACCTTCTTGTCGATATCCTCGCCTCGGAACAAGAACGCACCCAAAATATCACGCAGACGGGTACGGATGTCGCCCACCGCCACCCGATCGAGCGTGTCGAAGACGGTAAATTCGCCGTCCATCAAATCGTCCTGATTCTGGGCGTAGTAGCCGATATTAACGTTGGCACCCAGACGAATCGACCCTTCGGTGGGGGTCAGCTGGCCGATGAGCATACGGGCCAGCGTGGTCTTACCCTCGCCATTGCGACCCACCAGGGCGATGCGGTCGCCCTTCTCGATGATGAAGTCGGCCCCCGAGAAGACGTGTTTCTCTCCAAACGACATACCCGCCTCCTTGATCTCGGCCACCACCTGACCCGAGCGGGGCGCAGGGGGGAACTTGATGTTGAGGTGAGCCAAATCCTCCTCCTCGATCTCCAGACGCTCCAGACGCTCCAACTGCTTGATGCGCGACTGCACCTGATTCGACTTGGTGGGCTTGTAGCGGAACTTTTCGATGAACTCCTCGGTCTTCTCGATCATGCGCTGCTGGTTTTCGTAGGCCGCCTTCTGTTGCTCACGACGCTCACGACGCAGCTCGACATACTTCGAGTAGGGCACCTTGTAGTCGGTCACCTTGCCCAGCGACAGCTCTACCGTGCGGGTCGTCACATTATCCAGGAAGGCACGGTCGTGCGAAATCAAAAGCACCGCACCCGAGTAGTTTTTCAGGTACTCCTCCAACCACTGAATCGACTCGATGTCGAGGTGGTTTGTTGGCTCGTCCAACAAAAAAATCGAGGGACGACGCAGCAGCAACTTGGCCAGCTCGATACGCATTCGCCAACCGCCCGAGAACTCGCTCGTCGGGCGACCGAAGTCCGAACGCTTGAAGCCCAGACCAAGCAGTGTCTTCTCGATGTCGGCCTCACGGGTATCGCCACCCAGAATGGTGTAGCGATCCTGTGCCTCGTTCAAGCGGTGCAGCAGGTCGGCATAGCCCTCGCTCTCGTAGTCGGTACGCTCGCCCACCTCCAAGGTGAGTCGCTCAATCTCGGCCTCAAGGCGCAGTACCTCCTCAAAGGCCTTGCCCGTCTCCTCGACCAGCGTCGTGGTGTCGTGCACACGCATCGTCTGGGGCAGGTAGCCAATCGTGCAATCCTGCCCGATGGTCACCGCTCCCGAGGTGGGTTGCTGCTCGCCCATAATCAGGCGCAGCAGGGTCGTCTTGCCTGCACCGTTGCGCCCCACCAGACCGATGCGGTCCTTGGGGTTAATGAGAAACGAGATACCGTCAAAGAGGGTCCAACCGCCATACGAGACGGTCAAATTATCGAGTGAAATCATCCGTTATGCTTTCAACATTTTTACAATTTCAGCCTCGGGGTCGGCGGCCTTGAAGATCGAGCTGCCCGCCACCAAGACATTGGCTCCCGCATCAAACACCTCGCCAGCATTCTCGGCCGAGATACCGCCATCCACCTCTATCAAAAGGGTAGGATTAAGCTCCTCGGCCATCCGACGCAACGCTCGGATGCGACCCAGTGACTCGGGGATGAACTTCTGACCGCCAAAGCCCGGCTCGACACTCATCACAAGGACCATATCGACCTCCTTGAGGATCGGGCGCAGGGCCTCGATCGGCGTCTTGGGCTTCACCGAAACGCCCACCTTCGCCCCGCTTTCACGGATCAGGTGGATGCAGTGCAGGGCATCTTGCGTAGCCTCCAGATGGAAGGTAATCCAATCGGCCCCCTCATGAGCAAAGCGGGCGATGTAACGCTCCGGCTCGACGATCATCAGATGGACATCGAGTGGCTTTGCTGCTGCACGACGGATGGCCCGCAACACGGGAAAGCCAAACGAAAGGTTGGGCACAAACAATCCATCCATCACATCGACGTGAATCCACGCCGCAGCACTCTGCTCGACCATCTTCACGTCGCGCTCCAAATGGCCGAAGTCGGCCGACAACACCGAAGGGGCAATGATGCGTTCCATAGCTGAATTTCCATTAGCGTTAGCCAAAGTACAAAGATAGGAAAAGAAATTCAAAATTTAGAATTCAAAATGCAAAATGATTGGGGTTGGCGCGACCCGAATAAAGTTGAGAGTTGAAAGTTGAAAGTTGAAAGTTGAAAGTTGGGCTGCTCCGTTAAACTCTTTAAGTTCTTTAATCTCTTTAAGCTCACTCACTCCCTTTGCTGCACGGGTTACATTTTTGTAACCCGGCCTGTAAAGACCTATGGGACCTATAAGGCCTATGGGTCGTTATAAGCGGTTTCTGCTCCCGTCATATTGAGGGAGCATAGCGACCGAAATATCCCGGGTAGCCTCCCTCGTCGCAAAGAGATTCTTCACTGCCGTTCAGAATGACCTTTTGCCCATAGGTCTCATAGGCCCTATAGGTCTTATAGCGACCTTATCAACCTCACACCTCTACCAACAACAAAAAAAAACACAGGAACAAAAACTGCTCCTGTGTTGTGTTGCGCTAACCGTTATTAGTAAATTTCATAGAGTTTCATAAACTCTTCTCGGCTCATCTTTTTTAGATTTACCGCAAAACGAATAACATTTTGATTTTGGCTAAAATATTCATCTATAACCAAATATGGGAATTTGTAATAACTTATTTTGTAATAATCAACTACTATACCGCTGTCGATGATAATTTCTTGCGTACTCTCATTGTATCCCCAAGTGCATTTTGACGAACCTCTATATGCCGAGTTGTCGGGATTCAACATAACTCGTAACCGTGGCCCCGGTCCGCCATCCCACGAAGAACTATACGCCCATTTCGAACTATGATAATTATGTGCCACATAAGTGCAATACAACGTTCCATTCGTCAGATCGTCGATTAGTTGATTGGTGTTAATCGTCGAAGGGTCAAACGAATCGACCAACGCATTGATGGTTTCGATGTCTCTGGTGGCAATTGCCGAGTCTAAATAGTCGTTATCCTCCTTCTCGCAGGCCATAAAACACGGAATGGCCAATGCGCACAAAAGTAAAAGACGTTTCATAGTCATTTCTTGTTAGTTTGTAAAGGGACTAATTTGCTAATTACAAAGTTAGAAAAAACAGGTTGAACAGCAATGGTTTGTTGGGCCATTTTTTCTTGGCTTTACTTTATAAATGCAGTAAAAGGCGAAATACTGCATCGGGGAAGCAACTTTTTTTTGAGATTTTTTTTTGGGATGGGTCGTTATAAGTCGCTATGGGAATGCCACGTTTTGTTAATCTCCTTAAACTCCCTAAACTCTTTAATTTCCTTATTCTCCCCACCTTTGCAGCACGGGTTACATTTTTGTAACCCGGCCTATCAAGACCTATGAGACCTATAAGACCTATGGGTCGTTATAAGCGGTTTCTGCTGCGTCATATTGAGGGAGCGCAGCGACCGAAATATCTCTTGCGACACACTGCCCCACAAAGAGATTCTTCACTGCCGTTCAGAATGACGCTCCTCCCATAGCGACCCCAACCGCCCCAAACACTCTTATCAACGATATATCATTGTATAATCAATCTATTATCCTTGATAATACGTTGATAATAGATTTGGTGTTGATTTAGAGTCTTTTGCGGGTTTTTGCAACAAAAAAAACACAGGAACAAAAACTGCTCCTGTGTTGTGTTAATTCCTCCTTGCTTAATAAGGGTAAGGATCGGTGTATTTTGCGAGTATTTCGGCTCGGTTTTCTTCTAATACCAACAACCTACGCTCGGGGACTCCTTCGCTGATGCCTTCAACGACAAGTGTCTTCTCGTTTAATTGGGCAATCACCTTACACTCATCCATATATGTCATATTATGGGTTAAGACATACTCGACGACAGGCCCTTCAAATGGAATATCACGAAAATAGTTGCCCATTGCAACAGCGCCAGGAATAGGATTAAAGCATATTCTTACAACAGATTTATCGGGAAATGAGGTAAAATAACTCACACTTAATCCATAGTACATAGATTTCTCCCATCGGCCACCTCGATAAATGTACACATCAGATGATTCTGTAAGCGTGTGGGTTGTCTCTAACTTTTTCTCAATAGCCTGATAATCTATCTCTTTGCCTTGTGCAAGTTTTACCAAAAAATTCAACCCCTCGCCACTATCAAGATATTGCTCAAATTCAGCGGGACTTAATTCGTCAATCGAACCAAATTCATCCTCGCACGCCACCAAGCAACAAGTGGCAAGCAGTGGAAATAGATACTTTCTCATACGTCAAAATGTCTTGGGAAGTTTAATTATTTCTTTGTATTCCTCCAATATAACGTACTATATACTGGAAATCATATTGAATATTATCAAAGGGGGTATTTGCACCATCATATTGGTATTCTGCGTTGAGATTGTATACTCCATCAGCAAAATATCCATTATTATTCCCATTATATCCCCAATTCATATGCAAGTATCGATAATAATAGGTTGTTTCGGACATTATTTCTTGTCTTTGATCTGAATAAACAAGAATTTCTTGATGTTTAAGATTACGTGACTTATAACCATCGGCAATCCAAACGTGCCCTTTATTCATGCTGTTAACACCACTCATCAAAACAGGTCTTTCCTCCTTTAAGTTCTGAATCACACCGTAGTATGAGTAGTTTTGTAGAACATCGCTCGTATATCCAAATGTGCCTAAAGTAGATGCAAAGAATTCTGCGTCCACGCCGCTACCTTGAGTTGTGTAGTTAATATGTGCACGCTCTCCAATTTCTCGAATCAGGAAGGATACGTTGTCTATTGCAGTCTGATTCCATGGAAAATACGTCCCGCCAGTGTATGAGTTCATTAAACTCCAGTTAACATATCGAACAGCATTACTAGCAAAAGAAAGGATATAGCTGGGTGGAAAACGGTGATATGTCATTAATTGGGCTACAGCAACCGGGTAACAACCCGCATAGCAAAGTTCGTTATTTTTATTATAACAAAACTGATTATATGGAAATGTGCTATTAAAAGTTATGCTTTGACCTTGCCCCCACTTCACGTTAATATATGGACCATAGATTTCCCAATCAGAATAGGTATCCACAACAAGTGTGTCAACTATGATTAGAGAAGTAGTATCACGCTCTAATATCAGTGTGTCGGGAAGTAATATGTTCCCACCCCCTGTATTGTCGGCTAATAAACTAATGTAATCATCAAATCCCGTATTGGTTACCTCGCCCGGGGTATAGTTGCCTTGTTCGGTGACGGCAAGCAGCGGTGCGGGGCTTGTTGAGTCGGCAGCCACCAAAGCAAAACCGGCGCTGTCGGCAAAATTAACCACATAGTAGAGCGTATCGCTTTCACCCGAACGGGTTGCAGTGGTAATGCAGGGCTTGATGCGGTTGGGGTCAATGCGGCGACGAACGGCACGGGTCTCAGCATCACCCAACATAGCGATACCCTCCTCGGCTACACGCATAACATAACTTTGAACGGGGTCTTGTTGCTGCTCGACATCGGGCGACACCGCCTCGTCCATCTTCTCGCAGGCCATAAAACAAGGAATGGCCAATGCGCACAAAAGTAAAAGACGTTTCATAGGCAAACAATGTTTGATTGGTGGCAGATTGTCGATTACAAAACTATAAAATCAGTAAACAAATTCCAAATAGGGGTGTTTTTGGCTGCTGTTTTCGGGCGAAAAACGGCGAATTTCACCCCTAAAAACGGTACTTTCGTCCCACGTTTTCACAATTTGCAGGCACCCTTAAAATAAAATTCTCACGCATAGTTTCGGAAACATCATAAAATCAATATGTTACACAAGGCCTAAAAACAAAAATTTGACTCGCATACAAATTTTGCCAAAAACGGCATATTTTGGCTCATTTTTACCGATTTTGGTCTTCATTATATAAATGCACAAAGGAGCGAAATACTGCATCGGGGGAGCAACTTTTTTTGCGATTTTTTGGGGATGGGTCGTTATAAGTCGCTATAGGTCTTTTAAGGTCGCTATGGGAATGCCCTGTTTC
>CALAQA010000056.1:0-4309 GCA_937889065.1 uncultured Alistipes sp.
CACTTCTTGTCGCCACCCTGCGGCTCGCCCACACCCGGGGTCCACTGAATGGCATCCAGCTCCTCAATCTCCAACAGGGCATCGAGGTGACGAATGGCACCCACCCCGTCGAGGTGGTAGAGCGTGTAGTCCAACTTCTGGCACTGCTCACGAATGAAGGGCTGCACGAAGCGGCGGTAATCCTCCTCCGAAATCATAATCGAGATGTCGCTCTGGAGCTTGCTCACACGGCCCGGGCCCCAAATCGAGAAGTAGCAGAAGGCCATACCGTCGTCCTCGCGGATGATGTCGTAAAGCTCGTCATAGACCTTGAAATAGATCTCGTTGATCTGCTTGAGTTGGTGCTCCAACCCCTCGGGATCCATCATCGTGTCGAGCAGCACGTTGTCCGTGCCACGAATGGCACCCAACACATCCAGACCCTCCATCAGGTCGGGCATACCGACATAGTAGTTGCCGTTGGCACGCTTTTTCGAGGCCTTCAAGAGTGCTTTGTGGAGCTTCCACGCCTCGTTTTCGGGGTCGAAAATAATATCCTGACCCACCTCTTCGGCGGCGTGAATCCAGATCGTATCCTTGCCACCCTCCAATCGGCCGCCCAGGATGGCTGCCAACGAGCCGGGGCCGAGCTGGGTATTGGCGACGGGCAGAATGTCGGCCTTCAACGACGAGTGGGCCACGTAGTGGTCCAACTCGGCGGCACGCCATTCGGGGTCAAACCAACGCTGATTCAAATCCACAGCGGGGGCAGGTGCGGCCACCTCGGCGTGGGGGGTAACCCCCGTTTGCAGGTGCTCCCACATCGTCAGCACACAACCTTTGTGTTGCCACCAGGCGAGGTAGTTCTGCTTCGACTCCTCCCAATTCTTTTTCCAAGTCTGCATATTGATTCTTAAAACTTAAATCCGTTAAACGTTTCGTCGATTGTCAGCGTCTCGGCCTTCTGAAGATCCATCTGGTCGGTGTGCTGTACCTCCTCGTCGGGGTAGATACTGATCGAAGCCCCCTCACGCACATAGACGGGCATCTGGTCGAGCGGCACCTCGACCCCCTTCAACCAACGACCACCCTCGTAGCGCTCGCCCGTGAAGAAATTGACCCAGCGACCCTCGGGCAGATAGACATCGCGACGACCCTCGGCATTGATGACGGGGGCTACGAGGAATTGGCTGCCGAAGTAGTACTCGTCGTCGATGTGCCATACCTGGCGGTCATCGGCGTGGTGCAGCAAGAGGGCACGCAACATCGGGTAGCCCGTCTCGGTAGCCGCCTTGGCCTCCTCGAAGATGTAGGGCATCAGGCGATAGCGCAGCTTCCACCAACGCTTCACGATGGGGGCAATCGTGGGGTAGTGCCAAGGCTCACGCTTGAACGAGCCGTGGTAGCGCATATGCGAGGTGAAGACGCCGAACTGCGTCCAACGTACATAGACCTGCTCGTCGAGGGGCGAGTTCATAAAGTTGGGCAGCGAGTGGAAGCCCGGCACATCGTGGCTCCAGAAACCGAAGCCCGACAGACCGAAGTGCAGGCCGCCCTTAATCGAGCCGGCCATACCGTCCCACGTCGAGGCCGAGTCGCCACCCCAGTGCAGCGGGTAACGCTGGCAACCGGCCCAGGCGGCACGAGCCCATACGATGCCGTCGCCCGTCACGTCACGGGTAATCTCGTAGGCGGCCTTCTGGTAGAGCAGCGCATAGAGGTTGTTCAGCTCCTCGGGCTTCATACCATAATAGTCGGCATCGAGGTGGATGTTCTCGCCAAAGTCGGTCTTGATGCAGACCACACCCATCTCCAGCAGCTCCTTCAGCAGGTTCTTGTACCACTCGGTGGCCTTCGGGTAGGTGAAGTCGATCGTGCCGGCATAGTCCAGCGTCGAGAAGTTCGACCCCTCGGTCTTCTCCTGCTCTTTGGTGAGCGGGGCGATGTAACGGTTGGTCTTGGCCTCGTCGATCTGCTCGGCACCCTGTGCCACGTAGGGCAGCTGCCAGAGCGATACACGGTAGCCATCCTCCTTCAGTTGTTTCAGAAAACCCTTCGGATCGGGGAAACGCTCGGGGTTGAATTTCCACTCGCAGAGCCAGTCGGTGCGGAACCAACCCGTGTCGAGGTGAATCACATCGCAGGGGTACTTCTCACGACGCAGACGGTCGCAAATCTCCTGCACCTCGTCGGCCGAGAAGTAGGTCATACGGCTCATCCAGATGCCGAAGCTCCACAGAGGAGGCAGCGTGGGGAAGCCGGTCAGTGTGCGGTAGTTGTAGAGGATGCGCTCGGGGGTCTTGCCGCCAATGAGGAAGGCATCGATGGTGGGGGCATCCGAGAGGAACTGCACCGAGCGGGTCGAGTGGTCGGCCAACGAGAGCTTGCAGTAGTGGCTCGTGTGGTAGAAGACGCCATACATACGGCTCGAGAGGTAGAACGGAATGTTCTTGTAGGCACGGCGGTTGTTCACGCCCTGGCCATCCTGATTCTTGAGTTGGAAGGTGTGGCCGCTCAAATCCATCTTCGTGAATCGCTCGCCCGTACCCACAAAGCACTCGTCGTATTTGCACTCAAACGAGAGGGTGGCACGCTCGGCTTGGTCGTCCTTTTGGCAGAAGGCCAACGGCAGGGCATCGTAGCGCGGGGGCGAGAAGTGGTCGTAGGCCGAGAGACGTACGGGCTTCTCGGTGTGGCCGTCGGGGTAGATCGTCAGATCGATGGTGGGTTGCGGAGCAGGCTGCAGGTCGCTCCAGAAGTCAATCACGGCCTCCTTCAGATTCAGCTCGCCACGCACCACGCCCTTCGTGTCGGTAAAGTACCAAACATCCTCCTCGAGGCGGGCCGTCAGGGGCTCGTGCTTCACTGTCGGGCCATATTGCAGCATCTCGCTCTCGTCGCTCATCGTGCGACCCTCGGTGTCGAAGAACAGGCGTACCATCTCCTCGCCGTAGGCACGCACCACCAACGTGTGCGCTACCTGCTCGACCGAGTTGTCGGCTGCCATATCGGCGTGCAGCACCTGCTTCTGAAAGGGTACGGTGATGTGAATATCGCCATCAACAGCCTCGACGGCCGTTGGTTTGTAGGCTTTCCAAAGTGCTTCGTTGAGCTTCAACTCGGGGTCGAAGTCCAGGAAGTCAAAAAGATGATAATTGGTTTGTTTCACGTTTGTTGGGTTTTTATAAAGTTTCGTCTTATTGCTCTTTTGCTTTACGAATCAGCTCCTTGCGATTAACCTCGGGGCCGTTTGCACCCTCGAAGCGCACCTTCGGACCGGGGTTGTTGAAACCGAACGAATCGGCAATCTCGCACCAGTTGTTGCGAATCGTGTAGCCATCCGTAGCGGCATCCAGGTAGATGCAGAAACCACGATAGTTGGTGGCATAGGGGGCATTGGCAGGGGCGTAGATGATGTTGTTTTCGATGACCGATTTGGGTTGGTTCGAGAGGGTGTAGATGCCGCCCGTGTCGTAGAGTTGGCGGGCATAGTCACGCACCGTGTTGTAGGTGATGCGGTTGTCCTTCATTCCCGTCTTGTGCTTTGTCCAGCCCCAACCTACGGCGATGGCCGAATAGTTCACCTCGCGCACCTCGTTGGCGTGGATGGTTACGTCGTGCACATAGCCGCAACCGATGCCCACAGCACCCCAATCCTCACGGGTGGCGTTGGTGATGGTGTTGTGCGCAAGCAGCAGATGCGAGCAGAAGCCCTCCTCGGAGCCAATCTCGTGGTAGGGGATATGGACCTCGGTCGGACCCTCGCCAAACGAGCCGGCCAGCAGAGCCGTGCCGCCGATGTTGCGGAAGGTGCACCCCTTTACCTCGGCGTGGTGTACGTTCGTAGCCAAATCCAGACCCGTCGAGCCAAGAGCCACAAAGCCGCACCCCTCGAAGCCGATATATCGGGCATTACGCACCAAAACAGCCGCCTCGGGACGCACGACCCACGCCTGATTCTCCAGGTTGGGGTCCCACTTGAAGCCCTCCTTTTCGTAGAGTTTGTAGCCGTCGATAAAGGCAAAACCGCCTTGCAGGGTGACGTGGCCCTCGGTCGAGGGTCGATTCCACGCCGTATCGGCAAAGGTGATGCCTCTAAAATGGATATGCTCCACCGCCTTTTTTGCAGCGCCCTCCACGGTCAGCAGTCGCTCCAAGAGCGGAATATAGACCGTCTGACGGTTGGGGTCGATGGCGGGGTCTTGGGCATAGAGGTAGATTTTACCCGTCGAGCCGTCCTGCCACCATTCGTAATTCTGGTTGAGTAACTCTTTGGCGTTCATCAGCATAAACGACGAGTTGCCACGCTCCTCGCCAATGTCTGCTCACT
>CALAQA010000057.1:0-4689 GCA_937889065.1 uncultured Alistipes sp.
GTTGCGGTGGGATGCGGTGTATTTTTCGCGAGGGCTGGTGAAGGTGAGGGCTTACAAGACGAATAAACCGATGACTAAACCGCTGATTAAACCGTTGCGGGCGTTGTTGGTGGCCCTGTTGCTGTTGGGTGGCGTGGCCTTTTCGGCCGAAAAAGCACCCTATCGCAACCCCATTCTCTATGCCGATGTACCCGATATGTCGGTCTGCTACGATGGGCACTACTACTATATGATTTCGACCACGATGCACCTGATGCCGGGCGGCCCGATTATGCGGTCGAAGGATATGCGCCGTTGGAAGACCATCGGCTACGTCTTTCCCCGCATCGATGACGGACCTCGCTACGACCTGCTGCAAGGAACAGCCTACGGCCAGGGGCAATGGGCTTCGTCCATCCGCTACCACAACGGCACCTTCTATGTCTGGTTTACGGCCAACGGTGCACCCCATCGCGGATTTATCTATACGGCCAAAGACCCTGCAGGGCCTTGGACACTGCACGCCCGACCCCGCCATTTTCACGATGGGTCGCTCCTCTTCGATGACGACGGGCGGGTTTATCTGTTCCACTCGACGGGCCATCTGACCGAGTTTCGTCCCGATTTGAGCGATCCGCTCGAAGGGGGTGTCGATTGTCGTATTTTCACCCCCGGTGAGGATGAACGGGGCTTGTTGGAGGGGAGTGCCGCCTTCAAACACAACGGCAAGTATTACCTGATGATGATTTCGTGGAATCCCGGCCAAATCCGTCGGGAGGTCTGTTACCGTGCCGAGTGCATCACCGGCCCTTATGAGAAGCGGGTCATTCTGGAGACCCCCTTCGATGGCTATGGCGGTGTGGCGCAGGGGTGCATTGTCGAGGATCGGAGAGGCGAGTGGCAGGCCCTCATCTTCCAGGACCGTGAGGGGGTGGGTCGCACCCCTTGTCTGATGCCTTGTCGGTGGGTCGATGGATGGCCGATGTTGGGGACGGAGGAGGGAAAAATTCCCAACAATCTGAAGCGAAAACACCCCTCGATGCGGGGCATTGTCGGCTCGGATTGTTTTCGAGGAAAGGAGCTTTCGCTCTATTGGCAGTGGAACCATAATCCGATCGACGAGGCGTGGAGCCTGACCGAACGCCGAGGAGCCTTGCGGCTTCGAACGGCTCGGGTGGTCGAAAATCTGTTCGTTGCTCCTAACACGCTGACCCAGCGAATGGTAGGCCCTGCTTCGTCGGGCGTTGTGAAGATGGATGTGGGGGCGATGAAGATGGGCGATCGAGCCGGCTTTGCCGCCTTCAATGGCGATAGCGGCGTGCTGACCATCCACCAAACCGAGGCGGGTCGGGAGTTGGTCCTAACCGAGGAGAAGAGCCGTTTTTGCGAGCCGGAACACACCATCGAACGGGTCGAAATCGAGGAGTTGGCCCGTGTGAACGTTTCCGAAAAAATCATCTATCTGCGCATCGACGCCGACTTCGGCCCCGACCGTGATTGGGCCACCTTTTACTACTCCACGGATGGCCGAAATTGGTATCAGCTGGGGCGTCCCATACGGATGACTTTCGACTACCGCCGTATGTTTATGGGGACCAAATTTGCCCTGTTCAACTACGCCACCCGCGAGGTGGGCGGATGGATCGATCTGCTCGATTTTAACTATCGTTAAAGGGTTTCGTCAAAAAGCCTTTGCAGCCTTGTTTGCTATGCACGAATGGCAAATGAGGTTGTTTTTTTATTTTTATGGGTTTTTTTGCGAAAAATTCAAACATTTTTCCTATTTTTGCATCAATTGGGAAAAAGTAGTCTTAAATGCCGAAGTTGTATGACAAGGTAACCACTATCAGAAAACCGGATTGGCTCAAAATCCGTCTGCATCGCACCGCCGAATATGCCGAGGTGCGCCACATCGTCGAAGAGCACCATCTTCACACGATTTGCAGCAGCGGGCGTTGTCCAAACCAGGCCGAATGCTGGTCACGCCGCACGGCTACGTTTATGATATTGGGCGATATTTGTACACGAGGTTGCCGATTCTGTGCCACACAGACCGGGCGACCCCTTCCGCCGAACCCGGCCGAGCCGCAGGAGGTGGCCGAGAGTGTACACCTGATGCAACTGAAGTATGTCGTCTTGACCTCTGTCACACGCGACGACCTCGAAGATGGCGGCGCCCACCATTGGGCGGCAACCGTCGAGGCCATCCGTGAGAAGAATCCTGATGCAGCCATTGAGCTCCTTATTCCCGACCTCGATGCCAAAGCTCATCTGCTGGATGTGATTTTGGCCTCGAAGGCCGACATTGTCGGTCACAACATCGAGACCGTCGAACGCCTCACCCCCTTGGTGCGCTCACGTGCCAAGTACCGCACGTCGCTCGCCACGCTCCGCTACCTCAGCGAGCAGGGGGCACATACCAAGAGCGGTATTATGGTGGGCCTCGGCGAGAGCGATGATGAGGTGTTGCAAACCCTTCGGGACCTGCGTGAAGCGGGCGTGAAGATTGTAACCCTCGGGCAGTACCTTCGTCCCTCGTTGGAGCATTATCCGGTGGCAGCTTACATCACCCCCGAAAAATTTGAATGGTACCGCCAAAAGGCCTTGGAGATGGGCTTCAGCTATTGTGCTTCGGCACCGCTCGTTCGCTCCTCCTACCTGGCCGAAGAGGCATTGACAAGTGTAGTTAAGGGATTGTAAAGACCATGAAACTGAACCTTCGTGACCTGGGAACAATGAGTTACGGTGCGTGTTGGGAACTCCAACGCAACCGCTTCGACGAGTTGCTCCGCTACAAGGCCGAGGCTTCGGACCCCGATCCCGATACGGCAGGCGATTTGCTCCTCGTTGAGCATCGGCCCGTCTATACACTGGGCAAAAGCGGCAAGCGGGATAACCTGCTCGTTACGGAGCAGTATCTCTCGAGCCTCGGTGCCGAGTTCTTTCACATCGACCGTGGTGGCGATATCACCTTTCACGGCCCGGGACAGTTGGTGGGTTACCCGATTTTGGACCTCGAGAAGTTGGGCATCGGGTTGCGCACCTACATCGACACATTGGAAGAGGCGGCCATCCGCACCGTTGCCCACTACGGCATCGAGGCGGGACGTGTGGCCGGAGCCTCGGGTGTGTGGCTCGATGCAACGGGGCCTCGGATGCGCAAAATTTGCGCCATAGGGGTACGCTCGTCACGTTTTGTTACGATGCACGGATTCGGACTCAACGTATCGACCGATTTGAGCTGGTTCGATCGAATCAATCCGTGCGGATTTAAGGATCGAGGAGTGACCTCGATTGAAAAAGAGACGGGACACCGGATCTCGATGGATGAGGTCAAGTGTCTGATGTCAAACCATTTAAGTGAATTATTAAATGTTAAAATATATAAATAGTATCGCTTATGCCTATAGAAAAACGCTGGGTAGTGAAGCCGCAGGGCGACCCCGCGACGGTGGCTATGCTTGCCACCGAGCTCGGGATCTCGCCTGTGTTGGCCAACCTGCTCGTACAACGAGGCATAGACACAGTAGAAAAAGCGAACAAGTTCTTTAAGCCCGATTTGAGCGATCTGCACGATCCGTTCCTGATGAAGGATATGGACCGCGCGGTCGAGCGTGTCGAGCAGGCCGTAAAGCGTGGTGAGAAAATTATGATTTACGGCGACTATGATGTGGATGGCTGTACGGCTGTCGCATTGGTCTATAAGTTCTTGCGCCAGATCGGGCATAAAAACCTGACCTTCTACATCCCCGACCGCTATACCGAGGGGTATGGCATTTCGGTCAGGGGCATTGACGTAGCCGCCCGCAAGGGTGTGAGCCTGGTCATTGCCCTGGATTGTGGTATTAAGGCCACCGAAAAAGTGCTCTATGCAAAGACAAAGGGCGTAGATTTCATCATCTGCGACCACCACCTCCCGGCCGAGGAGATTCCTCAGGCCGTAGCCGTTCTGGACCCCAAGCGGGTCGATTGCAACTACCCCTTCGACGAATTGTCGGGGTGTGGTGTGGGCTTCAAGCTCGTGCAGGCTTATGCCCAGAAGAACGGTATCCCCTTCTCGCAAATCCTCGATTTGCTGGATTTGTTGGTTGTCTCGATTGCTTCAGACATCGTTCCCTTGAGCGACGAAAACCGCATCCTGGCCTACTTCGGCCTGAAGAACCTCAACAGCCGCCCCTCGAAGGGTCTGTTGTCGATCATCAAAATTTGCGGTCTGGACAAGCATCAGATTACCATCGACGACATCGTCTTCAAGATTGGTCCCCGCATCAACGCCGCAGGGCGTATGCGTATGGACGAGAACGACGAGAATGCCTCGCCCTCGGGAGGTCACGCCGCTGTGGAGCTCCTAATCGAGGGTAACGAAGCGGAGGCGGCCAAGTTTGGCGAGGTGATTGACGCCTACAACCAGGACCGCAAGTCGATTGACCGCTCCGTGACGCAGGAGGCGCACGACTACATCGAGAATAACCCGCAGCTCAAGGCGCTGAAGAGCACCGTGATCTATAACCCGAAGTGGATGAAGGGTATCGTGGGTATCGTAGCTTCGCGTCTGATCGAGACCTACTACCGTCCGACGGTGGTGCTGACGATGAGCAACGGCTTCGTTACGGGCTCGGCACGCTCTATTCCGGGCTTCGACCTCTATCAGGCTGTTGAATCCTGCTCCGATTTGTTGGAGAACTTCGGAGGACATATGTACGCCGCAGG
>CALAQA010000058.1:0-15067 GCA_937889065.1 uncultured Alistipes sp.
TCTTCCAATACTTCTCCCAATCTGGCGTAAGTTCCTTTGTAGCAGATATATAGCCGATTGGCGCATCAAACCACACATACAAAACCTTGCCCTCTGCTCCTTCAACCGGAACAGGGATTCCCCAATCGAGGTCACGGCTTACGGCACGAGGCTGCAAACCGCCATCCAACCAGCTCTTGCACTGGCCATAGACGTTCGATTTCCACTCCTTGTGACCCTCCAAAATCCACTCACGCAGCATCTGCTCGTAGTCGTTCAGCGGCAGGTACCAGTGCTTGGTCTCACGCTTCACGGGCACAGCACCCGAAACGGCACTCTTGGGGTCGATCAGCTCATCGGGCGAGAGGGTCGAGCCGCACTTCTCGCACTGGTCGCCATAGGCACCCTCGCCGCCGCACTTGGGGCAGGTACCTACAATGTAGCGGTCGGCCAGGAAGGTCTGCGCCTCCTCGTCGTAGTACTGCATCGAACTCTTCTCGATGAACTTACCCTCGTCGTAGAGCTTGCGGAAGAAATCCGAAGCCGTCACGGCGTGCGTAGGCGACGAAGTGCGCGAATAGATGTCGAACGAGATGCCCAGCCCCTCGAACGAACGCTTGATGAGGGCGTGGTAACGATCGACCACATCCTGGGGCGTGATACCCTCCTTGCGGGCCTTGATGGTAATGGGTACACCGTGCTCGTCCGAGCCGCATACCGACACCACATCCTTACCCTTCAGACGCAGGTAGCGGGTATAGATATCCGACGGCACATAGACACCTGCCAGGTGGCCGATATGGACCGGACCATTGGCATAGGGGAGTGCCGAAGTCACTAAATATCTTTTGAACTCTTTAGCCATATTATATAGGTACTTTCGTTTGGTGGGGCAAAATTAGCCTTTTTATTCGAATAAGGAAAACTTTTCGCCTGCTAAACTTTTTTACTCGACAATCTCCATCTCATCGAGCAACCAACCGGCACCGGCAAACTTGTCGATGATGAAGAGCACGTAGCGTACATCTACGGCGATGGTGCGCTGCAGCTCCGGCTCGAAGGCCACGTCGCCCGACATAGCCTCCCAGTTGCCGTCGAAGGCCAGACCAATCAGCTCGCCACGCTTATTCAATACGGGCGAACCCGAGTTACCACCCGTAATGTCGAGGTTGGCCAGGAAGCAGGTCACCAACTCACCCTTCTTGTTGGCGTAGCGACCATAGTCCTGAGCCTTATAGAGCTCCTTCAACTTCTCGGGCACGGTGAACTCGATGGGGTTCTTCGGATCCTCCTTCTCCATCACACCCTTCAAGGTGGTGTAGTAGTTGTAGCGGATACCGTCGGCGGGGTTGTAGGGCAGCACATTACCATAGGTGCAGCGAATCGTGAAGTTGGCATCCGAAGCCCACGCCTTCTGGGGGTGTTGCTTCATCAGTCCGTCGATGTACTTGCGGTGCCCCTCGGCGTAGAGGTTCGAGTAGGGTGCAACCTCCTCACGCAGCGCCGAGTAGAGTGCCATAATCGACTTCAGAAGCGGCTGCGAAGGATCTTTCTTGGCTACCTCCTTATCGTAATTTGAGATAAACTGCGAAAATTTCTCCTCGGTAGCCACCACCGAATTGTCGTAGAGATAATCGACATACTTCTCGATATCGCCACCGAAATCCTTGTCGATAATCTCGGTGTAGAACGACGGCAGACGGGTCATATTCTCACGGGCGATGGTCAGCATACGCTTGGCTACACGGCGGTCGGTAGGCTCGTTGTAATCCTTGTAGATGCGTGCGGCGTAGCTCTTCAACTGCTCGGGTTTCATATCACGATCGAGCATCGCCGACAGCGACACCAACTCGATGGCACGCATCATCGACTCTTGAATATATTGCAGATCCTTGCGACCGGGGGCCGTCTTTTCGATGTACTCCTTAATTTTGGGCAGGGCCTCCTGGTAACCCTCCTCGGGGAGCGTCGTTTGGTCGGCCCACTGCTGGAACGAACTCTCCTGGGCCTGCTTCTTACCCTTCACGTTGAGCTTTACGACAGCCTGCGACATACCGATCGAGTTCTTCCAATAGTTCGACGACGAAGCATACTTCGAGGCGTATTGGATGCGTACCTTATCGCTGGCAGCCATATCCTCGGAGAGAATCTGCTGACGCTCGCCACGGATGAAGATGCGCTGCGGGTTATCGACCTCCAACATATAGTCGATCTCGTAGGAGGTCATATAGCGGGTGGTCGAGCCGGGGAAACCCATAATCATCGCAAAATCTCCCTCGTTGATCCCCTCGATATTGACCTTCAAGAAGGTCTCGGCACGGTAGGGTTTGTTCTTTGGCGAGTAGTCGGCGGGGCGGTTGTTCTCGTCGGCATAGACACGGAAAATCGAGAAGTCACCCGTATGGCGGGGCCACATCCAGTTGTCGGTGTCGCCACCAAACTTACCAATCGACTGCGGAGGGGTACCCACCAGACGCACGTCCGAGTAGGTCTCCATCACAAAGGCAAAGAACTGGTTGTTGCCAAAGAAGGCGGGGATGATGACATCCATACCCTCGTACTGCTTCTCTATCTCCTCGATCTTGGCCTTCTTATTCTCGCCTGCAATGCGCTGGAACTCCTCCTCCGAAGCAATCGAGGGGATGTTGCCCACGATATCCGTAGTTACATCCATAATGTGGCGGATGAAGCGCACCTTCAACCCCGGAGCGGGAATCTCCTCCTGGTTGTTGCGTGCCCAGAAACCATCTTTGAGGTAGTCGTGCTCGACCGACGAGAGCGCCTGAATCGAGCCGAAGCCGCAGTGGTGGTTGGTGAACAACAGACCCTCGGGCGAAACAATCTCACCCGTGCAACCGCCACCAAAGATAACAATGGCATCTTTGAGCGACGATTTGTTCATCGAGTAGATCTTCTCGGCCGAGATTTTGCAACCCTTGGCCTTCATATCCTTCTGATTCATCTTCTGGAGGTAGGGCAAGAGCCACATACCCTCATCGGCAGCCGCCGTCAAGGCCACAAAAGCTGCACAAAGCGTTAAGAAAAGTTTTTTCATTTGTATTGGATTATTCGTGAATATTTCGTGGTGTTTTATTGTTACTTCTTTTCTTTTTATTTTTATTGTTTTGTTTTTTATTTTATTGATTTTTAGTTATTTATAAAAAAAAGAATAATAAGAATAATGAGAATAATGAGAATGATAGGAATAATGTATATCTCTAAAAATCTCAAAAATTTTTAATTTTTAATCTTTAATTTTTAATTTACTTAATGTTTATCATATTAAGTATCGATCGTTCGGCGGCACTTCGGGTTGCTTCGTCCAACTCGATCTCGGGCGAGAGGGTCTCGAGCGTCGAAAGGATATTCTCGAGCGTCACCTTCTTCATATCCTCACACTCGTTGCAACCACACCCACACGCAGTGGGAGCAGGAAGGAATCGCTTGGTGGGCATACGCTTCTCCATTTCGGCCAAAATACCCGCTTCGGTCACTACGATGAACTCCTCGGCCTCGGAGTGCTCGCAGTAGCTTAAAATGGCCGCCGTAGAGCCTGCAAAGTCCGCCTCGGCAGTCACCTCGGCCCGACACTCGGGATGTACCACCACTTTGGCCTCGGGATGCTCCGCCTTCAGACGACGAATGCCCTCCACCGTGAATCGCTCGTGTACCTCGCAGGCACCATCCCATAAAAGGATGTTATCACGCCCCGTCAGACGCTTGATGTAACCTCCCAGGTTGCGATCGGGTGCAAAGATGATGGGCTGCGAAGCGGGAATCGACTCCACCACCTGCAACGCATTCGACGAGGTGCAACAGATGTCGGTCAGGGCCTTCACCCCCACCGTTGTATTGACATACGAGACGACCAGGTGGTCGGGATGCTGCGCCTTGAAGGCTGCCAACTCCTCCGCCTTGCACGAATCGGCCAACGAACACCCCGCATCGGGTCGGGGAATCAGGACCCGCTTCTCGGGGCAGAGCACCTTGGCCGTCTCGGCCATAAAGTGGACTCCGGCAAAGAGAATCACATCGGCCGAGACCGACTGCGCCTTCACCGAGAGGGCCAACGAGTCACCCAGAAAGTCGGCCACCTGCTGCACCTCCTTGGTGCAATAGTAGTGGGCCAGGATGACGGCATTCTTTTCGCGCTTGAGCTCTTCGATGCGAGCCTTGAGTTTTTCAACCATCGCCTTTTTATTTTTTTATCTTTTTATAAATACCTTTTTAATAATAAAATATAAAAGGAATAATAATAAACGCTGTTCAAAGTGTCGATAAGTGGAGGGGTCGGAAAACTATCCACAATGGGAGTGGCAGGGTGTTGATTTGTTTTATTGTTATTCTTTCTTTTTAATCTTCCCTTTTATTGGATATTTTCTGTTTGAAAACTCAATAAATCTTTAAAAATGAAAAGAATAAAGAAAAAATAAATCTATAAAATTGCCTCCTCTAATTTTACTCCGTATTTATGTTTTCAACAATTGTTAAAAGCCTATTTCCACATTTCGACAGCGGCTCTTTATGAACATTGGGGGTGTTGAACGGGGGTTAAAAACAGGAAAGAAGAAATGAAAACTTTTTTTGGAGTTTTCTCTTTTCCGGTTATACGGCGAAGGGGTGAACATTTGCAAATTTATTTTTCAAAAAGTGCGTCGGAGTTTTCATCCGTCTTTCAACCACTTTTCAACCGTTTATTAACCCTTTATCAACCGTTTTTCATCACCGTGCCAATCAGTTTGTCGGCAATGGAAAGATACCACTCCTCGACACGAGGATCGGCTACCGAAGCGGGTTTACCCTCATCGCCACCCTCCATAATCGACTGAACAATAGGAATTTCACCCAAGAACGGAACGCCATACTCCTCGGCAACACGTCGGGCACCGCCTCGGCCAAAGAGGTAGTAACGATTCTCGGGCAGCCCCTCGGGGGTGAACCAAGCCATATTCTCTATCACGCCCGCCACGGGAATGTTTATTTGTTCGCTGCGGAACATCTCAATGCCGCGCACCACATCCGCTACGGCCACCTGCTGGGGGGTCGAGACAATCACGGCGGCCGAAATCTTCAACTCCCCGATAATCGAGAGGTGAATATCGCCCGTGCCGGGAGGAAGGTCGCAAATGAGGAAGTCCAACGGACCCCACGCCGTCTGGTGAATCATCTGCTTGAGGGCATTCACCGCCATCGCACCACGCCACACCAGGGCATCGGTGGGGCGAATGAAGAAACCGATCGACATCAACTTCAACTCCATGGCATCGGCCGGCACAATCAGATCTATCCCCTCGTGCTGAATGGCGTCGGGTAGATACCCCTCCACGCCAAACATCTTGGGTTGCGACGGACCGTAAATATCGGCATCCAACAGACCCACCCGAAAACCCATTCGGGCAAGCGTCACGGCCAGGTTGGCCGCTACGGTCGATTTACCGACACCACCCTTGCCCGAGGCAACGGCAATGACCTTCGTAATGTCGCCCGTGGTGGTGTGCTCCTTCGGCTCGGGACGGCGGGCCTGACCACCCTCCTTGACCATCACCAGCAGCTTGGCCTCGGGAAAGTGGGCCGATACCAACTCTTCGACCCTGTTTTTAATCTTCAGCGCAAAGGGATCTCTGCTCTTCTGAAAGCGCAGCGTGATGGTGATGGCCGCCGCCGAGGCTGCCACCTGCTCCAATACGCCGCTCGTAACTATATCCTGACCCGTCTCGGGGTGGATGACCGCCGACAACAGGGACTTAATTTGTGATTCCATAAGTACACATTTTTCAACCTACAAATATAGCGTAAAAAATTATTAAATAGATGTGTAGTCCCCCTTTTTTATCGTTTAACGATATAAATCAAAAAATTTTTCTATCTTTGTAAATTGATGAGAAGTGTATTTGGAAAAAATGTAAAACAATAAAAATAGTCCCTATGAAACATCACATTTTTCTATTGACCGCCCTGGTTGGTTTTATGGTGGGTTGCGCCCCCCAAAAGGTGGAGGTGCCCGCCTCGAAGCAGGCCATTGTGCTTGAGGAGTTTATCTACGACGAGCAGCGCACCCGCGACTGCCACGCCTCGTCGCTTATTGAGTTGGAAAACGGCGATCTGCTCTGCACCTGGTTTGGTGGTACGCGCGAAAGTCACCCCGACGTGCAGATTTGGCTCTCGCGCAAACCCATCGGTGGCGATTGGAGCGAGCCGGTGGCCGTAGCCAAAGCCGAGGAGGAGTTGGGCGGCTCGGTCTTCAACCCCGTCATTGTGCAGTGCGGTGGCGATACGCTGCAACTCTACTACCTCTCGCCTGACATCAACGACGGCCGTATGATCGAGTCGCCGGATGGCGGCCACACCTGGTCGAAGTCGAAGGCCTTGGATAAGGAGTTCACCGGTCCGCTGGTAAATAAGCCCCTCTATCTGGAGGATGGTACCATCTTGGCAGGTGGCTCGATGGAGGGTGGCCCGGGTTGGCGCATCCACGTCGAGCGTTCGGAGGACAAGGGCAAGAGCTGGAGCCGCACCGAGGTGCTGAACGACCCCAAGCAGTTCAAGCTCATTCAGCCCACCTTCCTGCACCACGCCGATGGTCGCATTCAGCTCCTCGCCCGCTCGGGTGGTAAGGATGCTTCGACCCGCATTGCCCAGTGCTGGTCCGAGGACAACGGCCGCACCTGGTCGGAGGTATCGAACACCTCGCTGCCGAACAATAACTCGGCCATCGATGCCGTTTCGTTGCGCGAGGGGGGTCACCTGCTGGTCTATAACCACTCGACCCGCGAGGATGAGACCTGTGGCCGCAAGGGTCGCGGTATTCTGACCGTAGCCTACACCGAGGATGGTGTGAATTGGGAGGCGGCCGCCGTGTTGGAGTTCCGCACCGGCGCCGTACAATACTCCTACCCGGCGATGATTCAGACCTCGGACGGGTTGGTACACATCACCTACTCGTGGCACCGCAAGCGCATCAAGCACGTGGTGTTGGACCCCTCGAAACTCGTCAAAGCCCCCATCGTCGAGGGTGTTTGGCCCAAGGAGCAGCTGGAGTGGGTGGTAAGTCCCGACTCGGTGGCCGTGAATGGTGCTACGGAGGTAAAACAGTAAAAATAAATCAGTTACACTAAAATAAAGGTTAGTATTATGAAATTCGTTAATGTATTTTTGGCCGCCCTGTTGGCCTTTGTGGCAGGTACGGTAGTGCTGTTTGTGTTGTGGATTGCCCTCGTGCTGGGTATGGTTGGCTCGATGAGTGGCAGTGCCCCCGTGGTGGAGGAGCAGTCGATTCTGAAGATCGACCTTTCGGAGATGATTACCGATGCCCCCTCGACCGATCCGATGGCGGGTCTGGATCTGATGACGTTGCAGTCCACGCCGCAGCTCTCGCTCTACTCGGCCCTGCGTGCCATCGATGCCGCTGCCGGTGACGAGCGCATCAAGGGTATCTACCTGCGTATGAATGGGGCAGGTGCTACGATGGAGACCGCCGTGATGGAGGAGTTGCGCGAGACGCTCGTGCAGTTCAAAGAGAGCGGCAAGTTCATTCTCTCCTACAACGAGAGCTACTCGCAGGGTAGCTACTACCTGGCTACGGCGGCCGATAAAATCTACCTGCAACCCGAAGGCTCGATGGAGTGGTCGGGTATGGCCTCGAATCTTATCTTCTTCAAGGGGCTGATTGACAAGTTGGGCCTCGATATCGAGATCTTCCGCCCGACGGCCTGCCGCTACAAGAGTGCCGTAGAGCCCTACTTTATGACTCGTATGTCGGACGAGAACCGTGCCCAGATGCAGGCTTTGGTTGATTCGACGTGGAAGACGCTAATCGAGAATATCTCCAAGGCACGAGGCATCTCGGTTGAGGAGCTGAACCGACTGGCCGACGAGCTGGAGGTGATGCTGCCGATGGAGGCCGTAGAGCATAAGCTCATCGACGGGGTCTGCTACGAGGACCAGATGGAGGAGAAGTTCCTGGCCCAGGGTGTTGAGGCCGACAAGGAGGGTAACCTGCGCTTCGTGTCGTTGGGCGATTATGCCGCCCAGGTAGGTCCCGATTTGAATCGTCTGACCTCGCCCGAGGTGGCGCTGGTTTATGCCCAGGGTGAGATTGTCGATGGCGAGGGCTCGGGTGCCCAAATCTTCGGTAACTCGCTGGCTGCCAAGCTGCGTGAGGTGCGTGAGGATGAGAACGTCAAGGCCGTTGTGCTGCGTGTCAATTCGCCCGGTGGCTCGGCGTTGGCTTCGGATATCATCTGGCGTGAGATGGAGCTGCTGAAGGCCCAGAAGCCCGTCATTGTCTCGATGGGTGCGTATGCCGCCAGCGGTGGTTACTACATCTCGGCTCCGGCCGATGCCATCCTTTCGGATCGTATGACCCTGACCGGCTCGATTGGCGTATTCGGTATGTTTATGAACCCCACGAAGGCCCTTCAGAAAAACCTCGGCATCACGATGGATGGTGTGAAGACCAACCGTTCGGCCGGTATGGGTCAGCGTGAGCCGCTGACGGCTGCCGAGCGTCGTGCCGTGATGCGTGGCGTGGATAAGGTCTATGAGCGTTTCACGGGCCTGGTTTCGGAGGGTCGTAACCTGCCCATCGAGAAGGTGCTCGAGATTGCCGGTGGCCGTGTATGGTCGGGTTCGGATGCCCTCGAAATCGGCTTGGTAGATGGCTTGGGTGGCCTGAAGATGGCCCTGGCTTTGGCTGCCGAGAAGGCCGACCTGGGCGAGGATTTCCAGGTGGTTGAGAAGACCGAGATGCCGACCGGCTTTGCCGCTGTGATGTCGGCCCTTTCGGCCAAGGTGAAGGCCGAGGTGACCCGCACCGAGCTGGAAAAGGTGATGGAGGAGTACCAGCACGTCAAGGAGGCCTTGCAGCAGCAGGGTATCGTGATGTACTCGCCCTACCGCCTCGAACTGAACTAAAAAAGATTGTTATGTTGCGCAACCTGGTTTTGTTGGCTCTGCTTGTCGGAGGGCTCTCTTGTAGCTCCGAACGGCCTCGGTTTGCCCAAAACGAGGAGCAACCGTTGGCCTTTCCGACGGCCGAGGGCTATGGTAAATATACCGTCGGTGGTCGTGGTGGAAGGGTCATCAAGGTGACCAACCTCAACGACTCGGGCGAAGGCTCGTTGCGTGCCGCTGTGGAGGCCGAGGGGCCCCGCACGGTTATTTTCGAGGTCTCGGGAACAATCGAACTGGAGCGTCCCATCACCATTCGCCACCCCTACCTGACCATTGCCGGTCAGACCGCACCGGGCGACGGCATCTGCATCAAACGCCATCCGCTGAACATCGGTGCCGACGAGGTCATTATCCGCTACCTGCGTGTGCGTCTGGGCGATGAGTCGGGCGAGGATTACGACACGATGGGGTCGCGCGGCCACCGCAACATCATCCTCGACCACCTCTCCACTTCGTGGAGCATCGACGAGTGTATGTCGGTCTATGCGTGCGAAAATGTGACGATTCAGTGGTGTCTGGTTGCCGAGAGCCTCTCGGGGTCGAACCACATCAAGGGGTCGCACGGCTTTGGCGGCATCTGGGGCTCGAACTATTGTACGATGCACCACAACCTGCTGGCCCACCACACCAGTCGCAACCCCCGTTTTTCGTCGGGTGCAGGTTACAACGACTACCGCAACAATGTGCTCTATAATTGGGGTTATCAGAGTTGCTACGGCGGCGAGAAGCTCCACACCACCCGCCACAACACCTATGTGGTGACCTATATCAATATGGTGGCCAACTACTACAAGCCCGGTCCGGCTACCCGCCCCGGTGAGGTGGCCAAGCGTATTGCAGCCCCCTCGTATCGTGAGTCGCTCGACAACTACGGCCAATGGTATATTGCCGAAAATGTGGTGGAGGGGAGCCCCGAGGTGACGGCCGACAACTGGAATGGCGGTGTGCAACCCGACGATATGAGCCACATCGAGGTGTTGCGCCTTGCGAAGCCGTGGGAGGCGATGCCCATCCGTCAGCAGACGGCCGAAGAGGCCTATGAGGCGGTCTTGAACGATGTGGGTGCCACGTTGCCTTGTCGTGATGCGGTCGATGAGCGCATCATTGCAGAGGTGCGAGGCGGTTATGCCACCTACGAAGGGGCAAGTTTCCGCCGTCAGCAGAGCTACCTCGGCCCCAACCCGTGCGGCATCATCGATTCGCAAACCGATGTGGGCGGTTGGCCCGAACTGAAGAGTGCCAAGGCCCCCAAAGACAGCGACGGCGACGGCCTGCCCGACCGTTGGGAGCGCAAACTGGGGCTTGACCCGAAGGATGGCACCGATGGGGCGATGATGGCCGAGAACGGCTACACCCACCTGGAGAACTATTTGAATACGTTGTAACCCACGAAAACCCGCGCAAGATGAAAACGATGCCGTTTATTGTCGCTCTGTTTGCTGCGATGTCGGTGCTGACGTCTTGTCAGCAACAAACGCAGCCAATCGACGAAGAGCGTCCCCGTGTCTTGATTTCGACCGATATTGGTGGTCCCGATGAGGACGACTTCCAATCGATGGGCCATCTGTTGATGTTCAACGACTACTTCGATTTGGAGGGTTTGGTCTCCTCGCCCTCGTTTGGCGGGGGTGGTGCGGAGCACATCAAGAACCTCATCGACCTCTACGCCAAGGATTTTAAGGGCGGAAACTTCCGCACGGCCGAGGAGTTGAAGGCGATGGTGCATCAGGGGGTGAATCGTTTGGCCCCCAGCGCAGGCTACCGTACGGCCACCGACGGCTCGGAGTGGATTGTGAAATGTGCCCGCACGAAGGATCCTCGTCCGCTCTATGTGCTGGTGTGGGGTGGCTTGGAGGATTTGGCCCAGGCACTGCACGATGCCCCCGATATTGCCGACCGAATCCGTGTCTATTGGATTGGTGGTCCGAACAAGAAGTTCAGCCCCGATGCCTACTCCTACATCGCCTCGCACTTCCCGAATTTGTGGTTTATCGAGACCAATGCCTCTTACCGCGGCTTCATCCACAACGATAAGCGAGAGTCGGCCTATGGCCGTGAATTTTATGAAAAGTATATGAAGGGTACCTCTCGATTGGCCGACGACTTTGTAACCCACTGTGGCGGTATTGTTCGTATGGGCGATACGCCGTCGGTATTGTATATGCTCAACTATCGGGAGATGGACCCCGCCGACCCGGGCGTGGAGCATTGGGGAGGCCGCTTCGAGCGGATGAACCACTCGTCACGCCGCATTTTCGACCGACCCCTCAACGAGCGGGATACGGTCCCCGTCTTCTCGATCGTGGAGATGCACCTCAAGGGGCCTGAACGAGTGGGGGACGATGGTACCGAACCGTGTATTACGCTCCATTGTTTGGGACAGGATTGGGATGGCTTCTATTTGGGCAACGGCGAGTATCAGGTGCGTTATGCCCCCAAAATGGCAGGTATTGTCTATTATACGATTACGGGAGCCGTGGAGCAAAACGGTGTGTTCATTGTCGATAATCGTTGGCCGGGTGAGGCACACCCCGACGATTGGCCGTTGGGCGAAAATTGGTGGACCGATGTGCAGGATCCCGCCCAATTTGAGGGGGCTCACCAGGGGGCACAAACCGTTGCTCGTTGGCGTGATGATGCCCTGCGCCTATGGGCAGCACGTTGTAAAGAGATGAAATAAAAACAATAACACGAAAATGGCAATTATTCGTCTAACCAAAGAGTTTTCGTTTGAGGCGGCCCACGCATTGGGGGGCTACGACGGTCCGTGTCGTGAGATTCACGGCCACTCGTACCGCCTCTTTGTCACTATCAAAGGGACCCCATCGACCGACCCGATGAACCCCAAGCAGGGAATGGTGATGGATTTCGGGGTGCTGAAAAAGATTGTCAATGAGGAAATTATCTCCCGCTTCGACCACGCGCTGGTGCTGCGCACGACGGCCGATGAGGGGCTGCGACGGGTGCTTGCGGAGCAGTTCGACAACGTGGTGACGGTGGAGTATCAACCCACCTGCGAAAATATGTTGGACGACTTTGCCCACCGCTTGATGATGCGTCTGCCCGAGGGGGTGACGCTCCACAGCCTGCGTCTGCACGAAACCGCCTCCTCGTATGCCGAGTGGTTTTCGGAGGACAATTAGAGGGCAATTAAAAATGAAAAGTTAAAAATTAAAAATTGAGGGGGCGAGCCGCTCAACGCTGTTATGAAAAGTCTCTATTTGGTCGATGCCTACGCATTGCTGTTCCGCTATTACTACGCCTTTTTGGGGCGTCCGATGCGCAACCACGCCGGTATGAACACCTCGGTGATCTTTGGCTTCGTGAAGTTTTTGCGCGATATTCAGAAGCGGGAGAAGCCCGACCTGCTGGGTGTGGCCTTCGACCCCAAGGGGGGCTCGTTCCGTCGTGATATTTTTCCCGAATACAAGGCCAACCGCTCCGAGACCCCCGAGGACATCATCCTCTCGGTCCCCTATGTGAAGCGGGCGCTGGAGGCGATGTGCATCCCCATTCTGGAGGTGGCGGGCTTCGAGGCCGACGACGTGATCGGCACGCTGGCAATGAAGGGCGTTGAGGCGGGTTACGAGGTCTTTATGGTGACCCCCGACAAGGACTACGGCCAGTTGGTACGTGAGCACTGCAAAATCTACAAGCAGAAGGGCTCGGAGGGACAAATCGAGATTATCGACAAGGCCGCCATTCACGAAAAATACGGCATCGACGACCCCACCTTGGTGCGTGATATTTTGGCCATCTGGGGCGATGCTTCGGACAACATTCCCGGTGTGCCGGGCATTGGCGAGAAGGGGGCCAGCAAGTTGGTGCAGGCCTGGGGAACGGTCGAAAATATCTTGGCCAACGTCGGCTCGATCAAGGGCAAGCAGGGCGAGAAAATTGCCGAGTGGGGCGATAAGCTACGCCTTGCCAAAGAGCTGACAACCATCCGTTTGGATGTGCCCATTCCCTTCGAGGAGGAGGCCCTGACGGTCTGCTGTCCCCACCTCGACGAACTGCGTGCGCTCTATGCCGAGTTGGACTTCAAGGCCTTTATGAATGACCTACAAAACCTCGCCCCCGTTGAGCCGCTGCCCACGCAACCCGTGCAGGCCGAACAGCGTCAGTTGGCCGAGGTGAGCCGTGCCAAGTCGGCGGCCCAAAAGGCGGCCCGCCTGGAGGGTCAGGGCGACCTGTTTGCCGCCTTTGCCGCTCCCGAAACGGCCGCCCCAACCACCGTTGAAACTCCTGCTGCTGCCCCCGAGGCGGAGGCGATGGACCTCTTTTCGGCACCCCCTTTGCGTGCTACGGCCGAGACCACGCCCCACACCTATACCATCGTGCGGGATGCCGCTGCGTTGCGTGAGGTGGTCAGCGAGGTGAGCCGCTACGAGGAGTTCTGCTTCGATACCGAGACGACGGGCTTCGACCTGTTCCGTGACCGCATCGTGGGCCTCTCGTTGGCCGTCGAGCCACACAAGGCGTGGTATATCCCCTTCCCGCTCGATACGGCCGAATATGTCGAACTACTAAAACCGCTCTTTGAGGGCGAGCAGCGCAAAATCGGTCAGAACATCAAGTTCGATTTGATGGTGCTGCGCCGCTTGGGCATCGAGGTGGGTGGTCGTCTGCTCGACACGATGATTATGCACTACCTGCTCGATGCCGAGTCTCGCCACAATATGAATGCCTTGACAGAGCGTTACCTGAACTACGAACCCATTGCCATTGAGACCCTTATCGGTCGTGGAGCCAAGCAGCTGACAATGGATTTGGTGGGCGTGGAGCGGGTGGCAGAGTATGCTGCCGAGGATGCCGACATCACCCTGCAACTCAAACAGGTGCTCTACCCCCAAGTGGTTGAGCAGGGTTTTGAACGCCTCTATTGGGAGGTCGAAGAGCCACTCATTCGGGTGTTGGCCGATGTTGAGATGGCCGGTGTGAAGATCGACACCGACCACTTGGCCCGCTATGCCGTCGAGCTGACTGCCCGCCTTGCGGAGCTGGAGCAGGAGGTGCGCCGTGAGGCCGATGAGCCACAACTCAACATCAATTCGCCCCGCCAATTGGGAGAGGTACTCTTCGGTAAGATGCGCATCACCGACAAGCCGAAGATGACCAAAACCAAGCAGTTCTGCACCGACGAGGAGTATCTGCAATCGTTTGCCCACCAGCACCGCATTGTCGATATGGTGTTGGAGTATCGTGGTGTGAAGAAGTTGCTTTCGACCTATGTCGAGGCCCTGCCGCAGCTGGTAAATCCGGTGACGGGGCGCATTCATACCTCGTTCAATCAGGCGGTTACGGCTACAGGTCGCCTCTCTTCGACCAACCCCAACCTGCAAAACATTCCGGTGCGTGATGCCCTCGGAAAACCCATTCGTCAGGCCTTCATCCCATCCGACGACGACCATCTGTTGTTGGCCGTCGATTACTCGCAGGTCGAGTTGCGTCTTATGGCCCACCTCTCGGGTGATGAGTCGCTTCTGGCCGCCTTTGCCCACGACGAGGATATCCACTCGGCGACGGCGGCCCGCCTCTTCCAGAAACCCATCGAGGAGGTTTCGTCCGAGGAGCGTCGCCGTGCCAAGACGGCCAATTTCGGCATCATCTACGGCATCTCGGCCTTCGGGTTGAGCCAGCGTCTGGAGATTTCCAGAAAGGAGGCTAAAGAGCTGATTGATGGCTATTTTCGCTCCTACCCCAAGGTCAAGGAGTATATGGAGCGAGTGGTGGCCGAGGCCCGTGAAAAGGGGTATGTCGAGACCATCTTCGGTCGTCGTCGTTACCTGAACGACATCCTCTCCCGCAATGCGGTGGCCCGAGGTGTGGCCGAACGCAATGCCGTCAATGCCCCCATTCAGGGGTCGGCGGCCGACATTATGAAGATGGCGATGGTCGAGGTCAGCCGCCGCTTCAAGGCCGAGAATATCCGCTCGAAGGTCATCTTGCAGGTCCACGACGAATTGGTCATCGACCTGGTGCGTGAGGAGCAGGAACGAGTCATAAGCATCGTGCGTGAGGCGATGGAGGGGGCCGCTTCGTTGAAGGTTGTTTTGACGGCCGAGGCGGGCGTAGGTCGGAATTGGCTCGAAGCACACTAAAAAATTCAAAATTCAGAATTCAAAATTCAAAATTG
>CALAQA010000059.1:0-12198 GCA_937889065.1 uncultured Alistipes sp.
ACACACGGATTTTCAGTCCGTTGCTCTACCAACTGAGCTATGGCACCATCGTTTTGCGGTTGCAAAGGTAGGCAAAAATTTTATATCTCCAAAAAAAACGGCAAAAAAAATGCAAAAACCTTGTGTGGGTCGCTGCAGCCTCGCCGTCGCAGGGTTCGCTTAGGAGGCTCAAATTTGGTAAAAAATGGGTCTCAAAAGCGGTTTTGCCCAATAAAAGAGGTCAAAGTGTAATTTTTTTACCCTTTTTGTTTTGAAATGCCAAAAAATGTCGTACCTTTGTATTCGAGAGTCGAAAGCGTTCATTCGTGGTAGTTTCGACATCTTGTTAGAAAAGTGTAATTGGGGACCACCGGTCAGTTTCTCTGGCCGGTGGTTTTTTTCTCTCCCGCCTTCAAGGGACGCCGACCGGACTATTGTTGGCGGTGCCAGCCAACGCCTCAAAGTGGCATCCTGACCCCGCCTCCGAGCCACAAAATGCAATCCGTAAGTGGAAATTTCCCTTTGCCGGCCTCCGAAAAGACTCGAAACGACCCGAAAAGTGCCAAAACGGGCCGAAAAACCTATATATATAAATAGGTATAAATGCTTATCGGGCTTTGCGCCTGCTGAAAAGTTGTAAAAATGGCCCAAAAGTGCGGTTACAATCTGTAATTAAAAACTCCCGCCTTAACAATAAATTAACGTAAAACGCTCCCTTATTGGTGGCTTCCTATTAGGTTTGTAATTTTTTTTATGAATTATTTTGTAAATTATTTTTCAAACACTTATCTTTGTCGGTGAACTTTTTATTAAAAAAACACTTTAAAATTAACGCTTATGGTAAGAAAACTTGTACTATCGTTAGTGGCTGTTTTGGGTGTATTCGCAATGGCGATCGCTCAGAACAAGCAGGTCAGCGGTACAGTTACCACCGCGGACGGTGCTCCTGTAGCAGGTGCAACGATTATCGTTGATGGTACCACGACCGGTACGACCACTGGTGCAGATGGTAAGTTTGCGATTTCGGCTCCGGCAAACGGTAAGCTGAACGTATCGTTTATCGGTTACGAGTCGCAGCAGGTATCGATTGCCGGCAAGACCAATGTGTCGATTGCGCTGGTTGAGGATACCCACGCTATTGACGACGTAGTAGTCGTTGCCTTCGGTACGGCCAAGAAGGAGGCCTTTACCGGTTCGGCAAAGGTGATTAAGTCGGACGACATCGCCAAGACGCAGTCGTCGAACCTGACGGACGCACTGGTAGGTAAGGTTGCCGGTGTTCAGTTTACGTCGGCTTCGGGTCGTCTGGGTGCAGGTCAGACCTTGACCATCCGTGGTACCGGTTCGATCAACGCCGGTAACTCGCCTCTCTATGTGGTTGATGGTGTCCCCTACGAGGGTGATATCAACAACATCAACTCGGCCGATATCGAGTCGATGACCATCCTGAAGGATGCCGCTTCGAATGCCCTGTATGGTGCTCGTGGTGCCAATGGTGTGATTATGATCACGACCAAGAAGGCCAAGGTGGGCGAGGCAGTCGTTACGTTCGATGGTAAGTGGGGTGTCAATACGCGCGCTCTGCGTAACTACGACATCACCGACGAGGCCGGTGAGTATTATGAGTTCCACCACAAGGCCCTGATGAACTATCGTACGATGGCCAGCAAGTGGAGCCCCGAGGATGCTTACGCTTGGGCTAGCTCGACGCTGACGTCGGATGGCGCCGGTGGTCTGGCTTACAACGTGTTCACGATTCCCGAGGGTCAGAACCTCATCGGTACGAACGGCAAGCTCAACCCGCTGGCTACGGAGGGTCGTCTGGTAAACTACAATGGCCAGGACTTCTTCCTCAAGCCCGATAACTGGGTAGATGAGATTTATGGTTCGTCGTTCCGTCAGGAGTACAACGTAAACGTAGCCGGTGCTACCGATCGTTCGAACTTCTACGCTTCGATGGGTTACCTGGACAACACGGGTGTGATCGAGGGCTCGAATATGGAGCGTATCACGGCTCGTCTGCGTGCCGACTATCAGGCCAAGGAGTGGCTGAAGGTAGGTGGTAACTTCACCTACGCCCACTTCGACTGGAACAACGGTTTCAGCAACGAGGGTGCTTCGGATGGTGGTAACGCCTTTGCTACGGCAATGCGTATGGCTCCTATCTATCCGCTCTATATGCGCGATGGTAATGGCAACATTATGATCGACGAGTACGGTTTCCAGATGTACGACTTCGGTGATGGCCGCAACGGTGGTTCGATGCGTCGTCAGGCCGGTATGGAGAACGATCTGCAGAACCTGACGCTGAACAAGAGCAACAACGAGGGTAACGCCTTCTCGGCCAGCGGTTTCGCTGAGTTCAAGCTCTACGACGGTCTGAAGCTGACCATCAATGGTAACGTAACGCTCGACGAGACGCGTTCGACCGAGCTGCGTAACCCCTACTACGGTCAGTTTGCCGTATCGGGTGGTGTGCTTTCGAAGGGTCACAGTCGTTCGATTGCCTACAACTTCCAGCAGCTGTTGAACTACAACAAGACCTTCGGCAAGCACAACATAGATTTGCTCTTGGGTCACGAGTCGTATGACCTTCAGAGCTACTCGCTTGGTGCTACGAAGAGTGGTATGTTCTCGCCCAGCTACCTTGAGTTGAACGGTATGGTTACCGATATGGCTTCGGCGTCGTCGGGTAAGGCTGAGTACAACAACGAGGGTTACTTCTTCCGTGGTCAGTACGACTTCGACGAGCGTGTGTTCGTTTCGGGTTCGTACCGTCGCGATGCTTCGTCGCGCTTCCACCCCGATAACCGTTGGGGTAACTTCTGGTCGGTAGGTGCCGCCTGGATTCTGAGCAAGGAGAGCTGGTACAATGTGGATTGGCTCAATATGCTGAAGGTTAAGGCTTCGTATGGTTCGCAGGGTAACGACAACATCGGTTCGTACTACTACACCGACTACTTTTCGATTGAGAAAGATGTTACCGGTGGTGTAACCACGATTTTGGCTCGCAAGGGTAACAAGGATATTACGTGGGAGACCAACTCGAACCTCAACGTAGGTGTTGAGTTTGGCTTGTGGAACGATCGCCTCTATGGTGGTATCGACTTCTTCAACCGTAAGACCACCGATATGCTCTTCTCGTTGGCTGTTCCTGTTGAGGCCGGTGGTTTCAGCTCGATTATGACCAACGTAGGTGATATGCGCAACCGCGGTATCGAGATTGAGTTGGGTGGTGACATCATCCGCAAGAAGGACTTCGTTTGGAGCGTAAACCTGAATATGACGCACTACAAGAACGAGGTTACCAAGCTGCCCGATCAGTACAAGGATACCCCGACCAGCGATGGTAAGTATATGGGTCGTATCAATGGTGGCTACTTCTTGGCTGAGGGTATGTCGTACTACGAGATGTATCGTCCTTCGTATGCCGGTGTAAATCAGGAGACTGGTGAGTCGCAGTGGTACTACTGGAAGGATGTGAAGGTAGGCGAGGAGCAGAAGGTTGAGGATGGTGTTCCCGTTGTAGATGCCGAGGGTAACCCCGTAATGGTAGCTATTATGGAGAAGCAGCGTGATATTACGACCGACTATTCGACGGCTTCGACCAATGGTCGTGAGCTGCAGGGTTGCGCTCTGCCCGACCTCTATGGTGGTTTCGGTACGTCGTTGCAGTGGAAGGGTCTCGATTTCTCGGCTCAGTTCACCTATCAGATTGGTGGTCAGGCTTATGACTCGGGTTACGCAATGTATATGTCGTCGCCCACGGGTCTGTCGGACGGTTCGCCCTATCACCGCGACCTGTTGAATGCTTGGACGCCCGAGAACGCTTCGTCGAACATTCCTCGTTTCGCTTATAACGATAACTATTCGTCGGCCGGTTCGGACCGCTTCCTCACGGATGCTTCGTACCTGAACATTCAGAACATCACGTTGGGTTACACGCTGCCCCAGAAGTGGACCAAGAAGTTCCTGGTGAACAAGCTCCGCATCTATGTATCGTGCGACAACGTATGGTATTGGTCGAAGCGTCAGGGTATGGATCCTCGTCAGAGCATCAGCGGTGCTACGAGCCCCTACTACCACGCTCCCGTTCGCACCTTTACGGGCGGTGTTTCGGTTTCGTTCTAATCTCAAAAACCGTAGAAGAATATGAAAACAAACAATATATTTAAGTTCATTGCTGTAGCTCTGTGCTCTGCAGTGTTGCTGACGAGCTGCGCAGAGGAGACCTTCCCCGAGAATGGCTATGCAGTCAGCGATCAGATTGGTGAGTCGCCCTTTGCCACCGGTGGTGTGTTGTCGGCTATTCCTACCATTCTGATGAGCAACTACACCGAGATTCTTGGTGAGCACGTTGAGTTTGGTTATATGGGTTTGGTTGGCGGTCTGGACCGTTTGACCGGTGATATGTTCCCCGTATCGGGTTCGATGGACGGCGGTAACCCCTACTACGACCGTTGGCAGTTTGCCACCTATCCCTGTACGCTGCTGTGGCTGAACAATACCAGCTACGCTTCGATGTGGTACTACAAGAGCTACTATCAGTTCATCTTCACGGCCAACTCGGCTATTTCGGTGCTTGCCACTGCCGAGACTCCCGGTGCTGAGCTGGGTGTAGCGTTGGCTTATCGTGCTATGCTTTACACGGATATGGCTCGTCTGTACGATCCTCTGCACGCTGTTGGTGATCCCAACGCTCCCGCAGGTTACGAGATTAAGCCCGAGGTTGTGGGTCTGACCGTGCCTCTGATTACGGAGAACACCACGCAGGATGAGATGGAGAACAACCCCCGTCTGCCTCGTGAGCAGATGTGGGCCTACATCCTCAACGACCTGAACAAGGCCGAGGAGCTGATGATTGCTGATGCTTCTTATACGCGTCCGTCGATTGGTATTCCCAACCTGGCCGTAGTATATGGTCTGAAGGCTCGTGCTTACCTCTGGTTGGGTGGTCTTGATGGCAACTACGGTGCTGTTGTTGTTCCCGGCCAGGCCGAGGAGATTTCGGTGGAGGTTCCGACCGGTAACGATGCTTACCGCAAGGCTGCCGAGTATGCTCGCAAGGCTATCACCGAGTCGGGTTGCTCGATTATGAGCGAGGCTCAGTGGTTGGATCCTATGACCGGTTTCTGCGTTGCCAACAACTCGTGGATGATGGGTCTGTGCCAATCGACCGATACGGTTCTCGGTAACCTCTACTCGTGGACGGCTCATATGTCGCTCGAGGCTATCTGGGGTTACGGTTATGGCTCGCAGCCCGGTATTTCGAACAAGTTCTACGAGCGTATCAACCCCGCCGACTTCCGTAAGAAGAACATCGTTTCGCCCGATCGTGACTGGGCCGCTTTCCAGCCCTACACGAACCTGTCTGAGGATGAGTTCAACGGTAGCGAGGGTTCGCCCATTGCTCCCTATGCTTGGGGTAAGTTCCACACCAACGGTGGTGAGAAGTTCGACTACTCGAAGGGTAACGTAACCGACATTCCGCTGATGCGTGTTGAGGAGATGTACCTGATCGAGGCCGAGGCTACGGCTCACTACGATGCTACTTCGGGTAAGGCCCTGCTTGAGAGCTTTATGGCTAACCGTGCTCCGGGTTACACCTATCTGGGTACGGACGTCGTTGAGGAGATTATCTTCCAGAAGCGTGTTGAGTTCTGGGGTGAGGGTGTCGTTATCTACGATATGAAGCGTATGGACATTGGTTGGAGCAATGCCGACAATACGAACTCGCCTGTTTACAACCGCATTACGACCGTTGGTCGTGCGCCCTGGTGGAACTTCACCCTGCCCGAGTCGGCAGAGCAGATGAATGCCGGTATTCGCGGTTTGAACAACCCGAATCCTTGTGGCACCTATATTTCGAATGACTAAAACAGTGTAAAACTATGAAAAGTCTTAAGATATTCTTTTTGAGCGCACTCGTTGCTACGGCGGGCCTCTTTACGGCTTGTTCGGAGGACAACGATTGGAGCGCCGGTGAGCTGGCCGAGGGCCCGCAGGCCTATTTCTCGGCTGATGTTCAGACGAGCTATACGGTTAGCGCTGACGATGCGTCGGTAACGCTTCCCGTGCTGCGTATCGAGACTGACGGTGCTTTGGATGTACCCGTATTGGCTACCTTCGCCGAGGGTGAGGAGGGTCTGTTCAATGTTCCCGCAAACGTTGCTTTTGCTGCCGGTGAGAAGTCGGCTTCGATCGACGTAACCTTCGATTATGCCGATCTTACCCCGGGTAAGACCTATAAATTCAGCGTTTCGCTCGACGATCCTACGCTGACGACCCCCTATGGTAACTCGCAGGTTGGTCTGACGATTGCTGTTCCCGAGCCCTATGTACTGCTGGGTAAGGGTATCTATCGTGATGACCTTGTTCCTTCGATCTTCGACCTGGGTGGTTTCCCCGAGTACTATGTTGAGGTGTATGAGAACACCAACACCCCGGGCTTCCTCTATATGAAGAACCCCTACAGCTACTCGAAGGGTGTTTATATCGTAAATGCGTCGAACTTCGCTTCGTACGAGGAGGATGTTTACTTCGCTATCGATGTACGCAATCCCGATGCAGTAGTTATTCCCGAGCAGCCGCTGGGTCTGACCGTAGATCCTTATGGTGACATTTGGGTTCGTATGTACAAGGACAACGTAGGTACGCTGAAGGACAACATCATCACCTTCGCTCCCGAGACGATGGAGCAGGCTATGACCAACTACCAGGGAGGTAGCTATGACTACTTCTGGGGTAATTCAAGCGGTATGTTCCGTCTGGCTCTGCCCGGTGCTGTGCTGACCGACTTCTCGATGGAGGCTGCTTATGTTGGTTTCCGTGCTATGGTTGATGGCTCGACCTTCCCCATCGTAGCTGTTGCTTCGGAGGAGGGTACCGACGTTGCTTCGGTTGCCTTCTCGTTCGTCGAGGGTGACATCACGGCCGACTTCGCCGCTGAGGCTGAGGCTATTGCTGCCGATCCGAAGAACAACAAGGCTGAGTTCACGATGGAGGAGGATGGTCTGCGCTTCGCTGAGTGTATGTCGCCCGTGTCGCTGGAGGGTGGCAAGGTTTACACCTGCGTAGTTGTTCCCTACGACGCTGATGGTGAAGCCGCTGTTGATAGCGCAATCGCCGTTTCGTTCTACTTCCCCGGTGTGGGTGCTTCGGAGGCTCCCGAGTGCCAGGTATCCGCTATGCTTGGCTACGTGAGCGAGTGGGTGCCCGACTATTCGGCCAACTATCCCGATGATACCTATCTGTTCTGGATGATCGAGGGTCAGGAGCTGAAGGAGGTTTATCTGGCCGGCTTCTACGCCCAGGGTACGATCGATGGTATGATTGCTCAGTTTGTTGATACGGGTGCGATGACCCTGGAGGAGTTCTACGATCTCTTCGTAGAGTCGAACGGTCAGCAGCTCGGTCAGGACTTTATGGACGAGCTCGACCAGTACGGTTACACTTGGAACATCGTGGGTACGCTGCCCGCCGACACGGCTGTTGAGGCTCTGGTGAAGGCTGTGAACATCTACGGTTCGGTAGGTTACGCCCGCATGGAGGGTAGAACCAAGCCCGCCGCTACCGAGGCTACGCTGAATGGCAAGGGCGCTCTGGTATTCGACCAGACGATTTCGAACCAGTTCACGCTCAAGTCGGTTAAGTGGGTGAAGTAATCACTTCCAATACCAACTTTTTAGAGGGTTTCCCGCAAGGGAGACCCTCTTTTTTTGGCGCTTTGCGAAAAAAAGGGTAAATTCGTACTACCCATCAAAACCTATACTGCTATGAGAAACACCCTGAAAGTGCTTTTCTACGTCAAGCGTGCCGCTCGTGCGCGGGACGGAAACCTGCCTATCTATGGCCGAATTACCATCCGAGGCCGACGCATCGGCTTCTCGACCCACCTTGCGGTCGCCCCTGCGGCGTGGGATGTCGCCCAAAATCGTGTCCTCGGTCGCTCGGTCGAGGCGGCACGCCTCAATCGGGAGTTGGACCGTCTGCGTCTGGAGGCCGAGCGGTGCTACGAACAACTCTGCCTCACATCGGCCGACGTTAGCCCCGAGCAGGTGCGGGATGCGTTGCTCGAAAACCACCTCTCGCCGACTCGGCTCATCGACTATTTTCGCCGCCACAACCAGCAGTTTGCCCTCCGTGTGGGCATCGACCGCAGCCAATCGTCGCTCTACCGCTACGAATCGACGCTGCGCCACCTCGAGGCCTTCCTTCCCGAACATACCGCACGGGAGGATGTAGCCCTCTCGGAGGTCGATCGCCATCTGCTTACCGCTTTTCATCGCTACCTGTTGCACACCTGCGCCCGGCGCCCCAACACGGTGTGGGTCTATCTATCGGCCCTGAAACATCTCTTGCGCCGTGCCCGTGCCGAGGGGTTGATGCAGCACGACCCCTTTCTGGACTACAAGCTCCAAAGCGAATATGTGCAGCGCACCTTTCTTTCAGAAGACGAACTTACCCGCCTGATGTCGCTGACGGGGCTTTCTCGCTCGCAGGAGTTGCTGCGTGACAGCTTCCTCTTCAGTGCCTTTACGGGTCTTTCGTTTGTCGATCTGAAACAGCTCACCCCCGACCACGTCACCCTGCGAGGGCGTCGCCATTGGATTGAGTTGGCCCGCCACAAGACGGGTGTGCAGGTGCAGGTCTGCCTGTTGGACCTGCCGCTGATGATCTTGCGCAAGTGGGAGCCGCGCATCCGCTCCGAGTGTTACTTTCCGCTGCCGAGCAACGGCTGGGTGAATCGTTCGTTGGTGCAACTGATGGCTCGAGCAGGTATCGAGAAGCGGGTTACGTTCCACGCCGCCCGCCACACCTTTGCCACCACGATTGCCCTCTCGAAGGGGGTCTCGATCGAGACCATCTCGAAACTGTTGGGCCACAGCTCCATCCGCACGACGCAGATCTATGCCACCGTGACCCGCTCGCAACTCGACTACGAATTGGGTCGCCTCGAAGAGCGCATCGAGCCGCTATGTGCCCGTTGGCGGGGGTAAAAGTGGGGCGATGACCCAATAAAAGGCCCGAGTTTTGCGTTTAGTGGAAAAATAACTACTTTTGTGGATGTAAAACGCTGAACTATGGTACGCATTCTTTGGGTCGATGACGAGGTGGAACTCCTCAAACCGCACGTGCTCTTCCTTCGTCAGAAGGGCTACGAGGTCGATACCTGCAACAATGGCTACGATGCCATCGATATGGTTTCGGAGGAGGCCTACGACCTGATTATTTTGGATGAGATGATGCCCGGTATGACGGGTCTGGAGACACTTCCCCAAATCAAGGAGGTGCGCCCCACCACGCCCGTCATTATGGTGACGAAGAGCGAGGAGGAGAACATTATGGACAAGGCCATCGGCTCGAAGATTGCCGACTACATCATCAAACCCGTCAATCCGAACCAGGTGCTGCTCTCCATCAAGAAGAATGTCCACCAGCAGCAGCTCGTCACCGAGCAGACCACGGCCGACTACCGCTCCGAGTTCGGACGCCTCTCGGCCTCGTTGCAGATGGCCGACACCTTCTCGGATTGGTGTTCGCTCTACCGCCGCCTGACGGCCTGGGAGATTGAGCTGGACGGCTCGACCGACAGCGGCATCAAGGAGATTTTGTCCTATCAGAAGAACGAGGCCAACCAGGAGTTTTCGAAATTTGTGCGTCGCAACTACTACAACTGGATCAATCGTCGCACGGAGGATATTCCCGTGATGTCGCACACGCTGATGCGCAGCGAGATTTTCCCCATCGTCGAGCAGAGCGAGAAGACCACCGTGCTGTTGATCGATAACTTCCGCTACGATCAGTGGCGTGCCATCTCGTCGCTCTTGCGTGGCTTTTACAACGTCGAGCGGGAGGACTTCTATTGCGCCATCCTGCCCACTGCCACCCAATATGCCCGCAACGCCATCTTTGCCGGTCTGATGCCGCTGGCCATCGACCGCCTGATGCCCGACCGTTGGCTCAACGACAACGAGCAGGGGGGCAAAAACCAATACGAGGAGGAGTTTCTGCGTCGCCTGATGACCCAGTGCGGCAAGTCGTGGAAGATGACCTTCGACAAGTTGGTGCGCCCCGAGCAGGGTCGCAAGCTCATCGACAACATCCGTCGCATCTACGATGCCGACCTCTCGGTGGTGGTCTATAACTTCCTGGACATCCTCTCGCACGCCCGTACCGAGACCGACATTGTGCGTGAGCTGACCGAAAACGAGGCGGCCTTCCGCTCGCTGACCCGCTCGTGGTTCGAACATTCGGACCTGTTCGAGCTGCTGAAGTTGCTCTCCGAAGAGGGCCATACGGTCATCATCACCTCGGACCACGGTACGATTCGTGTCGATAATCCGGTGCGTGTGACGGGCGATCGGGAGACCTCGTCGAACCTGCGCTACAAGACGGGTCGCAACCTCCAATACAACGCCCGTGAGGTCTATGAGGTGCAGCGCCCCGAGGATATTCAGCTGCCGTCGGGAAACCTCTCGTCGAGCTACATCTTTGCCTACAACCGCGATTTTCTGGTCTATAACAACGACGCCAATCGCTATGTACGCTATTACCGCAACACCTTCCAGCACGGCGGCATCTCGATGGAGGAGATGATTGTGCCGCTGCTGGTGCTTAAACCCAAGAGATAATGAGAAAAATTCAGATTGAAAGCGAGGAGGAGCTGTCGAAGGTGGCCCGCCTGCTGTTGGATGCGCTGGGCGACCGCACGGTCGTGGCGCTGCGTGGCGAGATGGGTGCCGGCAAGACCACCCTGGTGCGTGCCATTGCCGAGGAGCTGGGGGTCGAGGATCAGGTGACCAGCCCCACCTTTGCGCTGGTCAATCAATACGAAGGCAACGACGGCCAACGTCTCTTCCACTTCGACTTCTACCGTATTGACGACGAGCGTGAGGCCTTCGATTTGGGCTACGAGGAGTATTTCTACTCGGGCGACCTCTGCCTGGTGGAGTGGCCCGAGAAGATCGAGGGACTGCTGCCCGAGGAGTTGGTCGAGCTCCACATCACGGTCGATGGCCCCACCACCCGCACCTTTGAAATTTACTAATTACCCACATCCGAAAAACCAAACACATTATGCAGGAATATACCTCCAAGCAGATTCAGATTCTGCGCCCCGCCGAGCAGATTTATCAGCTCATCAGCCGTTTCGATAACCTTACCCCCGTACTTCAGGGCCGTGTCGATGATTGGCAGGCCAGCGAGGATCGTTGCTCGTTCAAAGCCAAGGGCTTTGGTGTGACGCTCATTATGGCCGAGCGTGTCGAGCCGAAGCACGTCAAGATTACGGGCGAGGGCGTTCCGATGGATTTTGCCTTCTGGGTGCAGCTGCACAAGGTCTCGGATACGGATACCCGTCTGCGTCTGGTGCTGCATACGGAGCTCAATATGATGATGAAGATGCTCATCGGCTCGAAGTTGCAGGGAGCACTCGATCAGATTGCCGACGGTTTGCAGCAGGCGATGCGTTAAAGCGGACTGCGGCAACGGCCTATAATATAAGTAAGTGAGAATTAGCACGAAAAAAAATCTCGGAAAGTTGGCGAATAATCAAATTAAGTGTATATTTGCAAACTCAAACGAGCAAAATACATAATTTAATTAAAAAAACATAGATATGACTAAGGCAGATATCGTTAGCGAAATCGCTAAGAGCACCGGCGTAGAGAAGGTCCAGGTGATGGCCATCGTTGAGGCCTTTATGGAGAGCGTTAAGGGTTCGCTAGAGAACGGCGAGAACGTTTACCTCCGTGGTTTTGGCAGCTTCATCGTGAAGAAGCGCGCCGAGAAGGTGGCTCGCAACATCTCGAAGAACACCACCATCACCATTCCCGAGCACAACATTCCGGCTTTCAAGCCCGCAAAGAGCTTCGCAGCCAAGGTAAAATAATTGTCTAACCATTAACATTTAAGACTATGCCGAACGGAAAGAAGCATAAGCGCCATAAGATGGCTACCCACAAGCGTAAGAAGCGTCTTCGCAAGAATCGCCACAAGAAGAACAAGTAGTAGGGTAGTACACCTTGCATAAAGGATAAAGGTAAAGAGCCACAGTTAGCTCTTTACCTTTACCTATTTTATCCGCTCGGGGGCCAAAGGAGTGCTGCGAGTGGAGGGAAAGAGAGTCGGCAGTGGGTTTCGAGTGGCTCTTTTTCGAAGAAAAGTTGAGAGTTTGACCGTCGCTCTCGTTTGATTAAAAACGGTCACCTACCTTTT
>CALAQA010000060.1:0-11352 GCA_937889065.1 uncultured Alistipes sp.
AGACCACATTGGTCAGTCGGTCGCGTTCGGGCAACGAGGCGATCTGATTCAGGATTTCGAGTGTCGAGAGCGAGTGATGCAATCCCTGATGCGAAGTCATACAGAAACGGCAGCCCATACGGCACCCCGCCTGCGAGGAGACACACAACGTGGCTCGGTCGCCATCGGGAATGTAGGCCGACTCGACATAGGCCCCCTGCAAAGTACGGTAGAGGTACTTCTTGGTGCCATCCTTCGACTCGCTCACCGCCACCGGTGCCGACAAGACCTGCTCGGTGCGGTCGGCCAACAACTGACGGTGCGGCTTTGAGAGGTTGCTCATCTGCTGCGGCTCCTCGATGTGGGCCTTATAGAGCCAACGAGCGAGCTGTCCCGCCGCAAAACGGGGCATTCCCAGCTCGGCACACAAGGCGGCCAACTCGATCGGATTTTTTCCGTATAAGGGGGTTTTCATCGCCATCTATTCGACAATTTAGGGGCTTGCGAGGGACAAAATTAGCGATTTTTTGAAGATTTTTTTAGAAACGTGTGCATTTTTGATTTTTTCTCTTTATATTTGTGGTGCATTGGACCCGTATGTCGCCACATACGGCGCTGTTGATTGCGACTAAAACAATTAAAAACTACAATAAAAATGGAGATTAAAAAGAGCCCCAAAGCAGACCTGCAAAACAAGCGTGGTCTTCTGCTGGAGATCGGTTTGGCCGTGGCACTTTTGGCAGTGATTCTTGCCTTTGCCTGGACGCCGAAGGAGAAGCGTATCGAGCAAGTCGATATGAATTACGGCCCCGTTGAGGAGGTCATCACCGAGATTACTCGTCAGCCCGAGAAGACTCCTCCCCCCCCGAAGAAGGTAGAGGTGAAGGTTATTGCCGACCTGCTCCAGGTTGTAGATAACGACACCAAGATTACCACCGAGGTCGATTTCGCCGAGTTTGACGAGGAGGTTGAGATCTTCCAGGAGGTAGAGGTTGTTGAGGAGGAGATCGTTGATGACGAGCCGTTCCTCATCGTAGAGACGATGCCCTCGTTCCAGGGTGGTGACCTCAATACCTTCCGTAACTGGGTACAGTCGAACGTTCGCTTCCCCCAGATCGCCCTTGAGAATGGTATCTCGGGTACGGTAGTTCTTTCGTTCGTGATCGAGAAGGATGGTCGTCTGACCAACATCCAGGTGCTCCGCACGCCCGACCGCTCGCTGTCGGAGGAGGCCGTTCGCGTACTTGAGAAGTCGCCGAAGTGGACCCCGGGTAAGCAGCGTAACCAGGTGGTACGTGTAAAGTACAACCTGCCCGTTGTATTCCGCGTTCAGAACTAATCGTTAGCAACGATACATAAAACAGAGGGTATCTGCCGAGAGGGAGATACCCTTTTTATGAATTATAAAGATTTACTGTTTGGAAAGAGCCGTATTAGTCGCCGTCATCCGCGACAACCAGGAGCCCCGCCAAGCCGAGGAGTTTCTGGACGAACTCGAATTTTTGGCCGAGACGGCCGACATTGAGACCGTGCGCCGCTTCACGCAGCGACTGCCTCAACCCTCGTCACGCATCTATGTGGGACCGGGTAAACTGCAAGAGATTGCCGACTACTGCAAGGAAAACGAAATCGACGTGGTCATCTTCGACGACGAGCTGAACCCCTCGCAGACCCGCAACATCGAGCAGGCGATGCCCTGCCGCATCCTGGACCGAACACGCCTTATTCTGGATATCTTCCTCTCGCGTGCGCAGACCGCCTATGCCAAGACGCAGGTGCAGCTGGCCAACTACGAATACCTGCTGCCTCGCCTGAGCGGTATGTGGACCCACTTGGAGCGTCAGCGCGGTGGTACGGGTACCCGTGGCGGTGCCGGTGAGCGTGAGATCGAGACCGACCGCCGTCAGATTCGCAACCGCATCACCAAGCTCAAGGAGGACCTGAAGAAGATCGACCGCCAGATGGCCGTACAGCGTTCGAACCGTGGCTCGATGGTGCGTGTGGCCCTGGTGGGCTATACCAACGTGGGTAAATCGACGTTGATGAATCTCATTTCAAAGAGCGAGGTCTTTGCCGAGAACAAACTCTTCGCTACGCTCGACACGACGGTACGCAAGGTAGTCTTCGACAACCTGCCGTTCCTGATGTCCGACACGGTGGGCTTCATCCGCAAGCTGCCGACCGAGCTGATCGAGTCGTTCAAATCGACCCTCGACGAGGTGCGTGAAGCCGACCTGCTGATTCACGTGGTCGATATTTCGCACCCCCAATTCGAGGAGCAGATTGCCGTCGTAAAGCAGACCCTGCAAGAGATTGGCGCAGGCGAGAAGCCCGTATTTTTGGTCTTCAATAAGATTGATGCCTACACCTATATTAAAAAGGAGGAGGACGACCTGACCCCCGCCACCCGCGAGAACCTCTCGCTCGACGATCTGAAGAAGAGCTGGATTGCCAAGGCAAACACCCCCTGCATCTTCCTCTCGGCCATCGAGAAGATCAACATCGAGAAGTTCCGCTCGGACCTCTACGGCATGGTGCGAGAAATTCACGCAGGCCGTTACCCATTCAATAATTTCCTCTATTAAGCCACTTAAAACACCCTTTTTCCGACTATGAAAATCAACATCCTCTCGGAGCAGAACAGCGTGCTGAACAAATTTATCGAACAGATTCGTGACAAGGAGATTCAGCAGGATTCGATGCGTTTTCGCCGCAACCTCGAGCGCATTGGCGAGGTGACGGCCTACGAGCTCTCGAAGACGCTCGACTACACCCCCCGTATGGTGGAGACCCCGCTGGGCGAGGCCGAGGTGCAGATTATCTCCGATAAGCTGGTCGTAGCCACCATTCTGCGTGCCGGTCTGCCGTTCCACCAGGGTTTTCTGAACTACTTTGACGACGCCCAAAACGCCTTCGTTTCAGCCTACCGCAAGAACCACAAAGATGGCTCGTTCACGGTCAAGGTGGAGTACATTTCGTGTGGCGAGTTGGAGGGCAAAACGCTGCTGCTGGTCGATCCGATGTTGGCGACGGGTCAATCGCTGGTGCTGGCCTACGAAGCGATGTGCGAGCGTTGCGGCCACCCCGACAAGCTCCACGTGGCTGCCGTAATTGCCTCGGAGCAGGGTGTGGATTACGCCCAGCGTCATCTGCCCCAGTCGGCAACCCTCTGGACCGCCGTGGTGGATGAGGAGCTGACCTCGAAGTGCTACATCGTTCCCGGTCTGGGTGATGCGGGCGACCTGGCCTTCGGTGAGAAGATTTAACACAGAATCTATGGTAAAAAAACTACGTTTCATAGCGGCTGCGTGGCTGACCTCGTTTGTGCTGATGGTCATCCAAAAGCCGCTTTTTTTGGCCTACTACCACACACGGGCAGCCGAATACGGCGTCGGTGACTGGTGGCAGGTTGTTTGGCACGGTCTGCTGCTCGATTCGACCGTGGCAGGCTACATCACGGCCCTGCCGATTCTGGTGGTGCTCATCACGATGTGGACGGGCATTGGCGAACGATTGGGGCGCAACCTGATGAAGGGTTATTTCGGCTTCATCGCTGTGGTGGTGGCCGTGCTGCTGGCCGTCGATTTGGGGCTTTACGGCTTCTGGGGCTTCCGACTCGACTCGACCATCTTGATCTACCTCTCGGAGCCGAAGGAGGCGATGGCGAGTGTCGATCTGCCGCTCTTTCTCAAGCAGTCGCTTATTGCCGTTGCCTATGGCGGGCTGATGATCTGGGCCTACCTGAAAGTGGCAAATCTCTTTGACGGTGAGCGTCTTGCGTGGCGCAAGGCGGCACTCTTTACCCCCCTTGTGGTGCTGCTCATCGGGTTGGATTTTCTCTCGATTCGTGGTGGTGTAGGCCCTTCGGTGGCCAACGTCTCGAAGGTCTGCTTCTCGTCGGAGCTCTTCCTGAACCACGCCGCCACCAATCCCATCTTCTCGTTCCTCTCAACCATCGGCAAGCAGGAGGATTATGCCGCCGAGTACCCCTTCTACACGGCCGAGGAGCTGGCCGAAAATTTTGAGGCCCTCCGAGGCAACCGCCCCGACACGGCCCCTGCCGATACGTTGTTGCGCACCGCTCGCCCCAACATCCTCTTCATCGTGATGGAGAGCCTCGGCACCACCGTGATGGAGGGCCGTGAGGGGGAGGAGGAGGTGATGCCCACCCTCCAACAACTCAAGCGGGAGGGGGTCTATTTTGACAACCTCTATGCCAACTCGTTCCGCACCGACCGAGGTCAGATGTCCATCTTGAGCGGTTTTCCGGCCCAGACCCGCATCTCGCTGATGAAGCTGACGCCCAAATGTTTGGAGCTGCCGTCGATTGCCCGTTCGGTGGGTCGTGAGGGCTACAAAACGCTCTTCATCCACGGCGGCGATTTGAACTTTACGAACCAAGCCTCCTATCTGTTTGCCACGGGGTGGCAGGAGCTCTATTGGCAGAAGGATATGAAGCTCGACGCCCCCACCGCGAAATGGGGCTACGACGACCGTGTGGTGGCCGACGAGGTGGCACGACGGGTCTTGGAGGCCGACCAAAGCGGCCACCCCTACCTGGTGGGATGGCTCACCCTCTCGAGCCACGAGCCCTTCGAGGTGCCCTTCGAGAAGTTCGAGGACAAGCAGGCCAACTCGGCCGCCTTCACCGATGCTGCCATCGGTCACCTGATCGATCGTCTGCGCCACACGGAGGCGTGGGAGAACCTGTTGGTGGTCTTGACGCCCGACCACGGAATGCCCACCTACAAGCAGGGCCGCTGGAGCGAAACGGAGGTGCACCGCGTGCCGATGATCTGGACGGGCGGAGCCATCAAGGGGGCGCACATCGTCTCGGCCTACGGCTCGCAAATCGACATTGCCGCCACGCTATTGGGGCAGATGGGCGTAGATCACAGCGACTTCGATTACAGCAAGGATTTGTTGGATCCTGCGCTGCCAAAATTCGGCTATTACACCTATAATGAGGGGTTTGTGGTGATCGATGAGCGGGGCGAATCGGGCTGGGATGCCGCCTCGGATCGCACCACCGACGGGGCCTTGGAGGAGCATATTTCGTGGGGACGCACCCTGCTGCAACAGACCTACGAAGATATTGCCCGCCGCTGATACGTTGCCAAAGGCGGGGGGCAGAAACTCCCCACAATTAGGTATTGCGATAAGCGACCCAACGAAGTATTTTTGCATATTGAGCCACTAAAAACTTTTTGACGATGAAGCGTTATACGGTAGAGAACAGAATGTGTGACCTGGTGTCGGAACACTACGCCGTGTTGCAGATTATGAGCCGCTTCGGCATTGCGCTCGGCTTTGGTGACAGCACCATTGGCGAGGTGTGTGCCGAAAACAAGGTCGATGCCCCCACCTTTCTGGCGGTGGTCAATCTGCTGCTCGACGGCGACAGCCGCAACACGGCCATCGAGGAGATCTCGGTAAGCACCTTGACCCACTACCTGCGCAACGCCCACCGCTACTTCCTCGACTATCGCCTGCCCTCGATTCGTCGCAAACTCATCGAGGCGGTCGATTGCTCGCTGAGCGATGTGTCGTTTGCCATTATGCGCTACTACGACGAGTATGTCTCGGAGGTGCAGAAACACATGGCCTACGAGGAGGAGACGGTCTTCCCCTATGTCGAGTCGCTCCTGGCCGGCAATCCCCACTCGGACTACTCGATGGCCTCGTTCCGCAGCCTGCACGACAAGGTGGCCGAGCACCTGAGCGAGTTGAAGAACATCATCATCAAATACTACCCTGCGGGGGGCACCAACGAGCTGAACGATGCGCTGTTCGACATCTTCACCTGCGAGCAGGAGCTGACGGGCCACAACGCCGTCGAAGATGAACTCTACACCCCCTCGGTCGAGTTGCTGGCCTCGCAGTTGGAGCATACGCCCCAACCCGAGCCGGAGCAGGAGAGCCTGAGTGCCCGTGAGAAGGAGATTGTGGTTTGCGTCGTGAAGGGCCTGACGAACAAGGAGATAGCCGACGAACTCTGCATCTCGACCCACACGGTCATCACCCACCGCCGCAACATCGCCTCGAAGCTGCAGATCCACTCGGCAGCGGGTCTGACGATCTATGCCATCGTAAATAAGTTGGTCGAACTGAACGAAATCAAGGATACCATTAGCCGCGAGTAGCCCTCGCCGAAAAGATGAAATATACCGCCGAACATATCTTGCGTGATAGTCGCCTGCACGGAGCGACACCCGCACCCTACACATACCTCTTCCCCTCAAGTCTGTGGGGCTACATACGCATCGGAGCGATGGAGGCCTACAAAGCCTATCGTTGGCGTTACCTACTCTTCACCGCCTTTGCCTTTTTGGGGTTGGCGATGGCGCTTATCGAAGGACATGGCAGCAAGGTCTTCGGTATGGTCTTTATCGGTATGTTGCTCCACGTTGCCGGCTTTGTGTTTGCTTGGTGGAAAAGTTATCGCACTTTTCGCAAATACGACGCTTATGTGCTTGCCGACACGGAAGGACTCCATTTGATGCTTTTTGTCGAGCATCAGTCCTCGCACATCAAAGGGGTCACCCTCGGTTGGGACCAGCTGGTCTCCATTACCACTTGGCCCGGGGCAATGGTCTTTCAACCCAAGCAGCGGGGCGACGAACTGATGGTTGCCACTTCAGACGACTACACCGACCTGCGTGCGGCTGCCTCGTTGTGGTATGCCTACCTTCGCCAAAAGGAGACCATTGGCCGCGAGTAATTTTGCAGCCCGGTTGCAAATTTTTTTTCTTTTCGATGCAGTATTTTGCCCCTTCGTGCATTTATACCGATAGAAGAAACAAACTACAACGCCTATGAAAAAGTATTTTTCTTTTTTGCTGGCCGCAATGACTCTTATTGCGTGCAACGATGATGAGCTGCCGGCTTTGCCTACGGACTATGAATCGGCAATGGTCTATTTCTCGCACTTTGTCGATCGAGAACTACCCGAGACCCTGCCCGAAGGGTGGTATCGCGAAGAGATTCACCAAGAATCTTACAGCGGCGGTCGAAGCAATCGGATGTGCGTTGTATTCCTCGATCACGAGGGGCGCGACCTTTTCGACAAGGAGGATAAAACCACGTGGCCGGTACCTTTGATAAACCAAACCGCCATTGACAGCCCCTCCACCTACTACGACCAACAACGTGGCGCCGGCGTCGGTAAGGTGGAAGGCCACAACTACTTCCGAATGATGGCCCCCGTCAGGGGTACGCACGTTCATACGTTCCCGCTGTTGTGGAATGGTAAAGAGTATGAGATGAAAATCACCTATCTGTACTCAACGGAGGGGGTGACGGGCGGTTGTTGCTATGCCCATATCTTACGATGGGAGCTTGATGGGCATTTGCTCTATACGGATTTCAAAGAGTACAGTCTCCGCTCATTCGTCTATGTGGTTATCAACGATGACCTTTCGATAGACAAGACTTACTTCTAAAGAGACAAAAAGGGTCGTAGCCAAAAGCCACGACCCTTTAATTTTGCATTTTGAATTTTGCATTTTGAATTCTCCTACGCTTCGCCCATCTTCGGACCCGTTGCCGAGGGGGCGGGGGTGGGAATCTCGATCTTGCCCATCGTCGATTCGTAGCGGGCAATGTTATCTTGAAGCGTACGCAACAGACGCTTGGCGTGTTCGGGCGTGAGGACCACACGGCTCTTGATTTTGGCCTTCTCCAAACCCGGCATCACCTTGGCAAAGTCCAGAATGAACTCCGAGGTGGAGTAGGTGATGAGGGCCAAATTCGAGTAGATGCCCTCGGCCACATCGGCAGGAAGCTCGACCTGCACGTTGAAAGGTTGCTTTTCTTGCATAGTTTCGCAGTTTCGTTGATGCAAAAATAGATGTTTTCGCCCCTCGTGAAACCCACTAAACAACAAAGTTTTCGATATTTTATCAACATATAGTCGCTTTTCGCCTTTTGATTGACAGCTTTTTTACCTATCTTTGTCGGGATAATAGTGGCCAAAGGGTAAAAGTTATGTCAGTATCATTCATCGAGGTTCTCTTTCGCGGCATCGCCGTCGGCATCGCAGCATCGATCACAGTCGGGCCGGTGGCGGTATTGTGCATCCAGCGCACCCTCTCGAAGAGCCGCCGCTCGGGCATTGTCTCGGGCTTCGGAGTCGCCTCGGCCGACGCCTTTATGGCCATCATCGCCCTGCTGTTCTACTCGATGCTCGAGCAGCAAATCCACCAATACAACACCCTGCTGCGCGTCGTGGGCGGTATCTTTGTGGTAGTGGTGGGTGTCTATGTCTTCACGCAGAATCCGGTGCCCCAGATTCGCCGCAACCGCCAGGGGCGCAGTTCGCTGTGGCAGGATTTTGCCTCGATTTTCGGCCTCACGATTGCCAACTTCATTATGGTCATCCCCTACATCCTGGCCTTCTTTGCCGTCTTCGACATCTCGTCGAGCGACATCACCGGCTCGGGCTTCTGGGGCTTCCTGCGTGCCGCCTGCACCATCGGCGGATTCTTCTGCGGAGCGGTGGCCTGGTGGACCTTCGTGGCCTTTGTCATCAACCTCTTTCGGCGCCGATTCCGTCCCCGCCATATGCTGACCATCAACCGAGTGGCAGGCTTGATTATTGCGCTGCTCGGCATATATACCATTTTATCCACCTTCTTTGATATTTTCCCGAATGTCCACTAATACGCAACCCGCCAAGAAAATCGTTATTGCCATTGACGGCTACTCGTCGTGCGGCAAGAGCACCTTTGCCAAGGCCATTGCAGCACGCCTCGGCTACATCTTCATCGACACCGGCGCTATGTATCGTGCCGTGACCCTCTACGCCCTCGAGCACGGAGCCATCCGTCAGGGGATGGTCTATGAGGAGGAGGTCATCAAGTTGCTGCCCGAGATGCAGATTACCTTCCGCTTCAACCCCGAGCGTGGAGCCAGCGACATCTACGTCAATGGCGACCGTGTCGAGGGCAAGATTCGCAGCATCGAGGTCTCGAACTGCGTGAGCGCCGTGAGTGCCATCGGCAAGGTAAGAGAGATGCTCGTACGCATGCAGCAGGAGATGGGCAAACGTCGTGGTGTGGTGATGGATGGCCGCGACATCGGCACGGTGGTCTTCCCCGATGCCGAGTTGAAGATCTTTATGACGGCCGACCCTCGTGTGCGTGCGCAACGTCGCTACGACGAGCTGACGGCCAAGGGCGACAAGGTGTCGTTGGAGGAGATCGAGCAGAATGTGCGTGATCGCGACTACCAGGATGAGCATCGAGCCATTTCGCCCCTCCGCAAGGCCGACGATGCCATCGTACTCGACAACTCGCAGATGACCGTCGAGGAGCAGATGACGTGGATTATGGAGCGCATTGCCGAGCTGGCATAGTGCTTGACAACAAGTTTGGGAGCAACTCCCCTTTTTGGTATGCTGATTGAGATTGACGATAAATCGGGCTTCTGTTTCGGGGTGGTACGAGCCATCACCGAGGCCGAGAGTGCCCTGTCGGATGGCGGTGAGGTGTCGTCGTTGGGCGACATCGTACACAACCGTATGGAGGTGCAGCGTCTCGAGGCGTTGGGGCTGAAGACGGTGACCCATAGCGACCTGCCGACACTGGGTGGCAAGCGACTCTTCATCCGTGCCCACGGAGAGCCGCCACGCACCTACCGCACGGCTCGGGAGCTGGGCATCGAGATCATCGACGCCACCTGTCCGGTGGTTGCCCGTCTGCAACGACGGGTGGTCGAGGCCTACGAGGAGATGGCTCCCCGAGGGGGTCAGGTGGTCATCCTCGGCAAGCGTGGCCACGCCGAAGTGGTGGGGCTGACGGGCCAGGTCGAGGACCGTGCCATCGTCGTCGAGCGAAAAGAGGATTTGGAGCAGATCGACTTCACCCGCCCCATCTTCTTCCTCTCGCAGACCACGCAGAGCATAGCCCTCTTCGAGCAGCTCGGCGAGGAGATTCTGCGTCGCCACACCACGCCCGACGAAGTACGCATCGTCGATACCATCTGCCGCCAGGTCTCGGGTCGGGAACAACACCTCGAGGGCTTTGCAGCCCGTTTCGATTTGGTGGTCTTCGTCTGTGGCCGCAAATCCTCAAACGGCAAGGTCCTCTTCGAGGTCTGCCGCCGCACCAACCCCCGCAGCTACAACATCGAGGAGGCGGGCGAACTGGACCCCGCCTGGTTGGAGGGGGTCTCGTCGGTGGGCATCTGCGGTGCCACCTCCACCCCCAAGTGGCTGATGGAGCAGGTGCGTGACCGCATTATCCGATTGACAAGCGAACACTAAACAAGATAACGTTATGACAACCTATGCACTTCGTGCCTTGAAGTATTTTATAGCCCTCGTGGTGCTCTGCGCCCTGATGATGGCCCTGATGATTTGGACGGGTTACTCGGCCTTGACGGCCGAGCAGACCCTCGAGTTGCTCTTCACCGACCGCTTTCTGATGCTCGGCATTGCCATTGTGCTCCTCTCGCTCACCTACCCCAAGTTCGGCTTCATCACCCGCACAACCGAGGGCAATCTGGCAAAGCACCGTCAGCAGGTGCTGACCGCCTTCGAGATGAGCGGCTTCAAGTTGCAGCGGGAGGAGAACGGTGTGCTTTACTTCCAAGGCGACGGTCTTCTGAAGCGCCTGTCACTATTGTTCGAGGATGATATTCGTGTCGAGCAGGACGGCGACCAAATCCGCATCGAGGGCATTCGCCGAGGCGTAGCCCGCACGCTCTATCGTCTGGAGTCTTACATCGAAATGGCCAATCGCGATGAAAAATAACCTCCTACGTCGTACGCTGGTGGCTGTGGCGGTGACCACGGCCCTGGTGTCGTTACTCTGTGCCAAACGCAACGACTTCGGGTTGGGGCGTGCGATGGAGCTGACGGTCAATATGATGCGTGAGCTCTCGCTGAACTATGTCGATACGCTCGACTACGAAAAACTCTTGCAGGGTGCCACCCAGGGGATGGTGCGTGACCTCGACCCCTACACGGCCTACATCCCCGAGCAGGAGATGAGCGAATTTGAGCTACTCACCACCGGCAAATATGGCGGTGTGGGGTCGCTCATCCGTCTGAAGGGCGACTATGTCATCTTTGCCCAGCCCTACGAGGGGTCGCCCTCGGACCGTGCGGGCATCAAAATCGGCGACCGCATCCTGGAAATCAACGGCGAGTCGGCCAAAGGATTCACCACCGAGCAGGTGTCGTCGCGCCTGAAGGGCGACGCCGGTACCCCCGTGAAGGTGAAAATCGAGCGTCTGGACGGCTCGCACCACGAGGTGGAGATGACCCGTGAGCGCATCTCGATTCCCGCCATCCCCTATGTGGGCTGGGTGGCCGAGGGGATTGGCTACATCCGCCCCAGCGACTTCACGGAAGGGAGTTTCGAGGAGATG
>CALAQA010000061.1:0-4965 GCA_937889065.1 uncultured Alistipes sp.
TCTCATCATTCGAGCGAATCTGCGCATGTCCCGAATGTAGCCCCGTCATCAGCGTACAACGCGACGGAGCAGATACGGGCGCACCGGCATACATATCTGTAAAACGGACACCGCGAGCCGCCAACGCATCTATGTTCGGCGTCTCAATTTTGGTCTGTCCATAACAGCCAAAGTCGCCATAGCCCGCATCATCCAGCAGGATAAATACCACATTTGGCCGCTGATTATCACACTTCTTGCTGCACTTGCCGACATTTGAAGCCTCTGCTTGCGCCGTCGCCGCAACCGCACACGCCGTCGCCGCAACCGCTACTCGATTCTCTCTCATAAATAGGTATGGTTATCTGTCACAAATATAACATTTTTCCATAAAAGATTTGCACCATTTACACATTTTTCCTATCTTTGTCGCCGTAAAATTTACGAAAAATTTTTCAGGACCCATAGCTCAGTCGGTTAGAGCAGCGGACTCATAATCCGAAGGTCGTGGGATCATGCCCCTCTGGGCCCACCGGTTTGAGGGCGGTTGTCAATCGTGACAGCCGCTCTTTTTTGTTTCGTGCAACGCCTCGAGTTACACTTTGAAACTTCGACGCACCCAAAAGAACAAAAAATAGTCCATTCAGGCGCTCCCCATAGGGGTTTTCGTACCAATTTGTTCGCTTTAAGGCCAAAGTTGTTGGTCAAATGTTGAAATTTTTAGGCTCATTTTGAAGACTTTATTAAAAATTCTTCATATCTTGCACCCGAATTTGACACCTAATTTTTCACTTAATTTATTATTTTATGCGTTATTTTTTACGTAACTTACTGATGCTCTGCACCATCTTCGCTATTGGCGCAGGTATCACGGGTTGCTCGAAGGATGACACGCGTTCGCAGTTCCCCGTGCTGACTGCCGTGGGTGAGGCTACCGGCTACAACTCGGCCAAGGTAACCGTAACGAGCGATGTTATCGGCGAGTATGCCTATTTGGCTCTGCCCGCAGACGAGGTAGCTCCCGACGCTGCCGTCGTTTTCAAGGAGGGTACGGTTGTGTCGGCTCCTGCCACCATCTCGACCTTCAATGTAACGTTGGACAATGGTCAGGATGTGGCCCTTTCGGACTATGTAATCTATGTAGCAGGTAAAATTGCCAACTACGAGATGACCGCCGACTACTACAAGGAGGTTATCGAGGTTCCCGTAACGACCCTCGACTTTACCGACGATGTAACCATCCTGCGCACTAGCAGTGAGGGTATGGACGTGCACGTTCGCTTCCCCGCACAGGTTGCCGCCCAGAACAAGGTGATTAAGTGGGGTCTGACGAACATCGCCATGTACAACTCGAAGCTCAAGGGTAACACCTGGTTTGGTGCCAGCGCCGACGTGAGCTTCCTGGAGCTGAACGACGATGTTTATCCCGGCTACATCCTGCGTCGTGACACGACGATGCACATCGACAACGAGAGCCGTTGGGTACGCGACGCGAATGGCGAGCTGATCTACGATGAGTGGACGGGCGAGGCCAACTGCTACTGGGACTTCGTTGCTCCCGGTGAGCCGCTTTACCTGATTATGTCGGAGGCCGGTCTGGGCGAGCACGCCTATGGTTGGGGCGAGGGTTACTACGTATTCCCCTTCGATATGATGAGCTGGAGCGACGCCGTAATGGCTTGGTCGTGGGGTGAGACCCCCGAGTTCCCCGACCAGGAGGGTTACTGGGACGAGGGTGCTTGGCACAAGCGCATCCTGACCGTAACGGAGCAGCCGAAGCCCTACGAGGGTAAGGTTTCGATCCAGGCTGCCGACCTGACCCCGCACAACGCTGTGGTTAATTTCATTCCCGACGAGAACAACGCTCCCTTCATGTACACCCTCTGCTTGATGGATCACGCTACCTATCAGCAGATTCTGGACACCTATCTGGATGGCAACGAGGAGTATATGCAGTGGTTCGTAACCTCGTACTTCGCTTCGATGGTTGTTGGTACCTACTCGGTTCCCGGCACCACCCCGATGCAGATTCCTCTCTCGGAGTTCTTCTGGGAGATCAACCCGGGTAACGTATATCACGCCTTCGCTGTGGCTATGGACGGCGAGGAGGTTTACGACGAGATGTACGGCGAGAACGTACTCCAGGCCGATCCTTCGGCTCAGAGCTTCGCTCAGATCACCTTCCAGATGCCCGACTACACGATGGAGGCTCCCGTATTGGAGGTTACCGCCCTGGAGCCCACTTCGGCCTTCTCGGCTCGCTTCAACGTGAAGAACGTTTCGGATATCCCCGTTGTAGAGGCCAGCTATGCTGCCAACTACGTGCGTGAGTTCAACCAGGAGTTGTCCTACTCGAGCTACAGCGAAATTGTTTCGAACAACAAGGGCTATGCCGACTTCTCGTACAACGAGATCGAGGCCATCAACTCGCCCGAGGGTCTGCTGGTAGAGTTCGACTCGCGCGAGGAGGCTCAGACCCGTCTGGCCGTAATGGGTTGGAACCAGGAGGGTCGTCCGAGCAATCCCGATTCGGAGGATGGTCTGGGTTGGGCCGACGCTTGGTCGGGCAGCGTGCCTGATGCCGAGCGCATTGAGTCGGATTACTTCACTTCGCTCGTAGGTACGTGGACCGCTACGGCTACCGTAAAGAAGCAGCAGTATGATTGGCAGACCGGTTCGTACTCGTGGGTAGATGCCCAGGAGGTTTCGTGCGATGTTACCATCGGCGATGTAACCTATCCCGAGCTGACCGACGACGTTTACCAGATTTACGAGGACAACGGCGTATCGAAGGCCAAGACCGATATGTACTACGCTCAATTCGAGGAGCAGGCTGCTCACTTCAACGCCAAGACGCGTGGTCAGAACCGCATCCTCTGCACCGGTTGGGGCTTCGACATCAGCAGCTACTCGCCTGACTACTCGGGCCTTCGTCACGCAAGGCCTTGGGATCTGTTCGTTGATACGTCGGGTTACAACTCTTCGACTGTTGATGTAATGTTCTACGACTTCGGTCCGAAGTGGTTCCTGCAGGTTGCCGAGGACGGCTCGCTGTTCGTTCCCGTGAACATCAACCGCGTAGTTCCGCTGACCACCTGGACGAGCGGTTCGCCTTACTACCTGGTAGGTGCCAACGCCGAGACCAGCACGGCCCTCTATCTGCCGCTGGATCCCGCCAACAACGACGACGTAACGAAGTGGAACAACATTCCCGTTGAGGTTTCGGAGGATGGCAACACCATCACCCTCAAGGCCTTCGACTACGAGGGTACGACCTACTACCCCAACGTTGTTTACGATTCGTACGGACAGCTGGGCTTCTTCGAGACCCAGAACTTCGGCGACGTAGTGCTGACCCGCAAGTCGGGTGAGGTTACGGGCCAGGCTGTCGATACCGCTTCGGTTCGCCGTGCTGCCGCTGCTGCTGCCACCAACAAGGCATTCCAGCAGACCAAGTCGGCCAACGGTGCTATCTACGCTCCCGGGAAGGAGATGTGGAAGAGCCTGACGCCGCTGAAGGGCAACACCAAGAAGGTGGAGTTCAAGAAGCTCAACGCCAAGCAGTTCACGACCGAGCAGATCGACGCCAACCTGAAGAAGATGGCCGAGAAGCAGAACGCTAAGGTCCGCAAATAATTGCACATTCAGACCGCAATCGAGGAGTTCCCACGACGGGGACTCCTCCTTGCGGTTATATTATCAGGATAGAAGTATCCACAGCATTTAGAAATTATGAAGAAACTTTTGAGTCTGTTGTGTGCCCTCTTGGCCGTGACCGCCGTTTCGGCACAGCAACTCCCCGACGTAATGGTGGAGAATGCCGAGGGTAAAATGATTTCGGTACGCGAGGTGGCCCAGGGTAAACCCGCCATCATCGCCTACTGGTCGATTGCCTGCAAGCCCTGTATTCAGGAGCTGAACGCCATCAACGACGCCCTGGAGGAGTGGCGTGAGGAGGCCGACTTTGTGGTTATCGCCGTCTCGACCGACGACGCACGCCTCAAGGCCAGCGCCAAGGCCATCTCGAAGGCCCGTGGCTGGGAGTTCATCTGCCTGTTCGACGAGAACCAGACGCTGAAGCGTGCGATGAACGTATCGCTCACGCCCCAGTCGTTTGTGGTGGATGCCAACGGCCACATCGTCGCTTCGCACTCGGGTTACACGCCCGGTAGCGAGGAGGCCCTCTTCGAGAAGATTCTCAAACTCAAAAACAAGAAAAAGTAAAGGCGATGAAACGCATTATTTTAGCCATTGCGGCCTTGATGCTGCTCTCGCCCGCCACGGCACAGATTCGCATCGGCAAGCGTGGTCAGTTGGCTGCCAGCTTGGAGTCGAACTCGATCTACTATGTCGATGACTCGAAGATTGGCGAGGAGCCTACCGAGGAGTTCGGTTCGCACAACTTCCTCAAATTGGACTACACGTTGGGCCGTTTCTCGGTTGGCGTGCAGGGCAATGCCTTCCTGCCCGTACAGCTCGGTTACACCGATTTGGGCTATGGCGACTGCAAATTCTTCCTCTCGAAGTATATCCAGTGGGCCGACAAGAACTACGAGGTTTTGGTGGGTGATGTCTATGACCAATTCGGTAACGGACTCATCTTCCGCTCGTACGAGGACCGTCAGCTGGGTATCAACAACTCGATCGAGGGTGGTCGCATCGTGGGTCGTCTGGGCCGATGGGCACAGATTAAGGCCCTGGGTGGTCGTCAGCGTCTCAACACCAAGTACTCGGATACGTGGGTGATGGGTGCCGATTTGAGCCTCTCGCTGGCCGATATGTTCCGTATGGAGGAGACGTTGCTCTCGGTAGAGGGTAGCTTCGTAAACCGTCTGGAGAGCCTCGATGAGGATCCGATGCTCGACGAGCTGTTGGAGGAGATAGGCCAAGAGAAGAACGTACAGCTCTACTCGGGCCGTCTGAACTTTGGCTACAAGGGCTTCACCCTGCGTGGTGAGTATGCCGCCAAAGGCAAAGATATGATCA
>CALAQA010000062.1:0-2646 GCA_937889065.1 uncultured Alistipes sp.
TGGTCAGACCATCCCCGCAGGTACGGAGATTGGCCAGTACATCACCGATTGGATGGTGGCTCACGCTGACGAGTATGCGGCCGCTATGGCTTCGGATCCCAACTTCGAGTGGGCATTCGACCTCGAGCGTGGTGCTGCTTACACGCTCGACGTTGCTGCACAGACGGGTCTTGTTCCCGTACGTTTGCGTGGTACGCTGGGCAACCGTCCCGTAGTGACCGTAGGTGAGGCCGGTAAGCTGTCGCCCGCCAACGGTCTGAAGATCAAGAACGTAAACTTCGACTGTACGAAGATGACGTCGCGCGCCCTGATTGAGATGGATTTCAGCCGCACCGATGTTCCTCTGACCCCGAAGGGCCAGATGGCTTGCGAGAAGCCCATCCGCATCGAGTCGTGCTGGGTGAAGGAGCTGACCACGTCGCTCTTCAACATCAGCGATGGTGCTTGGGGTATCAGCGAGTTCCGTATGTCGGACTGCTTGGTGCAGCTCAACTGCGCCAACAAGGATCAATGGCACACCTTCATCAACGGTTGGTCGGGTACGGGTTATGTCAATGGTCAGAAGGGCGCCAGCTGGTATGGCGGTATCCTGAAGACCTATGTACTCAACTCGACGATTTGGAACCGTTATCCTTCGGCAAGCGTGGGTAACAAGAACTACTTTATCCGCTTCTCGAACCAGTCGATTGACAAGTGCTTCGGTACCTACAACGGTGTATTCGAGATTAAGAACTCGACCCTCGTACGTATGATGCCCAACAAGGACTTTGGTAACAACATCGCCAACAAGGCTCAGTATGTTATTACGTTCGAGGATTCGGTATTCCACGACTGCTATCGTCTGCAAAAGGTAAAGCGTGGTGGTACGCTTGTAATGTCGGGTAACACGATTCAGGGTATCCGCAACTCGGTGGATTCGACCGATAAATCGACCTTCGCCACCGAGTCGGACCACGGTTTCGATGAGAGCGCAATCGACAATGCCATCCTGGATCTGACGGCCGAGAACGGTGGTGTGAACTTCACCCCGCTGACCGGTAACGGTGACCCGCGCTGGTTGAACTAACGGAAGTGCAAACACAAAGAAAGGATACAATTATGAAGAAAGTAATGGGTATTTGCCTGAGTTTTGTGATGGCACTTTTCGTGCTGTCGGCCTCGGCGCAAACGCAGTATAAAGGTACCGTAGTGGATGAGCTGGGTCAGCCGGTGATTGGTGCTACGGTCATCGTAAAGGGTACGACGCTTGGTACGACTACGGGTGTGGACGGAGAGTTCTCGATCGTAGTACCTGCCAAGGCGGAGGTAGCCATTTCGTTCATCGGTTATCTGACCGAGGACATTACGGATTTCAGCAAGACGCAGATCGTGCTGAAGGAGGACCGTCAGAACATTGAGGAGGTAGTCGTTGTGGGTTACGGCTCGCAGAAGAAGGCTCACTTGACGGGTTCGGTGGCAACGGTTCCGATGGATGATGTAACGGACCTTTCGTCGGGCAACCTGGCCTCGACGCTGTCGGGTCTTATCAATGGTGTATCGGTATCGGGTGGTGAGAGCCGTCCGGGTGAGGCTGCTGCGATCTACATTCGTGGCGCCAACGACCTGGGTGCTGTAGGTGTAACGGCCCAGCAGCCTCTCTACGTTATCGATGGTTACATCTACCCGAACGATGTGAAGGTAGGTAATTCGTACCAGAATCTTGGTGCAGAGGCCTTTAACAACATCGACCCCTCGATGATCGAGAATATCTCGGTGCTGAAGGATGCCTCGGCTGCCGTGTATGGTTCGCGTGCAGCTAACGGTGTTATCCTGGTAACCACGAAGCGTGGTAAGTTGGGCGCTCCTAAAATTTCGTATAGTGGTTCGGTGGGTATCGCAGATACCTTCTCGCATCCTGAGATGTTGAGTGCTCATCAATATGGTGTGCTCTTCAACGCTATTGCAGGTGCTGATCCTATGAATACGAACTTGAACGCTCGTTACGACATTTATCAGAAGGATGAGTTGGAGGCAATGAAGGGTCTGAACTACGACTTGTTGGATAAGTATTGGAGCACAGCTGTTACGCACCAGCACTCGCTGAATGTATCGGGCGCTACGGAGAAGGCCAACTACTTTGCCGGTGTATCGTACTTTGATCAGGATGGTAACCTCGGTAAACTCGACTACGATCGTTGGTCGTATCGTGCCGGTATCGATGTAAAGATCGGAAAGGGTCTTTCGGCCGGCATCCAGCTTTCGGGTGATTATGGTACGAAGAACACACCTTATATTAAGATTGGTGGTTCGAATCCTGAGAAGGATTACAACCTTCTCTTGACCCGCCCGCGTTACATTCCCGAGTTCGTGAATGGCCTGCCGATGTCTGTTTATGGTATTTCGAACGAGCAGAAGAATCAGGATCAGGAGTACCACTTCGCCACGTTGCAGAATAGCGGTGACTACTCGAAGAGTATGTCATCGAACATGAACATAGGTATGAACGTAAGCTACGACTTTGGTGCTGCTTGGAAGCCGCTTAAGGGTTTGACGGCTCGCGTATCGTACTCGAAGTCTATTTCGACCGACAAGACGAATCAGGTAGGTTCGTACTATGAGATCTACAAGTTCCGTGAAAGCAAACGTACCGGTTCGGGTCAGCACCTT
>CALAQA010000063.1:0-1445 GCA_937889065.1 uncultured Alistipes sp.
CTGCCCTCGCGGTAGGCTCTTACCCCACCTTTTCACCCTTACCTCGTCGCAGATGAAACACGAAGAATCTCCCAACGGGGCGGTTATTTTCTGTTACACTTGCCATAAGCTCACGCCCATCAGGCCGTTAACCTGCGTGGTGCTCTATGTTGCCCGGACTTTCCTCCCCCAACTCAACGTTGGCAGCGACAGAGCGGAACTGCGGTGCAAAGATACAAAAAATGCCGAAATTAGCCACCTGCCTCCCTCTGCTTTTCAACTTTTTGATTATCTTTGCTAAAAATAACCTAAAACCTAAGAACCAATGAGACACTTTTACACACTGCTGGCCACTGTGGTGGCTTTTGTAATGGTGGGTTGCAGCCCCTCGACGAGCGAGCCGACAGCCACCTATCTGAATCCCATTCTGGGTGGTGACTATCCCGACCCGACCATTATGCGCGAGGGCGAGGATTACTATATGACCCACTCGGCCTTCGACTACCAGCCCGGCTTGGTGGTCTTCCACTCGACCGACTTGGTGAATTGGGAACCGATCAGCTATGCCCTGAAGACCTACCTGGGGTCGGTCTGGGCCCCCGACATCTGCAAATATGGCGACAAGTACTACATCTACTTCACCGTGGCACACCCCACGGGCCGTATGAACTTTGTCACCTACGCCGACTCGCCCTATGGCCCTTGGAGCGATCCCATCGACCTGAAGGTGGGCAACATCGACCCCTGCCACGTGGTGGGCGAGGATGGCTCGCGCTGGCTCTTTATGTCGGCAGGTAAGCGTGTCCGCCTCACCGACGACGGTCTGGCCATCCTCCCCGAGACGATGGAGACGGTCTATCAGGGGTGGATGTACCCCGAGGAGTGGCTCACCGAGGGCTTGTGCCTCGAGGGCCCGAAGCTTCGCAAGATTGGCGAGTACTACTACTATTTGAATGCCGAGGGTGGCACGGCCGGTCCTCCGACGAGCCACATGGTGGTCGTGGCCCGCTCGAAGTCGATCCACGGTCCGTGGGAGGATTCGCCCTTCAACCCCCTGGTGCACACCTACGATGCCGCCGATCGCTGGTGGTCGAAGGGTCACGGCTCGCTCATTGATACGCCCGATGGCCGTTGGTGGGTGGTATATCACGCCTACGAGAATGGCTTTACGAATCTGGGCCGTCAGACGCTGATGGAGCCCGTCGAGTTGGGCGAGGATGGTTGGTTCCATCCCGTTGAGGGGTTGGATGTCGCAGCGCCGATTGAAGCTCCGCTGCCGCTCAATCCTGCCATCGACCGCAAAGCCCACCTCTCGGAGTTCCGGTTGGGCTATGAGTGGAAATTCTACAAGTCGTTCGACCCCGAGCGTGTCTCGGTCGAGGATGGTGTCTTGACCTTGCAGGGTAAGGGCACGCGCGCTGCCGATTCGTCGCCCATGATGTTCGTGGCGGGTGAGCATGCCTATG
>CALAQA010000064.1:0-3835 GCA_937889065.1 uncultured Alistipes sp.
GCCACGTTGTCGGAGGTGGAGTTTGAGGCGATGAAGCAGGCCGACCTGCAGGTGCTCATCACCCCCTATCTGATTATCGGTGCGGTGATTACCACGATGTTCCTCGTGATTTGGCTGGCCCGTATGCCCAAGGTGCAGGAGTCGTCGAAGCAGGATGGTCTGCTGCCCACGCTGAAGCGCATCTTCTCGCAGAAGCGTTACCGCAACGGTGTGATTGCCCAGTTTGCCTATGTGGGCGCCCAGATTATGTGCTGGACCTTCATCATTCAGTACGGAACACGTGTCTTCGTGGGCGAGGGTATGGCCGAGATTGACGCCGAGGTGCTCTCGCAGCGCTACAACATCATTGCGATGGTGATCTTCTGCTCGTCACGTTTTGTCTGCACCTACCTGTTGAAATACATCAACCCCGGCCGTCTGTTGTTCATCCTGGCCATTGCCGCTGCGACCGCTACGACGGGGGTCATCGTCATCGACGGTCGTCTGGGCCTCTACTGCCTGGTAGCTGTTTCGGCTTGTATGTCGCTGATGTTCCCCACCATCTACGGTATTGCTCTGGAGGGGATGGGCGAGGATGCCAAGTTTGGTGCCGCAGGTCTGATTATGGCCATCCTGGGTGGCTCGGTACTGCCTCCCGTGCAGGCGATGATTATCGATCAGGGCACGCTCCTCGGCTGGCCCGCAGTCAATTGGTCGTTCCTGCTGCCACTCGGCTGCTTCTTGGTGGTCATGTACTACGGCTGGAGCACGGCAAAGGAGAATTAAAAATTCAAAATGTAGAATTCAAAAAAGGGGTTGTGGTTCGCCACAACCCCTTTTTTCATTGAGGGTAGGTGGTTTGATAAAGTCGCTATGGGTCTTTTTAGGTCGCTATAAGTCGCTATAGGGATTAGGTCAGCACCTTATAACGACCCATAGGTCTTATAGGTCCCATAGGTCTTGATAGGCCGGGTTACATTTTTGTAACCCGTGCAGCAAAGGTGTATCGCGCAGCCCAAAAGAATCTTTAATTTTTAATCTTTAATTTTTAATTTCAAAGAAAAAGCGCTATCTTTGAAGGATTTATAGCCCTAAAAAAGCAAAACACAACACACAATATGGACATTTTAGCAAGTCTTATTAAACTTATTTTCGGCTCGAAAGCCGACAAAGACCGCAAGGAGATTGAGCCTTATGTGCAGAAAATCAAGGCGATATATCCTTCAATCACCACCCTTACGAACGATGAGTTGCGTGGTCGCAGTGCGGCCCTGATGCAGCGCATCGCCGACTTCATTGCCGCTGACGAGCAGCACGTTGCCGAGCTGAAGGTCATCCTCGAGAAGCCCGAAACCGAGCTTGCGGAGAAGGAGAAGCTCTCGAAGGAGATCGACCGCACCATCAAGCTCATCGACGAGAAGATCGAGCAAGTGCTGGACGAGATTCTGCCCGAGGCCTTCGCCATTATGAAGGATACGGCCCGCCGTTTTGCCGAGAACGAGACGGTGGTTGTAACGGCCAACGAGTTCGACCGCAACCTGGCTGCCCAGAAGGAGTTTGTCACCATCGAGGGCGACAAGGCCATCTACCAAAACCACTGGTTGGCAGGCGGCAACGACCTGAAGTGGGATATGGTCCACTACGACGTACAGCTCTTTGGCGGTGTGGTACTGCACAAGGGTAAGATTGCCGAGATGGCCACGGGTGAGGGTAAAACGCTGGTGGCTACGCTGCCCGTATTCCTCAACGCCCTGGCCCGCAAGGGTGTACACGTGGTGACGGTGAACAACTATCTGGCCAAGCGTGACTCGGAGTGGATGGGCCCGATGTACCAATTCCACGGTCTGTCGGTGGCCTGCATCGACGAGACGCAGCCCAACTCGGAGGAGCGTCGTCGTGCCTATATGGCCGACATCACCTTCGGTACGAACAACGAGTACGGCTTCGACTACCTGCGTGACAATATGGCCTCGTCGCCCGCCGACCTGGTGCAGCGCAAGCACCACTACGCCATTGTCGATGAGGTCGATTCGGTGCTCATTGACGATGCCCGTACGCCGCTCATCATCTCGGGTCCCGTACCCAAGGGCGAGGATCAGCTCTTCGAGGAGTATCGTCCCGCCATCGACCACCTCTACTCGCTGCAACGCAACATGGTCACCAACCTCTTGGCCGAGGCTCGTCAGTTGATTGCCGACGGCAACGAGGTGGATGGCGGTATCAAACTCTACCGCACGCACAAGGGTCTGCCGAAGTACAAGCCGCTCATCAAGTTCCTTTCGGAGCAGGGCGTGAAGGTGCTGATGCAGAAGACCGAGAACATCTATATGCAGGACAACAACCGTCGTATGCACGAGATTACGGACGATCTGTACTTCGTCATCGACGAGAAGATGAACACCGTGGAGCTGACCGACAAGGGCCACGAGACCCTCTCGGCCTACTTCCAGGAGGAGGGCTTCTTCGTGCTGCCCGACATCGGCTCGGAGGTGGCCGAGTTGGAGAAGCAGCAACTTTCGGCCGAGGAGTTGGCCGAGAAGCGTGCCGCCCTGATTAACGAATACTCCATCAAGTCGGAGCGTGTACACACCATCATCCAGCTCTTGAAGGCCTATGCGATGTTCGAGAAGGATATCGAATATGTGGTGATGGACAACAAGGTGAAGATTGTCGATGAGCAGACGGGCCGTATCTTGGAGGGTCGTCGCTACTCGGACGGTCTGCACCAGGCCATCGAGGCCAAGGAGCGTGTGAAGGTCGAGGCCGCCACGCAGACCTTCGCCACCATTACGTTGCAGAACTACTTCCGTATGTACCACAAGCTGGCCGGTATGACCGGTACGGCCGAGACCGAGGCATCGGAGTTCTGGAGCATCTACAAACTCGACGTGGTGGTCATCCCCACCAACCGTCCCATCCTGCGTGACGACCGTGAGGATCTGCTCTACAAGACCAAGCGTGAGAAGTACAACGCCGTCATCGACGAGATTACCCGCCTCGTGGAGGAGGGTCGCCCCGTGCTGGTGGGCACCACCTCGGTGGAGATTTCGGAGCTGTTGAGCCGTATGCTGCGTATGCGTGGCATCAAGCATAACGTACTGAACGCCAAGCAGCACGCCCTGGAGGCCCAGGTGGTTGCCGAGGCCGGTCGCAAGGGTCAGGTAACCATTGCCACCAATATGGCCGGTCGTGGTACCGATATCAAGCTCTCGCCCGAGGTGAAGGAGGCCGGCGGTCTGGCCATCATCGGTACGGAGCGTCACGACAGCCGTCGTGTGGACCGTCAGTTGCGTGGTCGTTCGGGTCGTCAGGGTGACCCGGGTTCGTCGCAGTTCTTCGTCTCGCTGGAGGATGACCTGCTGCGTCTCTTCGGCTCGGGCCGCATCGCCACGATGATGGACCGTATGGGCCACAAGGAGGGCGAGGTGATTCAGGCCGGTATGATGACCAAGGCCATCGAGCGTGCCCAGAAGAAGGTCGAGGAGAACCACTTCGGTACCCGTAAGCGTCTGCTGGAGTACGACGACGTAATGAACTCGCAGCGTGAGGTGATCTATGCCCGTCGTCGCAATGCCCTCTATGGCGAGCGTCTGGAGATTGACCTGAACAACATTATGTACGACTACGCCGAGAGCTTTATGGAGTCGCACGAGGGTATGGACTACGAGTCATTCTCATTCGAGCTTATCCGCGAGGTGGCATTACAGCCCACATTCGACGAGGCGAAGTACAACTCGGCTAAGCCTAAGGAGATTGTTGAGTTGATTGTAGAGGATTTGCGCACGCTCTTTGCTCGTCGCCAGAAGGCTGTTGCCGACACCGTTCGCAAGACAATGGAGGCTATCTACAAGGATAA
>CALAQA010000065.1:0-17601 GCA_937889065.1 uncultured Alistipes sp.
CCACTGCCTCGGAAATGGCGCAGCCAAGCGAGCCGCCCGTTCCAGGGAATTCTTCCAAAATCTTTCTGCCGACAGCCGTCGTTATCGAGGGGGAGGGGGTAACGTTTGCGCCGTAGGTGCGCATCACCTCACGGCGGAAGGGCTTCTGCTCATAGGAGCATTTCACCATGTACACCTTGCAATCCAATCCAAAATAAGAGCACGCCATGGAAAGCGCGGTACCCCACTGCCCTGCTCCCGTTTCGGTGGTCAGCCGATGAATGCCCTGTTTGTAGTTGTAGTATGCCTGCGGTACGGCACTGTTGGGTTTGTGCGAGCCGACGGGCGACACACCTTCGTTTTTGAAGAAAATTTTGGCAGGCGTATCGAGTGCCTTTTCCAACTCGGTGGCACGCACCAACGGCGAGGGACGCCACGTCTGATAGAGGTGCATCACCTCGTCGGGAATGGCGATATAACGCTCCGTAGATAGCTCCTGACGGGCCAACTCCTCGGCCATAATGGCGCTTAAATCGGCCTCGGTGATGGGTTGTCGGGTGCGTGGGTGCAGATAGGGACGTGGCGGTGTCGGCATATCGGCAATGATGTTGTACCACGTTGTGGGCATCTGTTGTTCGGAGAGGTAGAATTTCTTGGTCTTCATAACGGTTGAGTGTTTGTTTAGTCGTAAATGGGAAAAATAAAAAACCCGCTGTTTGATCGTAAACAACGGGTTTGGCATATCGTTTCGGTTTTATGCACGGCCAAGCGGCCCTCATTGTTCACGAGAGAAGAGCGGACGCCACCACCAAGCCTGCATAAAACGGGTCGAATTCATTTTCGTTTTCGATTTGTTCCTACTGCAAATTTAGCAATTATCGTGCTACGGTGCAACTTTTTTTGCCACTTAAATCAAGCCTACCCCCTGATTGCTTACAAACAGAAAGTGTACGGTTGAAATCGATTGCAAAACAGGTACAAAAACAGGCGTTGGGGCGTAAGTGTATAACCTCCGTTTTTGCCCCATTTCGACCTTGCAGGAAAACCCAAGGGTAAAAATTTCATTTTTAAGTTTTCATATTTCGTTTCGATTGCCTATCTTTACACGATTTTTCAGCAGAAATTAAACTTTACGCAATATGAACATTTCCTACAATTGGCTTAAACGCTATCTCAAAACCGATATTTCGGCCGAGGAGATGGCCAAAATTCTGACCGATATCGGCCTTGAGGTCGAGGGTTTCGAGCAAATCGAGACCATCAAGGGCGGTCTGAAGGGTGTTGTGGTGGGTCAGGTGCTGACCTGCGAGGATCACCCCGATTCGGACCACCTCCACATCACCACCGTCGATGTGGGTGGCGAGGCTCCGCTGGGCATCGTCTGCGGTGCCCCCAACTGCCGTCAGGGGTTGAAGGTGCTCTGCGCTACGGTAGGCACCGTGCTCTACCCGGGTGGCGGCGACGAGGAGTTCAAGATCAAGCGCTCGAAGATTCGTGGTGTCGAGTCGCTCGGTATGCTTTGTGCCGAGGACGAGCTGGGCATTGGCGAGTCGCACGACGGCATTATGGAACTGCCCGAAGATGCGGTGGTCGGTATGTCGGCCAAGGAGTATCTTCACATTGAGGACGATTACCTGATTGCCATCGGTCTGACGCCCAACCGTGTCGATGCCGCTTCGCATATCGGTGTGGCGCGCGACCTCTACGCCTACCTGAAAGCCAACGGCCGTGAGGTGGCGTTGGAGTGGCCCTCGGTCGAGGAGTTCAAGGTCGATGACCCCACCCCCGAAATCGGTGTGCGTGTCGAGAATGCGGAGGCTGCACCCCGCTATTGCGGTGTCTCGGTGAAGGGATGCAAAATTGCCCCCTCGCCCGAGTGGATGCAGAACTGCCTGCGTGCTGCGGGCATCAACCCCAAGAACAATCTGGTCGATATTACCAACTTCGTGCTCTTTGAGTTGGGTCAGCCCCTGCACGCCTTCGATGCCCGTAAAATCGAGGGCAAGGAGGTGGTTGTGCGCACCTGCGACGAGGGTACGCCCTTCGTAACGCTGGATGGCGTGGAGCGCAAACTGACGGCCCAGGATTTGATGATCTGCTCGGCCGAGCGTCCGATGTGCATCGCCGGTGTCTTTGGCGGTCTGGATTCGGGTGTGAGCGATGAGACGGTCGATGTCTTCCTCGAGAGTGCCTATTTCAACCCCGTATGGGTACGTAAGACGGCCAAGCGTTTTGGCTTGAATACCGATTCGTCGTTCCGCTTCGAGCGTGGCGTCGATCCCAACCTGCAGCTCTACGCCCTGAAGCGTGCTGCGCTGCTGATGAAGGAGCTGGCCGGTGGTCAAATTGTCGGCGAGGTGATTGACATCAACCCCACCCCTGCCAAGGATTTTGTCTTCGAGCTCTCGCTCAAGCGTCTGACGATGCTTATCGGCAAGGAGATTGGCGAGGAGAAGGTGCGCACCATTCTGGAGGCGCTGGAGGTAAAGGTGCTTTCGGAGAACGAGGGTGTGCTGACCGTGGCTGTGCCCCCTTACCGTGTGGATGTGCAGCGTGAGGCCGACCTGGTGGAGGATATCCTGCGTATCTACGGCTACAACAATGTCGAGATTCCGCAGCAGGTACGTTCCACCCTGTCGTATGCTCCCCGCCCCGACCGCACGAAGTTGATGAATCTGACGGCCGACTTCCTGACCTCGAACGGCTATACCGAGATTATGTCGAACTCGCTCACCAAGGCGGCCTACTACGAGAAGACGGAGAGCTACCCCGCTTCGCGTTGCGTGCGCATTATGAATCCGCTGAGTGCCGATTTGAGCGTGATGCGTCAGACGCTGCTCTTCAATATGTTGGAGGCAATGGCGCTGAATATCAACCACAAGAATGGCGACCTGAAGCTCTACGAGTTTGGTAACTGCTACTCCTACAACAGTGAGGCAGCCGCCGAGGAGGATGGTCTGAAGGCCTACACCGAGGAGTATCGCCTGGCGATGGCCGTAACGGGTGTGGCTACGCCCCAGTCGTGGGATAGCAAGCCCGCCAAAGCGTCGTTCTTTACGTTGCGTGCAATGGCCGAGAAGGTGCTGCGTCGCTTCGGCTTGGATATCTACGCCTTGAAGGCCGAGCCTACCCAAAACGATATCTTCAGCGAGGGACTCACCCTTTCGCTCAATGGCAAGGTGCTGTTGGAGATGGGTGTGGTAAGCGCCAAGATGCGCAAGATGTGCGACGTGAAGCAGTCGGTTTACTTCCTCGAGTTGAACTTCGACCAGTTGGTGAAGACGACCAAGAAACACCGCATCACCGCCCAGGAGCTTTCGAAGTTCCCCGAGGTGAAGCGTGACCTGGCACTGTTGGTGGATACGCAGACCACCTTTGCCCAGCTGCGTGAGGTGGCCCTGCAAGCCGAGCGCAAGCTGCTGAAGAGCGTTTCGCTCTTCGATGTATATGAGGGCGACAAGCTGCCCGAGGGCAAGAAGTCGTACGCTTTGAGCTTCGTGCTGGAGGATAAGACCCGCACGTTGGACGACAAGACCATCGAGCGTGTGATGTCGAACCTGCAAAAGCAGTTCGAGAGTCGCTGCGGAGCAGTCGTTCGCTCGTAAAGCGGCAAATACACGACTGAAAAAAAGAGGCATCTTCCATCGTCGGAGGATGCCTCTAATATAATATAGGTAAGAAAAAGCGGCCTCGGGGTTGGTAATTCTTGCCAAAACTTTATATCTTTGTTCGTTAGAAACCCTAATTTTTGAAATCAACAGAAACGATGAATAAGAAATTGGAAGCCACGGCACGCCTCTTGGAGGTGATGACCACCCTGCGTGAGCAGTGCCCCTGGGATCGAGAGCAGACCTTCGAGAGTCTGCGTAGCAACACCATCGAGGAGACCTATGAGTTGGCCGACGCCATCACAGACGGCAATATGGAGGGCATCAAAGAGGAGTTGGGCGACCTGCTGTTGCACGTTGTCTTCTACTCGAAGATGGGCGAAGAGCAAGGAGCCTTCGACTTCTCGGATGTGGCCAATGCGCTGTGCGATAAACTCATCTACCGTCATCCCCACATCTATGGCGATGTGCACGCCGATACGCCCGACGAGGTAAAACGCAATTGGGAGGCGTTGAAACTCCGCAAGAAGAGGCGCAAGAGCGGCACGCTGGGCGGTGTACCCCGCTCGCTGCCGGCAATGGTCAAGGCGTTGCGTATGGGACAGAAGGCGGCCGGTGCAGGCTTCGATTGGGAGAAGAAAGAGGATGTTTGGGCCAAGGTAAAGGAGGAGGTTGCCGAAATCGAGGTCGAGATGAAGGCCGGCAACCAACCCAACCTCGAGGCCGAGTTTGGCGATCTGTTCTTTGCTTTGATTAACGCCTGCCGCCTCTACGGAGTCGATCCCGAGTCGGCGTTGGCGCTGACCAACAATAAGTTCCAGCGTCGTTTCAATGCCATTGAGGCTGCTGCCGAGGCCGCAGGTAAAACCTTGCAGGAGATGACCCTCGACGAGATGGAAGCCGTTTGGCAGGCCGCTAAAAAGGAGGAGTAACAACAAGAAAACCAAAACATTATGGCGATTATACGAAAAGTACGCGGCCACGAGCCGCAGGTGGGGGAAAACACCTTTTTGGCCGAGACGGCCGTGTTGCTGGGCGATGTGACGGTGGGCCGTGATTGCTCGATATGGTACGGAGCGGTGCTGCGTGGCGATGTAAATAAAATTGTCATTGGCGACCGCACCAACATTCAGGATGGAGCGGTGTTGCACACCCTTTACGACAAGTCGCCCCGCCCCTCGCAGACCATCATCGGCAGCGACGTCTCGATTGGCCACAATGCCACGATTCACGGTGCCCGCATCGACGATGGCGTGCTGATTGGGATGGGGGCTACGGTGCTGGATAATGCCCACGTTCCTTCGGGTTGCATTATTGCGGCCAATGCGCTGGTGCTGTCGAATGCCGAGTTGGAGCCGAACTCGATTTATGCAGGTGTGCCGGCCAAAAAGGTGAAGGAGATCTCGCCCGAGCAGAGCGAACAAATCGTAAAGCGAACGGCTCGCGACTATATGTTATACGCCTCGTGGTATAGCGAGGAATAGAGCATAAACCAACCTATTACACCACCTAACATCAACCAAAACTTTATGAAGAAATTCCGCAAGACCGACACCCTTATCAACCTGTTGGCGGCGGTGACCATCTCCATCGTCATCAACTTCTCGTACATGATGTTGCTCTTTGGCGATGAGCGTAGCGAGTGGCGACCCAACATCCCCGGGCGTAATATCGAGTATCCGGGCGAAGGTGTCTTGTCGCTCTCGTCGGATGGCCACGGTTACCTGGTCTATCCCTCGGGTGACAGCGTCTATATGCCGCAACAGCGTGTGCGTTGGTACCGCTTGGCAGATGGCGACCGATTGGTGGTCGATGTCAATGCTCCGCGCAAATCGGGTGGCCACTATTGGCTCAACCGCATCTTCGAGGTCAATGGCGAGGAGTTCGACTACAACACCTTCTACAACTACCCTTCCCGCTCGACGGAGGTCATCACGCAGATGTTGTTCTATACGCTGCTTTCGTACCTGCTGATTAACCTGGTGCAGCGGATTGTAAGACGCAGAAAGTACGACCGATACTCGATTTTTATCGCTGTGTTGCTGGCTGTTACGGTAACCGTACTGATGTATTTGGCCGCTCCCGTCATTGACTGGTACGAGGGGCGTGTGCGTCTGAATTTCACCCGCTCGAACATCTTTGACTCGTACCTGATTCTGAAATGTTCGTTGGCCTTCAGCGTGTCGATTCTCTTCGCTTGGGTGCGTCTGCTGGTCTATCGTCAGCAACACATCAATGTCGAGGTTGAGAAGCTCAAAAACGAGTCGTTGTCGGCCCAATACAATGTGTTGGTGGGTCAGATTTCGCCCCACTTCTTCTTCAATTCGCTCAACTCACTCTCGATGTTGGTGCGTGAAAAGGAGTCGGACAAGGCGTTGCGTTACATCGACCAGCTTTCCTACACCTTCCGCTACATCATTCAAAATGGGCAGAATACCCTCACCCCCTTGAGTGAGGAGATGACATTTGCCGAGGCCTTCAGCTACCAGTATTCGATTCGCTACGCCGACAAACTCTTTTTTGATTTCGATGTCGAGGAGAAGTTTATGACCTGGTTGTTGCCGGCACTTTCGCTGCAACCGCTGATTGGTAATGCTGTGAAACACAACACGATTACCAAGAACAAACCCTTGCGTGTCACGATTCGCACCACCGAAGATGGATGGCTCGAAATCTCGAATCCCATCGCTCCGAAGTTGGAGGCCGAGCCTTCGACCGGCATTGGTTTGGAGAATCTTCGCAAACGCTGGCGTCTGATTACCGACTGCGACATTGTGGTCGAGAACGACGGCAAGACCTTCTTAGTTCGTTTACCGCTTCAAAAACCTGCACAATAATGATACGCACCCTTATTATAGAAGACGAAACGGCTGCGGCCCAGAATCTGATTGCCATCCTCAAAGAGGAGGCCCCGACGGTCTTGGTGCTCGATGTGATTGAGAGTGTCGAGGAGAGTGTCGAGTGGTTGCAAAATCATCCTGCCCCCGACCTGATTTTTATGGATATTCACCTGGCCGATGGCGAGTCGTTCCGCATTATGGATCGTGTCGAGGTCACTTCTCCCGTCATCTTCACCACGGCCTACGACCAATATGCGTTGGATGCCTTCCGCCTATGCAGCATCGATTACCTCTTGAAACCCATTGCGGCGGCCGACGTGCATCGTGCAATGGAGAAGTTGGAGCGTCTCACCGGCTCGGAGCGCAAGGAGTATGGCAAGCGCATCAAACAGGTCGTACGCCAATACGAGGAGACCTTCCTGGTCCATCTGCGTGATAAAATCATCCCGCTGCACCGTGACCAAATTGCCTTCTGTTACACCTCCAACGAGCGAGTGACGGCCTATGGGTTCGATGGTGCTTCCTACCCCATCGACCGAACGTTGGAGGCGTTGCAGAACATCCTGCCCGAGGGCGATTTCTTCCGTGCCAACCGTCAGTTTATCATCTCCCGCCGAGCCGTCGAAGAGATTACGGTCTGGTTTGGCAGCCGACTGGCCCTGTCGCTTACGGTTCCGACGCCCGAGAAAATCATCATTTCAAAGGCCCGAGTTCCCGAGTTCAAGGCGTGGCTGCGGGCTACTCGTACCGAATAAAATAGTCGAAATGTAAGCAACGGAGGGCGATTCACCCTCCGTTTTTGTTGTTTCACCCCTCTCGGCATTAACTTTTCGGGACTGAATACGTTGTATAAGCAAAGGTTGCAACCAAACAGCAAATACAGATTTACAGACCCCAATTAAAAAAATATAGAGCGATGAAAAAGTTAATGTTGATGGCTGCGGCTGCCCTGTTGATGGGTGGTGTAGCAATGGCACAGGATTTCAGCGATGGCGCTCGAGAGCGTCGTTACGGCCAGGGGCAGATGCAACGTGGCGAGATGCAGCAACGCCGCCAGCAGGGCGAGCGTGGCCGTATGGACCGCCAACGAACGGAGGCTGAACGCTTCGAGCGTATGGCAAAGATGCTTCGTTTGGACGAGCGTCAGAAGATGGAGGTGCGCCGCATCGAGGCCGATTATCGCAGTAGTGTTGCCCGTCTCCGCGACCTTTACAAAGGCAATCGCAAGGCGATTGAAAAGGGGGTGAAGCGTGCCAAGAGCGAGCGTCGCAAGATGATGAAACGTGTGTTGAATCGTGAGCAGTTTATGCGTTGGGAGCAGATGGTGGAGCGTGGTAATGGCCCTCACGGCCGAGGTCCCGCAATGAATCATCGTCGAGGTGCAGGACACGGCTTTCGCCCTATGCCCTAACGATCAATGGGCCAAGAGCCAAAATATAACAGCATAAAACGGGTGCCAATTGGGCGATTGGCACCCCATTTTTGGCGATTCGCCCGCACCCGCACGCGATGACAACACGAAAAAGTGAGATTTTAGTATCTTCGTCCATTCATTTCGTAAAAATAAGAGATTGATATAATTCGACTATGAAAAGATGTTTGTTGATGATTGTGGCCATCTTTGCTTTCGCTACCACGGCGATGGCACAGAAAGGTACGGTTACGGCCACGATTGTTGATGCCGAGACGGGCGAAACCATCATTGGTGCCGTCATTTCGGCCACCCCCGAGGCCAATCCCGAGAAGCCGACCCACACCACCTCGGGTTACGAGGGTGCCGTAGTGCTTAAATCACTCCCCTATGGCAACTATGCCCTTTCGGTGCAGTTTATGGGCTACACGACCCACGAGCAGCAATTTACGCTCGATAAGTCGAAACTCGACCTGGGTAAAATTACGCTCAAAGAGGGTGTGCAGATCGAGCGTGTCGTAAAGGAAGCCAAGGCGATTCGTGCCTCGCAAAAGGGCGATACGTTGAGCTACAACGCAGGTGCCTTCAAGGTGGCCAACGATTCGGATGTCGAAGGGCTGCTGAAGAAGATGCCCGGTATTACGGTCAGCGATGGCAAGGTCGAGACGCAGGGCGAAGAGGTCAAGAAGATTTTTGTTGATGGCAAGGAGTTCTTCGGCGAGGATGTGACGACGGCCATCAAGTCGCTTCCGGCCGAGACGGTCGATCGCATCGAGGTCTATAACAAACTTTCGGATGCGGCCGAGTTCTCGGGTATGGACGATGGCGAGGGTTACAAGGCGCTGAATATCGTCACCCACAGTCACATGCGTCAGGGTAAGTTCGGTAAGGTCTATGCCGGTGTGGGCTACGATGCAGAGGATGGTGCCGAGGACCGTTTTAAGTACCTGGCAGGTGGTAATGTCAACATCTTCAACGGTGGCACCCGTGTTTCGGTGCTGGCCCTTTTCAACAACATCAACCAGCAGAATTTCTCGTTCGAGGACATCCTGGGTGTCTCGGGCGGTGGCGGTCGTGGCGGCGGTATGGGCCAATATATGATGCGCCCCCAGAGCGGTATTGCCACTGTTAATGCGATTGGTCTGAACCTCTCGGATGCGTGGGGTAAACGTGATCAGGTCACCTTCCAAGGCAGCTACTTCTTCAACAACACTGATACCTACAACCGTACTACGACCGACAAGTGGTACGAGGCACCGATGTTGCTCGACACGTTGCAGACGCGCGGCAACTCCGAGACGGCCGCCAACAACCACCGTTTCAATGCCCGCATCGAGTGGAAAATTAACGACAATCACAACCTGATGATTCGTCCCTCGTTCAGCTTCCAATCCAACGACCCGATGACGATGACCAACGGTTGGCAGTATGGTGCTCCCGAGATGGGTGGTAGCGGTTACAGCCGCACGGACAGCTATTCGACCACCGAGCGTCACGGCTACAACCTCGGCACCCGCCTGGTATATCGTGCCAAGCTGGGCAAGACGGGCCGAACGATTACCCTCAATGGCAACTTCCGCTATTCGGATCAGGAGAATACCCGTAACAGCTACTCGAACCAGATGGCCGCCCAAGAGGAGCGTCCTACGGTGATGGAGGGCTTGGAGGGCGACACTCCCTGGACGTGGGATCCCGCCGCCTACACCTCGCTGCGCTACCTACGTACCCTCACCCCCTCGAAGAGTTTTGATACGGGTGGCGAGTTTACCTACACCGAGCCGCTCGGAAAATATACGCAGCTCAGTCTTCAGTATCGTTTCGACTACGAGAGCGACGAGCGCAACAAGTCGTCGTTCGTAACGGCCGAGGATTGGCTGACGGCAGGGCTGCTGCCCGATCCTTCGCTCTCGAACACCTACGAAAGTACCAACATCGAGCATCGTGTAGGTCCGGGTTTCCGCTATGCCAAGCAGAAGAATACGTTTGTGGCCAACCTCTACTACCAGTCGGCTCAATTGGAGGGACAGGTGCTGAGTGGTCAGAGTGTCGGCGAGAATAAGCCCATCAAACACAACTACGACAACCTGACTTATTTCGTGATGGGTCAGTTCAACATCAACCAGGAAAATTCGATTCGTCTGTTTGTCAATTCGAATACGCATGCCCCCTCGGTGCAGAATTTGCAGAATGTCTATGATGTGTCGAATGCACAGAACATTTCACGTGGTAATCCCTACCTGAAGCCCTCGTATGGCCACAGTGTGCGTTTCCATTACGTGAACTCGAATCTGGAGAAGGGACGCACCTTTATGGTGATGGGCCATATGTCCACCACCTCGAACTACACGGCAACCCACTTGGTGCAGGGCTCGAAGGAGAATCCCATCCACATCACCCTGACCGATACGGAGGGTACGACCACCACCTATTCGCCCAACTACTACTCGATGCCCGTCAATCTGGATGGTCAGTGGAGTGCAATGGGTATGGTCAATTACGGTCTGCCGATCGGCTTCCTGAAGAGTAACTTCAACGTGATGGCCGGTGTGAATTGGTCGAAGACCCCCTCGATGGTGGGTGGTCAGGTCCAGACCGACGGGTCGATTCTGGGCGGTGAGCGCAATGATGCCGAGAATATGGGTTATTTCCTGCGTGCCGTCTTGGGCTCGAACATCTCCGAGAAGGTCGATTTCACCCTCTCGTGGAACGGCTCCTACAACGAGGCAACCAACTCGCTGGTGTCGGGCAACGAGAAGAATAAGTACTTCAACCACTCGGCCAACGCCTCGATGAAGTTTGTCCTGCCTCTGGGCTTCACCTTCACCGCTTCGGCCACCTATTCGCAGTATCTCGGTATCACGAACGACTACAACGAGGATTATATGCTCTGCAACCTCTACATCGGTAAGAAGGTCTTTAAGAATCAGCGTGGCGAGGTGTTGCTGGGTGTGAATGACCTGTTTAACCAGAACAATACCGCCTTCTCGCGTACCACCGGCTCGGGCTTCACGCAGAACGTGACCAACCTGTCGATGGGTCGCTACTATATGTTGCAATTTACCTACAATTTGCGTTTGTTCGGAAAGAAGGGCTCACGCAATATGACGGACTACGAAAGTTCGGCGCAACGAGATTTCCGTCAACACGGCCGAATGATGGGGCCTCCTCCGGGGGGTGGCCGTGGGATGGGTCCCGGCCCCCGTTAGTGGGTTGCTGCTGAACCAGAGAGGGTCTTGCGTGCTGCAAGACCCTCTTGTCGTTTATTGAAGATTCAGGTGGCTGTTGATTTGCATCACCTCGTCGGCCATATCCGTATAGACTCGGACATCTACCCCGCCTTGCCGCAACAGCAAAGCCCCCTCACAACAGACAAATTTCGAAGGCTCGTAGGCGGCAAAGACCACACGTCCGAGCCCGTATTTAAGAATGAGTGCCGAGCAACTCAACGGCTCGCTGGCACGCTTCGAACAGGGCTCCATCGAGGCGTAGATGGTGGCACCCCGCAGGTCGGCATCGGCTGCCAACGCCTTTTTGAGGGCCTCCTGCTCGGCGTGGTGCGTGGGCGAGGTCTCGTGGGTGTAGCCGGTGAATACAGCCCCATCGAGGGTGCGTATAACGGCTCCCACCCGATAACAGCTCGGCGAGGGAACGCATTGACGGCTCACCTCGATGGCCTCGTGCAACAACGCCCGATCTTCGGCCTCGGTGTCGGCCTTCAAGCGATAGGTCGAGACCTCCATCCCGCCCAAATTGCTCTGCTCTACCGAAATGGCACGCTCGGCATTAAAGGCAAACGGGGCATACCCCTTCTCTCCTGCGACGATGGTGGAATTGACCGCTACACGCAATACATCGACCAGCTCGGCCTCCAAGAAGAGCTTTAAGACCCGGCAGCCACCCTCCACAAAGAGACGTCGAATGCCTCGCTTCTCCAATTCGGTGACGATGGCGGCCGCTGAAATCTCGTTCAATACGACCACCTCGCATACCTCCGATAATTGGGGCAGCGGACGGAGCGAGAAGATGATTTTCTTTCCCTCGCTGCCGAAGACCCTCAACTCGCACGATAGGTTGCCCGAGGCGGTCAGCGAAACCTTCGTAGGGCAACATTTCAGGCGGGGATTATCTCGTCGGAGGGTCTCGGCTCCCACCAAGATGGCATCGTGCTGCCCTCGCAAACGATAGACCTCAGCCCAATCTTCGGGGGTGGAGAGGACCAGTCGTTGGGGCGTTGTGTCGTCCAAAAAGCCATCGGCCGTAGTGGCCACAGAGCACATTACTTGCATTGTCGAAGGGTGATTAAGGTGATTTCGGGATGGGCTCCGATGCGCATCGGATAGCCTATGTAGCCTACACCGTCACCGATGTAGAGGGTGTGTCCGTCTTGGTCGTAGCGGCCGCTCCAGCGAGGATAGATGATACGGGCGGGTGAAAGCCCTCGGCACTGCTTGCCCAACGGAAGTTTTATCTGCATAGCGTGGGTGTGGCCCGAGAGGGTCAAATCGCCATAGCCACGCTCGATGACCTCTTCCCAATGTTGCGGCAGGTGGATGAGGGTGATGTTGTAGAGGTCGGTCGGCACCCCTCGAAAACCCCTCTCCGCCCCCGTGATGGGGAGGTTACGGTCGTGGCGTTGCTCCTTGAACGAGGCATCGAAGGCAAAGCCCGACAACGAAATAGAGTCGTCGCCACGGCGAATGTAACAGGTCGAATCCTGCAACACGGTCCACCCCATCTGTGCTTTTCGCTCCAACAAACGGGCGTAGCTCACCTCAAACGGCAGGGCTATCGAGTCCCGAATATAGGTGCCCACATCGTGGTTGCCGATGACCGAATAGACCCGGGGGCGAATCGAGCCGAGCAACTCCATCGCCCGCTCGTTAAGCTCCGTATGGCGCACGTTGATTAAATCGCCCCCAAAGAGCACCAGGTCGGCTTGGCAGTCATTGATTAGCTCGACCAATCGCTCCAACTCTCGCTCCTCTCTAACGTGCGTACCCAAATGCAGGTCCGTGAAGAAGGCGATTCGGTAGCCGTCAAACGCTTTGGGAAGCCGATGCGAGCAGACCTCGATGGGCTTTACATAGAGTGCCGTGCGACCCAACAGTACGCCGTAGAGCAAGACGCATACGATGGTTGCGGCCGCCAAAATGCCCACCTTCGGCCACTTAATCCAGCGAAAGAAAAGATAGAGGTAACGTGTGGAAACGCTTAAAATCCAAATCAATACAATCCACATTCCAAGGCGTGTCCACCACGACGGATTATCCACGAAGTAGCCGATATTCAAGGCGGCGTGCAGGCAGTTGATGCCGACCGCCACCCACGAAATATACCACCAAAGGGGTTGGCTTTGGTGGTCGATTCGTCGTGCCCGCCAAAGGTCGGCCACGAAAATCACGAGGGTTGCTATGGGAAGTAAATAGTCAATCATCACTGCCACAAAGATAGCTTATTTTTGGCATACAACTTGCAAAAGTGGTGCAAGAAAACTTTTTTAGTTCAAAAACCATTTGCTTATGAAAACACCAAGACTCATCTTGTGGACTGTGCTGATGGCCATCGGCACCCTCTTGATTCATCGGGCGCAAGGCCAAACCTACTCGCCGACCGTCTATCTGATCGGCGTCGAGGAGGTCGATACCCTCTATGGCAATTGCATGCGGCTCGAGACGATGGATAGTGCGACGCAGGATTACATCGACACCCACCGCCGAGGCTTCCAGCAGAGCCACCATCCGCAATTTATCTTTGCCACCCGCAACAACAACTTTTCCTTCTCGATTGGCGGTTTTGTGGCCCTGCGTGCCGCCTACGACTTCGACGGCATCAGCGACAACCTCGACTTTGTGCCCTACGACATTCCGCTGACGGCCGACTACAACAACCGTCAGCAGTTGCTGATGGATGCCTCGACCTCGCGTGTGTTTATTAAAGGTATCGCCAATACCAACACCTTGGGGCAGGTGGTCATCTACATCGATGGCGACTTTCGTGGCGGCTCGGGCAAGAGCTATACGCCTCGTCTGCGTTCGGCCTATGTCTCGATGCTCGGCCTGACGTTGGGTCGTGATGTGACCACCTTCTGCGACTTGGAGGCGGCTCCGATGACCATCGACTTTCAGGGTCCCAACGCCTACAACTTCAACTTTGCCACGATGATTCGCTACGAACTCCCCTTCTGGCAGGATCGGATGAAGGCGGGTGTGGCCCTTGAGATGCCCTCGGTGTCGGGTACCTACAACCAAAAGTACCTCGAAATGCGTCAGCGTGTGCCCGATATTCCGATCTATCTGCAATGGGCCTGGGGCGAGAATCGTGACAGCCACCTGCGTGCTTCGGCCGTCTTTCGTCAGCTCTATGTGCGTAATGCCGTGGTCGATGAGAACAAGAGCCTCTTTGGATGGGGTGTGCAGTTGAGTGGTACGATTGGGGTATTTCCGTGGATGCGCCTCTATATGAATGGCGTCTATGGGCGTGGCATCACCCCCTATTTGCAGGATTTGACCGGCTCGGGGTTGGACTTTGTGCCCAGCAACACGAATGGCGAGTCGATCGAGACGCTGCCGATGTGGGGATGGCCGGCTGCCGCTCAGTTCAACATTACGCCCCGCATGTGGGTGTCGGGTGGCTACTCGATGGTGAGCCTCGAACGTGAAACGGAGTATGTGACGGCCGATATGTACAAGACGGGCACCTACATCTTTGGCAACATTTTCTATGCCCTCACGCCCCGTTGTCGCATCGCTGCCGAGTATCTCTACGGCTCACGCAAAAATATGGATGCCGTAAAGAATCACGCCAACCGGGTCAATCTGGAGCTGCAATACAACTTCTAACAGCCAATAAGCCGGCGAATAAAAAGAGCAAAGCAAACTTCGCTTTGCTCTTTTCTTGTTTTTTCGTATTTTTGCGCCACTATGACGGAATTTTTAGCAACTTACAACCTGACAGGTTTGGCCATTGGTGTGGCCACGTTTCTTATCATCGGACTTTTTCATCCGTTGGTCATCAAGGGCGAGTACCATTTCGGTGTCGGCTGTTGGTGGGTCTTTTTGGTGATGGGCCTAATGTCGATTGTCGGCTCGGTGTTGGTGCACGACATCTTCTTTTCGACCCTTTTGGCCGTCTGGGGTGCATCGTCGCTCTGGTCGATTGGCGAGCTGTTCCATCAGCGCAAACGTGTCGAGCGCGGCTGGTTTCCGGCCAACCCCAAGCGCCAACGCAAAGCATAATACGGCGATGCGTGGCGGGTGGTTATATGGCTTGATGGTACTCTTGACAGCGTGTGTCGAGAGTAATCCTCCGTTGCCCCAACCGCCTGTGGCTGATCCCGTTGAGCCACGCACTGTGACCCTACTTTTTGGGGGCGACGTAATGGCCCATACGCCCCAACTCACGGCCGCAAAAACCGCCGACGGCTACGATTTTTCGCACACCTTCTCGGCGTTGAAGCCCCTCTTCGAGGAGGCGGATTTGACGGTACTCAATCTCGAAACAACCCTCGCTTTTCGTCCGCCCTACCAGGGTTATCCCCTTTTTCGCTCCCCGGCCGAATTGGCGCACGCATTGCGTGGTGCCGGGGTTGATGTGGTGGCATTGGCCAACAACCACGCCCTCGATATGGGGGCTTCGGGGGTGCGTTCCACCCTCTCGGCACTCGACAGCGTCGGGCTGCGCCACCTGGGGCTCTACCGTTCAAAGCACGATTTTCAACCTTTGATTGTCGAGCGAGACTCCATCCGTCTGGTGTTGTTGAACTACACCTACGGCACAAACGGAATGCCGCTGCCCGAAGGGATGGCGGTTGGTCGATTGGATACCACGCGAATGAAAGCCGATTTGCGAGCCGCCTCGCACCTGCGCCCCGATGTGGTGGTGGCATTGGTCCACTGGGGTATCGAATACGAACGAACGCCCAATCGGGAGCAACGTCGTATGGCTCGTTGGCTGCACGACCGGGGGGTCGATCTGATTATCGGCAGTCATCCCCACGTGGTTCAACCCTACGAGGCCGATTCGTCCCGTGTCTGCTTCTACTCGCTGGGCAATCTGGTGTCGAATCAGCGTCGCCGCTACACCGACGGCGGATTGTTGGCCCGCATTCGTGTAACGAAACACCCCGATGGTCGCCTAAGCTACGAAAGCGAGGCGTTGCCCGTGTGGGTCAATAAGGCGGATCGTTACCAAATCCTTCCCCCGTCAGCGGCCGACACGCTTTCGCTCGGCACGGCCTATCGCATCTTCCGACAAGATACCGAACAACACCTCCAAAAAGGGGAATAAATCCTCCTTATGGCTCTATAAAAACTCTTGATTGAAATATCTTGTTGGATTTTCAAAAAAACCGCTTATCTTTGCCTACGAAAATAAACACAACAAACAACACACACAACAACAATACTATGGAAAAGAGTTTGAAAGGTACTAAGACCGAACAGAATCTGCTGAAGGCATTTGCCGGTGAGAGCCAGGCTCGCACCCGTTATACGTTTTTTGCTTCGGTAGCCAAGAAGGAGGGTTACGAGCAGATTGCAGGTCTCTTTATGGAGACGGCCGAGCAGGAGAAGGAGCACGCCAAGCGTTTCTTCAAGTTCTTGGAGGGTGGCGATTTGGAGATTACGGCCACCTACCCCGCCGGTAAAATCGGCACGACGGCCGAGAATCTGTTGGCTGCCGCCCAGGGTGAGAACGAGGAGTGGGATGTACTCTACCCCGCCTTTGCCGATGTAGCCGACGAGGAGGGCTTCCCCGCAGTAGCTGCCGCTTTCCGCAACATCGCCAAGGTCGAGGCCGAGCACGAGCGTCGCTACCTGAAACTGCTGAGCCGCATCACCGATGGCGACTTCTTCCACCGTGATGGTAAGATCTGGTGGCAGTGCCGCAACTGCGGTTTCATCATCGAGGCCGAGAATGCCCCGAAGGCTTGCCCCGCCTGCCTGCATCCCCAGTCGTATTTCGAGCCGATGAAGCAGAACTACTAGGAAAATTAACCAATTTCTTTCGGGAGCAACTCCAATCGCGGGTTGCTCCTTTTTTTGTTGCCATTTTCGCTCGGTTCCATTCGCCTATTTCTAAATAATTTTACTACCTTTGTAACTTAATAAAGAAACTAATAAAAAGAAGCATATGGCAGACGAAAAAATTATCTTTTCAATGGTCGGGGTCAGCAAGACCTTCACCAATCAGAAGCGGGTGTTGAACAACATCTACCTCTCGTTCTTCTATGGTGCCAAGATTGGTATCGTGGGTATGAACGGCTCGGGTAAATCGACCCTGATGAAGATCATCGCAGGTTTGGATAAAAACTTCGAGGGTGAAGTGGTATTTTCGCCCGGCTACTCGGTGGGCTACCTCGAGCAGGAGCCTAAACTCGATGATGCCAAGACCGTTCGTGAGGTGGTCGAGGAGGGCTGTGCCGCCACGGTAGCGCTGATGAAGGAGTACGAGGAGATCAACATGAAGCTCTGCGAGCCGATGTCGGACGATGAGATGAATGCACTCATCGAGCGGCAGGGCGAGCTGTACGAGCAGATTGACCACGTCAATGGTTGGGAGTTGGATCAGGTGCTGAACCGTGCGATGGATGCCCTGCGCTGTCCCGATGGCGACCAGTCGGTAGCCGTATTGTCGGGTGGCGAGCGTCGTCGTGTGGCGCTGTGCCGTCTGCTGTTGCAGCAGCCCGATGTGCTTTTGCTGGACGAGCCTACCAACCACCTCGATGCCGAGTCTATCGACTGGCTGGAGCAGCACCTTCAGCAGT
>CALAQA010000066.1:0-12458 GCA_937889065.1 uncultured Alistipes sp.
CTTCGAGAAGGACCCCATCCCGGGTTGGGAGAAGAACGAATATACGGAGCTCTACCGCACGCTCAACGCCCTGCGTCACAATAATCCCGCACTCTATGCCGGTGAGAAGGGTGGTGTTGCCGAGTATGTCGTAGGTGTTCCCGAGGCTGTGCTGGCCTTCCACCGCAAGGTTGAGGGCAATGCCGTTCTGTCGGTGTTCAACCTCTCGCCCGAGGAGCAGTCGGTCATCGCCACGGTGGCCGAGGCCGGTGAGTGGACCAACGCCATGACGGGCCAGAAGCTGACCGTCGAGGCCGGCAAGGAGTACAAACTCGCCGCTTGGGAGTACTATATTCTGACCAAATAAAACCCACTAAGTCAGGATGATTTTTAAGCAACTTATCATTCCGTTTGTCGCTATGGCAACTATTTCGTGCGCTTCGGCTACGCAGGTCGATGTGACGACTGTGGCCGAGGCAGAGGGTCGTGTGACCCGCCTCGAGCCGTTGTCGTGGTGGGTTGGTATGAAGACCCCGCTGCAACTCCTGGTGCAGGGCGAGAATATCTCGGCTGCAGCGGTGGAGTTGGTAGGCGAGGGGGTTACCTTGCGTGAGGTGCATAAGGCCGACAGCCCCAACTACCTCTTCCTCGATATCGAGATCGAGGCCTCGGCTCCTGCCGGAGAGATCTATCTGCTCTTTACGCGTGGCGACGAGCAGTTCAAGGTCCCCTATACGTTGGCCGAGCGCCGCGAGGGGTCGGCCGAGCGCAAGAGCTTCACCACCTCGGATGTCATCTATCTGTTGATGCCCGACCGCTTTGCCAATGGCGACCCGACCATCGACAGCACCCCCACGACGGCCGAGGAGGCCGACCGTGAGAATCTGCACGGCCGTCACGGTGGCGACCTGCAGGGCATCATCGACCACCTCGACTACATTGCCGACCTGGGTATGACGGCCATCTGGTCCACGCCCCTCTTGCTGGACAACGAGCCGAACTACTCCTACCACGGCTATGCCTGTGCCGACTACTACCACATCGATCCCCGTATGGGTAGCAACGAACTCTATCGTGAATATGTACAGCAGGCTCACCAGCGTGGTCTGAAGATTCTGATGGACATCGTTACGAACCACTGCGGTATGGCCCATTGGTGGATGAAGGATCTGCCGTTCAAGGATTGGGTACATCAGTGGGATGGCTTTGTGCGTACCAACAACTTCTTCTCGACCAATATGGACCCCAACGCCTCGAAGCACGACTTGGAGGTGCAGGAGAGTGGTTGGTTCGACACCTCGATGCCCGATATGAATCTGGACAACGAGTTCGTGCTGAACTACTTTAAGCAGTGGGCCGTGTGGTGGATCGAGTATGCCGACCTGGATGGTTTCCGTGTCGATACCTACCCCTACAACGAGAAGGAGCCGATGAGCCGTTGGTGCGAGGCGGTGCTCAACGAGTACCCCCACTTCAACATCGTGGGCGAGTGCTGGACGGCCAATGTGCCGCAGTTGGCCTATTGGCAGGGCGATAACCCCAACCGTGACGGCTTCAACTCGCACCTCCCCTCGATTATGGACTTCCCGCTGCGTGATGCCATTATGACGGCGCTGCCGAGCGACTCGCTGCGCTGGGGCGAGGGGATGACCAAGGTCTATGACGCCCTGTCGAACGACTTTGTCTATCACGACCTCTCGAAGATGTTGATCTTCACGGGCAACCACGACATCGACCGCACGGCCGATGTACTGAAAGGCAATGTCGATCGTGTGAAGATTGCAATGGCGCTGTTGGCTACCATGCGTGGCATTCCGCAGCTCTACTCGGGCGACGAGCTCTTCCTTCGTTCAAAGGATTTGAAGCAGGGTCACGGTGGTCTGCGTGTCGATACCCCGGGTGGCTGGGCCGAGGATAAGGAGAACTACTTTGAGGAGTCGGGCCGCAAGGGCGACGTAAAGGAGGTCTTCGACTTTACCCGAAAACTTTTCCAATGGCGCAAGACGATGCCCGTGTTGCACTCGGGCCGTACGCTCCACTTCGGCTACCGTGACAATACCTACGCCTACTTCCGTTACAACGACGAGGAGGCCGTCTTGGTCTATGTCAATAACTCGCGTGGTCGCAAGCAGCTCCCCTGGGAGGATTTCCGTGAGATTACCCCCACGCTCTCGGAGGGTGTGGATGTGCTGACGGGCGAAAAGGTCGAGTTGTCGAACAAGACCACGGTTCCGGCTCGCGGCTTGCTGCTTGTGAGCTTCAAACGCAACAAATAATTCAATGCTCGGATTATTTAGCAGAAGCGAGGGTGCCCCCATCTGGACACCCTCGCTTCTTTTTCGTTGTGTGGGCTGCTATTGTGCAGGGCGAATTTTACGAAAACGCAGCTTCATCACTCCAAACAGTGCCTCGCCAAAGATGCCGCCCGACATCTTCGATGCCCCCTCGCGACGCTCCGTGAAGATAATCGAAACCTCTTTGATTCTAAGGCCCAATCGCCACGCCGCATATTTCATCTCAATCTGAAAGCCGTAGCCCTTCATCCGCACCTTCTCAAGGTCGATGGTTTCGAGGGCCTTGCGGGAGTAGGTGACAAAGCCCGCCGTAGCGTCGTGGATGGGCATCCCGGTCACGATGCGGACATACTTCGAGGCAAAGTAGCTCATCAATAGGCGGCTCATCGGCCAATTCACCACATTGACCCCCTGCACATAGCGAGAGCCGATGGCTACGTCGGCACCACGCTCCAACTCGGCGACCAAACGGGGCAGATCTTCGGGGTTGTGCGAGAAGTCGCAATCCATCTCCGAGAGGGTGTTGTAGCCCCGCTCCAAGCCCCAACGGAAGCCCATCAGGTAGGCTGTTCCAAGCCCCAATTTTCCCTCACGGCACAAAAGGTGCAGCCGTTGGGGGTGGCGTTGTTGGTAGCTGCGTACCACCTCGGCGGTGCCGTCGGGCGAGTTGTCGTCGATGATGAGCAGATCGAACTCCCCGGGCAGCGCCAACACCGTTTCGATCATGGCGGCGACATTCTCCCGCTCGTTGTAGGTGGGTATGATGACCAGTTTGCGCATAAATCAATTTTCTCTTTTCCTGACAAAGTTACTATTTTTCGGGCGATGTCGCACTTTTTTTGCGGAAAAAGAGTAACTTTGTCTCAAATAAACTTTTTTGAACGATGAAAAAAGGTGTAAAACGACTCCTCATCGGCGTAGCGGTACTCTTTGCCGTGTTGCTGGTGGCTCCGTCGCTGTTGAGCGGCAAAATCGCTACTATCGTGAAGAACGAGGCCAATAAGATGCTGACGGCCCGACTCGATTTCGAGAAGCTCAATATCTCGCTCCTGCGCCACTTCCCCAACGCTTCGTTGGAGCTGAAGGGGCTGACGCTGGTGGGTGTCGAGCGTTTCGAGGGCGATACGATTGTCGCCGCCGAGCGCATCTCGGTGGTGGTCAGTCCCCTGTCGCTGTTGGGCGATGGCGGCTTCGAGGTGAAGAAGGTGCTCTTGTCGTCTCCGCGTGTGCACGGCCACAAACTCGAAGATGGTACGGTGAACTGGGACGTGATGCGTGTGGCCGAGAGCGGCGAGGAGGTGACGACCGAAGAGACGACCGAAGAGGCAGCCCCTGCGGAAGGGGGCTCGTCGTTCAGCCTGGCACTGAAAGATTTTCGTATCTCGGATGCCGTGTTGCGCTACGAGGACGACTCGACCAAGATGTATGCCTCTGTCGATCCGCTGGATTTGCGCCTGCGTGGTGACCTTTCGGCCGACGAAAGCGAGTTGGATTTGGAGGTCGAATTGGAGCGTGTGAACGTGAAGACGGGCGTGGTGACGATGCTGTCGGAGGCCGAGCTGGGGCTGGATGCCGAGGTCACGGCCGATCTAAAAAATAATCGTTATACGCTCAACGACAATACGTTGCGACTGAATGCCATCCGCCTCCATCTGGATGGTTGGGCGCAGCTGTTGGAGAACGATGAGTTGGCCATGGACATCAAGGCCCGCACCGACGAGGTGCAGTTCAAAGAGCTGTTGTCGCTCATTCCGGCCTTCTATACCAAGGATTTCCGTTCGCTCACGGCGGGCGGTACGTTGGCCCTCGAGGCGTGGGCCAAGGGGCGTATGGCAGGTGCATCGCTGCCCGCCTTTGCCCTCAATGCCCGTGTGAAGGATGGCCGTTTCCAATACGCATCGTTGCCGCAGGCCGTTACGAACATTCAGATTGCCGCCGAGGTCTCGAATCCGGGTGGTGTGATGGATAAGACGGAGGTCGATTTGTCGCAGTTCTCGCTCAATATGGCGGGCAACTCGGTGGCTGCCACCTTCTACGGTACGAATCTTATTTCCGACCCGCAGTTGCGTGCCTCGCTCAAGGGCGATTTGGATTTGGGTGCCATCGAGAAGGTCTATCCGTTGGAGGATATGGAGTTGGCGGGTAAGATTACGGCCAACCTTAAGGCGGCAGGCCGTATGTCCGATTTGGAGCGTCAGCGTTACGAACAGCTCTCGGCCTCGGGTACCTTCGTGGTGGAGCAGATGGGGCTGGATATGGCATCGCTGCCCCCCGTACGTCTGAATCGTGCCGCTGCCACGATTACGCCCCGGGCGATGACCCTCGGCGAGCTGACCTTGCAGGTGGGCGAGAGCGATCTGGTGGCTAATGGCCAGCTGACCAACTACCTGGGTTGGCTGTTGCGTGACGACAAACTGTCGGGTCGCCTCTATGTCAAGTCGGAGTTGCTGAATCTGAATCAACTGATGGAGTCGATGGCAAGCGAAACGCCTGCCGAGGAGGCTGCCACGGAGGAGCAGACCGCCGCCCCGACCGAGACCCCTGCCGAGTCGTCGGCCATCATTATCCCGAAGAATCTGGATTTGGCCCTTACGACCTCGCTTAAGAAGATTCTCTTCCAGCAGATGACCATCACCGATGTCGAGGGTGGTATGCGTGTGGCCGATGGGGCGTTGTCGCTCGATAAGTTGGCCCTGAAACTCTTTGAGGGTCAGGCTACGGCCTCGGGTCGCTACTCGACGGCCAATGTCGAACAGCCCACCTTTACGCTCGATTTGGGGCTGAAGGAGGCCTCGTTCCAGCAGACCTTCAAGGAGTTGGAGCTCGTTCAGAAGCTCGTGCCGCTGTTTGCCAAGACGGGTGGTGTCTATTCGATGTCGATGAACCTCTCGACCGCCTTGGATAGCACGATGTCGCCCGTGATGTCGAGTGTGAATGCCTCGGGTCAGCTCTCGTCGGCCAAGATTCAGCTGGCCAACATCGAGGTGCTGAATCAGTTGGCAACGATGCTCAAATACGACAAGTTGAGCCGCATCGAGGCCGAGAATGTCTTGATTAAGTTTGCCGTCAAGGAGGGTCGTGTCACCACGCAGCCCTTCGATTTGAAGATGGGTAAGACGAAGATGACCCTGTCGGGCTCGACGGGTCTGGACCAGACCATCGACTATACGGCCAAGGTGACCCTGCCCGAGGGTGCGGCCGGTGGTGTGCTGTCGAGTGTCAATGTCGGCATTGGCGGCACCTTCACCAAACCGCAGATCAAGCTCGGTGTGAAGGAGGCAGCCCAGGAGGCGGTCAAGAATGTGGTGGACGAGCAGATTCAGAAGCTGACCGGCAGCGAGAGCCTCTCGGCCGAGATCGAGAAGCAGGCCGAGAAGCTGCGCAGCGAGGCCCGTGCGGCGGGTGAGAAGCTGGTGGCGGCTGCCGAGGCACAGCGCACGAAGCTCATCGAGGAGGGTGCCAAGAAGGGTAAAATTGCCCAGATTGCTGCCCAGGCCGCCGGCGATAAGTTGGTCAGGGAGGCCCAAAAGCAGGCCGACAATCTGGTCGCCAAAGCCGAAGAGCAGATTGCCAAGCTGAAGGTTGAAAAGTAAAAGTTGATTTTTTTCAGCTGCCCAACAAAAGAGGAGATAGCCGAAACGGTGGCTATCTCCTCTTTTTGTTTGTGCTATGTCAGACCGTACAGCCTAACTTTTAACTTTCAACTCTCAACTTTCAACTTTCAACTTATCCGACGACGACCGTAATCAGCTCCTCACGCTGCAGGTACTTTTCGGCCAATCGGCGCACCTCTTGGGGGGTGATGCTGCGGATGCGCTCCACATTTTGGCCAATGACGGCGTTGGTCGTGCCGCAGAGGATGTTTTCGATGGTGACATCCGCCACGCCAAACGGCCCGTCGAGGATGCGCATCATCTCGCCCGTCATAATGTTCTTCACAAGCGACAGCTCCTCCTCTTGCAGCTCCTCCGTGCGCAGGCGCTCCACCTCGCGATAGATCTCTTGCAGCGCCGCTTCGGTCACCTCGCTACCCACCTGCGTGGCGATGGCCAGGTAACCCTCCCGCTCGAAATTGACCATAGCGGCAATCACGCCGTAGGTGTAGCCGTGCTGCTCACGCAGGTTCTGCATCAGGCGTGAACCGAAGTAACCGCCTAGCGCAGCCGCTACGACCTGCATCCCCACAAAGTCGGGGTGCTCACGACCAAAGAGCCGACGGCCGATGCGGATGGAGGATTGTACCGCCCCCTCGTGCTTGAGTCGTACCTCACGGGTCTGCTCGACCGGAGGAAAGGGGATGGGGGTCGGCTGCTCCCCCTCGGGCAGCTGCTCCAGCAGGGCAATGAGGGCCTCCCGCTCGGCCTCCTCGACCCGACCGCTGCAGACGGCAAAGCCGTTCGAGGCGGTGTAGTGGGTGCGGTAGAAGGCGACCAAATCCTCCCGTCGCAGCTCGTCGTAGGCGCTTTCGGGGTAGGAGAGACCGTAGGGGTGATTCTCGCCAAACATCGCCTTGGCAAAGGCCTCACGGGCCCGCACATCGACCTTTGTGCGCTCGATGGCCAGGCGTTGTTTGCGCTTCTGACGATAGGTCTCGACCTCCTCTTCGGGGAAGGTGGGGCGCAGCAGAATCTCCTCGGCTACGGCCAACGTCTGACGGACAAACTTCGAGAGCATCGCAAAGCTGATATAGACGTAGTCACGGTCGGTATTGACATCGAAGTAGGAGCCGTGGTAGTCCAACTGTTCGGAAATCTCGTGGGCGGTCATTCGCTCCGACCCCTCGGCCAGCAGATTGACTGTCGAGGCGGCCGTAAAGGGGTGTTGCTGACGGGCCGAGCCGGCACGAAAGAGCACCGTGAAGCGCATCACCTCGAACTCGGGGGTGGAGAGGATGTAGAGCTTCATTCCGTTGCGGAGGGTCACCACCTCGGCATTGGCGATGTCGATGGTGGGCTGTATGGTCTTCAGTTGCGGTATCATTTTGCGGCACGATAGACAAGGGTGGAACACTGCTCCTCACGGAAGGTACGGAGGATAAAATCTCGGATGCGTTGGGGGGTGATGCTGCGGTAGATCTCCACCTCCCGATTGATGAGCGAGACATCGCCCAGGAAGTCGTAATAACAGAGGTTCATCGCCTTGTTCATCACGTTCAGCTCGCCAAAGAGGGTGTTGGCCTCAAACTTATTTTTGACCTTCTCCAACTCGTAGGCCGTCGCCCCTTCGTTGCCGAGGCGCCCGACCTCGCTCTTCAGCGCCTCGATGGCCTGCTCCTCTTTGGTGTCGGGCAGCAGTTGGCCCGTGAGGATGAAGAGCCCCGGATCGACATCGCCCGAGATGTAGGCATTCACCGAGGCAAACAACCGCTGCTCCTTGACCAGATGCTGATACAGACGCGAGGAATCGCCACTCGATAGCAGGTCCGACACCAGGTCGGCCGTGTAGAAATCAGCCGAACGACGGTCGCCCATCGGGTAGGCCAGCGAGACGGTCGTGGCGGGCACGTTGCGCTCCACCTCCAGGCGGCGGGGGGCAGTCTGGGGCGGCTCCATCGGGTAGGGTTGCACGGCGACGGGTGTGTCTGCAATATAGCCAAACCACGCCTCCACCATATCGAGCATCTGCTCCTCCTCCAGGTCGGCCGAGAGCCCCACCACCACATTTGAGGGGCGGTAGTGGGTGCGGTAGAAGGCCTCGACCTCTTCGAGCGTGGCGGCTGCGATGTGGTCGGGGGTCATTCCGATGGTGCTCCACCGATAGGGGTGGGTCGTGTAGGCCAACTCGCGCAAGAGCATCGTCTGGTCGCCATAGGGCTGGTTGAGGTAACGCTGACGGAACTCCTCGATGACCACCCGCTTCTCGGTTTCGAGCTTCTCGGCGGTGATGTCCAACCCCTGCATACGGTCGCTTTCGAGCCACAGACCGGTCTCGATGTTGCCGACCGGAAGGGTCAGGTAGAAGTTCGTATAGTCGTTGTTAGTGAAGGCGTTATCCTCGCCCGAGGCCATCTGTACGGGCAGGTCGTAGATGGGTACCTGCTTTGTGCCTCGAAACATCAGATGCTCGAACAGATGGGCAAAACCCGTGCGCTCGGGCGACTCGTTGCGAGCCCCCACCTTGTAGAGCAGATTCACGGCCGCAAGTTTCGATGAGCGATCACGATTGACCAGCACCGTCAGGCCGTTTTTGAGTGTGCGTCGTTTGTAACTAATCATAACGAGGGCAAAGGTACAAAACAAATTCAAAATGTAGAATGCAAAATTCAAAATTGGGAGGGGGAGGTTTGGTAAGGTCGCTATGGGGCTTTTAAGGTCATTATAGGTCGTTATGGGGATTAGGTCAGCACCTTATAACGACCCATAGGTCTTATAGGTCCCATAGGTCTTTATAGGCCGGGTTACAAAAATGTAACCCGTGCTGCAAAGGTGGGAGAATAAGGAAATTAAAGATTTTAAGGATATTAAAGAGCTTAAGGTTTTTATAGGTCCGCTTCTTTAATCTCTTTAAGTTCTTTAAGCTCTTTCAAAGGTCGTCATTCTGAACGTTAGTGAAGAATCTCTTTCGAGGCAGGACGACTACCAGAGATATTTCGGTCGCTTCACTCCCTCAATAGGACGGGATGGGTTGATAAGGACCTATAAGACCTATAAGACCTATAAGACCTATAGGACCTATAGCGACTTATAGCGACCCTATCTAAAAATCAATTTCACATTTCACTTATTTCACGGGGTGTGCCCCTTGAAATCGTGAAATAATGAAATCCGTGAAATCGGTGAAATAAGTGAAATATCACAAAATGTTCAATTTTTTACCCTAAAATACTTGACATCGGCCCCAAAATGTTGTATCTTTGTGGTACAGTGAGGCGGGGCAGTCTGCCGCAGCCGAGCCTATCGGTCTTACAATCAATCATATACGACTTACGCTCAGGGGGTTATATAAGGATATAATAACCCTCAGGGCAGGTATATACATTTTCTCCCCGGGTCGAAAAGTACCTATTAGGTCAGCAGTGGTGTGTACCACAGGTAGTTACAAGGATAGCATCACCCCCCGACGTGGGGTGTGCGCTACCCCTCTTCACCTCGTCCGAGGGTCGTACGATGTTCAGTAATTGAATAGGAATTGCTGATTTCAGCGATTTCACTATTTCACGATTTCAGGGCCTATGAATGGCTGAAATCGATGAAATAATTAAATCGTGAAATCGGCGTAGTGTGAAAAAGCCGTTAAGGCAGGAAGTCGCTGTAACGGCGGCGTCCGATGAGGTACTGTACCAAGAGGGAGCCGCGATAGATATGGCTCGATTCGGTGCGGACCGTCGAGCGGATGCGACGGCGTTGTTCGAGCAACCGCTTACGCCAACCGACCACCTCCCACCAGGCACGAAATACGGCCTTGAAGTTCTCGGTATGGCCCTGCACCAGGTAGGTCAGCGCAGCCAACAAATCGAGCCCCGGACGCAACAACATCGCCACCACCAACTGCATCGTGGGGGCGCATTTAATGAGCATAGCCAGGTTGTTGCGGTGGTTCAAAAGGATTTTGCGGGGCGAGTCGGTCCTGAGCGTACCGCCGCCGTAGTGATAGACCACACTTTGGGGGACGATGCGCACCTCGTAGCCTGCCAACTGCAATCGCCACGAGAGGTCGATCTCCTCCATATGGGCGAAGAAATCGCCATCGAAGCCCCCCATTCGGTGAAACAACTCCGCACGGCAGCAATAGGCTGCCCCCGAGACCCAAAACAGGGCTCGTTCGTCGTCGTATTGCCCCTCGTCGTGCTCCAGGTGTCGCAACAGACGACCTCGGCAGAAGGGGTATCCCAGGTAGTCGATATAGCCACCCGCTGCACCCGCATACTCAAAGTCGCTGCGGCGCTCCGTCCAGCGCAACTTGGGGGCACAAGCGGCCACCTCGGGGTGTTCATCGAGGCACTTTATGAGTGGCTCAACCCACCCTTTCGGGGTCTCGACATCGGAATTGAGCAGGATGTAATAGTCGGCTTCGACCTGCTGCAAGGCACGGTTATAGCCCTCGGCAAAGCCGTAGTTTTCAGCCATTTCGACCACCTCAACCTCGGGGTAAGCGGCACGCACCCACGCCATTGAGTCGTCCGTCGAGCCATTGTCGGCCACCACAACGCCCACCTCGCCACCCACCGAAGCAACCACACTCGGCAGGTAACGGCGGAGGTGCTCCACCCCGTTCCAATTCAGTATGACGACTTTACTCTTCGGCATCTTGCGGTTTGTGTTTCCAACGGCGATGCGACCACATCCAAAGATCGGGCCGCTCCAAAATCATCCGCTCCAGACGGCGGACATAACGCTCCGTGATGACGTGTTTGTCCAACTTCTCGTCGCCATCGTAGAGCAGTTCGAAACGCATCTCGTAACGACCTCTTCCGACCCGCACCATTTCGCCAAAGAAGATGGGAAGGTGGTAGCGCAGGGCCAACTGCTCGGGCCCGTCGAAGAAGACGGTCGGCTGATTCAGAAAGGTGTACCAATGGGCATCGGGACGCAGCGGCGGATTCTGATCGGCAATCAGGCCGAAGGCGATGCGGCGACCACGAACGCCCTCGTCACGATGGCGCAGGTAGAACATCATCGACTCCTTCTTCTGCACCGGCGTGGAATAGGGGGTCGAACGAAGACGCTGATAGAAGAGGTCGAGCACCTTGCTGCGCAGTTGGTGATAGACACCGATGGCCTCGTATTTGGGGTTATCCATCGAGAAGAAACACCCCAACTCCCACAAACCCTGGTGGGCGAAGGCAACGATGATGTCACGTCCCTCGCAATGGGGGAAAATCTCCTCCAGATTGGTCATCTTATAGTAACGGCGTACCTTTTTATCGGGCATATGGGCCATATTGAAGGTGCCGATAAAGACCTCCGAGAGGTTGTGGTAGAAGCCCCGAATAATGGGCTCCAACTCCTCGTCACGCTTCTCGGGAAAGGAGTTTCGGAGGTTTTCGAGAATCACCTTGCGGCGATAGTGCAACACCCTGTACAACAGAAAATAGATCAGCGGCTCAAAAAAATAAAACTTCACCCAATAGGGCAACACCGAAAAGAGCCACACCGAGGCCCACAACACCTCCAGCCAGATGCGTTGCAGGAGATTCAAATCCGAAAGTTTAATCATCTTCTTCTGAGGTTTCGTCGGTTATCTCTTCGTGGCGGCGTTTGGTCGGTTTACCCTGCACCACCAAGACAAATTCGCCCTTGGGGGCATTGTTGCGGAAGTGGTTGAGGAGTTCGGCTACGGTGCCTCGCAGGGTCTGCTCGAACTTCTTGGTCAGTTCACGCGAAACGGACACCGGACGCTCCGGGCCAAAGACCTCGGCAAACTGCTCCAAACACTTCACGATGCGGTAGGGCGACTCGTAGAAAATCATCGTACGCTCCTCGTCGGCACAGCGTTGCAGTTGCTTCATACGGCCCTTCTTTTGGGGCAGGAAGCCCTCGAAGCAGAAGCGGTCGCACGGAAAACCGCTATTGACCAATGCCGGCACAAAGGCCGTGGCACCGGGCAGGGTCTCCACCTCAACCCCCTGTTCGACACAGGTGCGCACCAACAGAAAACCCGGGTCGGAGATACCGGGCGTACCTGCATCCGAGACGAGGGCCACGTTGTGACCTGCGGCGACCATTTCAGAAAAGAATTGGGCCGTGGCGTGTTCGTTGAATTTGTGGTGCGAGCGCAGCGGCTTCTCGATGCCGAGGTGCTTCAGCAGAAACGAGGTGGTGCGGGTATCCTCGGCCAGAATCATATCGACCGAGCGCAACACGTTGATGGCTCTGAGCGTAATATCGTCGAGGTTGCCGATCGGGGTCGGCACCAAAAAGAGTTTTGCCATTACTGTTTGAATTTACGCTCCAACAAATCCACCATCAACTTGGCACCGTCGCTGTTGGGATTCCAATCGAAGTGCTCGGCGATGTAAATCAGGCAATCCTCGAAGGTGGTGAAATCGTTGAGTTTGCGAATGGTAATTTCGTACAATGCACCGTTGCCGTTGAAGAGTTCGCGAATCATCAGCAACTTATCGTTCAGGCTGACGGCACGACGCAGGTCGGTGACGGGGCGATGCAGCGAGCTTTGCTGACGGGCAGCCAACTGATCGGCCAACGTAGGTCGAGGTTGCACGCTCTCGCCCAGCGTTTTGGGCTG